>NZ_MVOI01000019.1 GCF_002283555.1 Rubrivirga sp. SAORIC476 | reverse complement strand
ACCGAGCCGCTGTTCACCGGCGAGGACCCCGACGACCGCAACTACCTCCGGATGGCGTCGATCTACGAGGACTTCGCCGCCAACGTCGACTCGACCAACCAGGCCGAGCGGGTCGCCTACCTCGACTCGGCGCTGACGACGCGGCAGGCCGGCGTGGCCGCGCTCGAGCGCGAGGGGATCGCCTACGACAGCTACCTGCGCGACCTGCGGGAGGGCTTCTTCTACTTCCAGAACAGCGCCCTCTACGAGGACGCCGAGCAGAAGCAGTTCGAGGCGTTCACGCGCGCCTTCGAGGCGAAGCCAGACAGCCTGGAGGACTGGTACCTGACGCGT
>NZ_MVOI01000018.1 GCF_002283555.1 Rubrivirga sp. SAORIC476 | reverse complement strand
TTCCACGGGCGCGAGCGTCGATTCCACGGGCGCGAGCGTCGATCCCGCAGCATCGGGCATCGGACCCCGACGCGCTGACCTGAAGCTCCGCCTACGCCGTCCGCCCCACCGTTAGCCGCACCTCATTCGTCCCCCGGTCCCAGCGGTACGCCACCTCGTCGGCCAGCGTCCGGATCAGGTGCAGCCCATAGCCGTGCTTCGCGTGCTGGCGGACCGTCTCGTCGGCGGGCCGCGTCGGCGCCGTCGTCGGATCGAACCGCGCTCCCCGGTAGCGGATCGTGACCGTCAGCCGCCCCCGGCCCCGCGTCCCGCGGACCATCACGCGCGCGTCCGCCGCCATGCCGTGCTCGATGGCGTTCGCGATGGCCTCGTCCACCGCCAGCTGGAGCCGTCGCGCCGGTTTCCCGTCCAGCCCCGCCGCGTCCGCCCACGCGCCCACGCTCGCCCGCACGCGGGCCAGCTCGGACGTGTCCCCGCGGACGCGCAGGCTCTGGGCGGTGTCGGCCACGGCTACGCCCCCCCGAAGGCGCCGACGGCCGCCTCCACCGTCTCGTGCATGTCGAACACCGTCGGGAAGCCCAGCAGGTCGAACACGTCGAACACGTGCTCCGGCAGCGCCGCGATCTTGAGGTCGCCCCCGCCGTCGCGCGCCGGCTCCACGAACGCCATGAACACCCCCAGCCCGGCCGACGAGACGTAGTCGAGCGCCGAGCCGTCGGCCACGAGGCGGTGGTCGCCGTCGTCCAGGCAGGCCTGGAGCGCGGCCTCGAAGTCGGGCGCCGTGTGGGCATCCAGTTCGCCCCGGAGCGCGAGCACGCGCACGGGCGCGGCAGACGCCCCGGCACGGCGGTCGAAGGTGACGGAGAAGCTCATGCGGGAGAACGGGGAAGAGAGAAGAGGGAAGGGGCGGACGAGGAGGCGAACGGGGGCGAATGACCCTCCATCCGTCATCCGGTGCCCGTCATCCAAGCGCGGTCGGTCACCGGCGGTCCGCCCGTGATGTCAGCCAACGGCACGTCCTCGCCGCGGCCGGTCCACCGAAGGACCACGAACGTGGTGTCGTCGTCGGGCTCGTCAGACCCGGCCCAGGCGTGGGCCTCGGCCAGCAGGAGGTCGCGGAGGTCGAGCGCGCTCGCGTGCGCGTGCCGTTGGACGAACGCCGCCAGCCGGTCGTAGCCATACTCCTGGCCCGCCGCGTCGCGCGCCTCCGTGAGCCCGTCGGTGTAGAGCACGAGCGTGTCGCCTGGCGCCAGGCGGAGGCACTGCTCGTGGAGCGTCCGTCGGAACGTATCGCCCTGCCGGTCCAGCCCGATGGCGAGTCCATCGCCGCGGAGGAGCCACATCCCGCCGTCCGCCCGGTCCGGGTCGCGGACGAGCACGGCGGGCGTGTGCCCGGCCCGCGCCAGCCGCAGCGTCCCCGCCTCGGCATCCACGACGGCATAGGCGGCCGAGGCGAACACGCCGCGGCCCAGCGACGGCGTCAGCGCGTCGTTGGCCCCGGCCAGCAGGGCCCCCGGCGACCGCGTCAGGCGGCTGCCCGCCTGGAAGATGCCCTTCAGCTCCGCCATGTAGAACGCCGCCGGGGTGCCCTTGCCCGACACGTCGGCCACCATCACCCCGACGCAGTCGTCCCCGAGGCGGACCACGTCGTAGTAGTCGCCGCCGACCTCGCGGGCGGGGCGCTCGGCCGCCGCCAACTCCAGCCCCGCGATCTCGGGCAGCGACTGGGGGAAGAGCCGCTGCTGCACCTCGCGGGCGAGCGCCAGCTCCCGCGTCAGGCGCTCGCGTTCGAGCGCGTCGGCGAACAGGTCGGCGTGGGAGAGCGACAGCGCGGCCTGCCCGGCGAACGTGTCCAGGGCGGCGAGGTCGTCCGGCTCGAACGCGTCCGACGTGGTGCGCGACACGAGCAGCACGCCGCGCGTCAGCCCGCCGGGCCCGTGGTCCATCCCGCCGAGCGGCAGCGCCACCAGGCTCGCCACGCCGTCGCCCGGCCGGGCGCGGACGCGGTGGTCGCTCTCAGCGTGCGCCAGCACCAGCGGGCCGCTCGCCTCGGACGCGGCGCGGTACAGCGCGTCGGCGTCGGCGGCACGGGCCGCGGCGTCCAGCGAGAGCCCTGCGGCGGCCACCACCACCGGCCGGATCTGGCCCTGGGCGGGGTCTGTCAGCGCCACCCAGGCCGCATCCGCCAGCCCCGCCTCGACGGGGCCGCGGGCCACCGCCGTCGCCAGCTCGCCGCGGTCGAGCAGGCGCCCCGACAGGTCCGCCAGCGACTGGAGCGCCCGCCGCTCCCCTGCACGCTGGTCCTGCAGCGTCGCCGACGACAGCCCGAACAGCAGCGACAGCGTCACCGCGAGCCCGTAGAGGGCGCCGAACAGCGTCGGGATGAGCATCAGCGAGGAGAGCGACCGGCTCAGCACGAACGTGTAGGGCACCGCCCGCACCTCGCCCGTGCCGTCGCCCACGAGCAGCGTCCCCGGTCCGTCGATCTGCGAGTAGAGGAGCGCGCCCAGCACCAGCGCCAGCCCGAGCGCGAGGCCCCCCGCCTGCCACCGGCGCCGCGCCGACAGCTCGGCGATCCAGCCCTGGCGGACCGTCAGCGCGACCCCGGCCAACACGGCCGCGAGGTAGAACGGCGCCATCACGTCCGGGGCATAGCGGGTCAGCGGGCGCCCGGCGACGGTCAGCGCCGTCACGGTGACCAGCCCCAGGAAAACGCCCCACGTCACCAGCGTCGCCCGCTTCCGTCGGTGCAGAGCCAGCGGGCGCAGCGAGGCCATCAGCACCGCCGCCAGCACGGTCTCCGCCGTCCCGATGATGCTCCCCAGAAACGCAGTCAGCGGCAGGCCCGGCAGGCCCGTCTTGGGGTCGATGGACCCGGCATGCAGGCTCCCGACCACGAGGATGAGGGTCAGCACGGCCCCCGACAGGGCCAGCGGGACGGCCAGGCTCCGGAGCGGGTCCGTCCGCCCACCGAGGCCCGCGAAGGCGACGTACAGCGCCACGCCCGAGAGGACCGCGGCGAGGTCCAGCCCGATGGCCAGCGCCAGGCCGTCGGGCACGCCCAGCGCGGCCGTCGCTCCGCGCGACACCGCGACCAGGCCCAGCACCAGCAACGCGCTCACGGCCAGCGCCAGCCGGCGGGGGACGGTGGCGACCAGGGCGCGGAGTGCGCGGCGGGTGGCGGGGAGGGTCGTCGGCAGGGGGCGAGGGGGCGGCGTGCGCCGTGTTCGGCAGGCGCGCGGCGGTGTTGCGAATATATCGGGCGGCGGCCAGGGCAACCCCGGCGGGTTCGTCCCGTAGCGCCGTCCCTTCCCCCGACCCCGTGCGCACCTTCCTCTCCCGCTTCTTCCTCGTCGGCCTGCTCGGCGTCGCCGTGTTCGCCCTCATCCGTCTCGCCGACGGCTCCAGTGGCGGAACGGTCGCCCTCGACCGCATCGACGCGGACGAGCTGGTCCACGAGGCCTTCGCCCTCGACCGGCCGGGCACCTTCGCCATCGACGCGGCCGGGTCGTTCGAGGAGGCGGGCAGCGCGGCCTCGGACACCACGCTGGCCGCCACCGGCTGGATCGTCCGCCGCGGGGATGAGCGGGTGATGTGGCAGATGGACCCGGCCCGCCCAGAGCGCGGCACGCTGGCGTCGGTTCAGGACACGCTCACCCTTCCGGCGGGCGTCTACGACGTGTACTTCGCCAGCTACGGCGACCCGCTCGTCCGCGAGCCCGGACCCCGCGACGACTCCTTCCGCGAGCGCGTGCGCGCGTTCCTGAGCCAGGGCGGGCGCGCCTGGGTAGGGGACGCCGGCCGCTGGCACTTCCTCCTCGACGCCGTCGACGAGGGCGCCCGCGCCGCCCGAACCTCCGGCCTCGGCGACCCCGAGGACGAGGACCCGCCGTCCGACTCGACGTTCGTCTGGCAGGCCCTCAGCGTCCGCAACCACGCGCATCCCGAGACGCTGCTGGAGGTCACCGCCCCGGCCGAGGTCCGGATCCGCGCGGTCACCGAGATCACCGACGGCGTCGTGGCCGACGTGCCGTCCATCGTCCGCCTCGGCACCACCGACACCGTCTGGACGGCCACGGGGCCGGGCCAGTGGGCGGGCGGCTCGCTCAAGAACCGGCTCATCGAGGAGACCGTGACGCTCGCGCCGGGCCTCTACCGCGCGGCCTTCGCCGCCGACCGCTCGCACGCCTTCTCCGGGTGGACGGCCAACCCTCCGCTCGTGCCGTCCTCCTGGGGGATGACCGTTCGCCGCGCGGCGAACGGTGCGGCCGTCGCCCGCCTCGACCCGTTCACCCTCGACCGTCCGCAGATCGTCGCCTTCGAGTGCGTCGGCCCCAACGAGGACCGCGAGGCCACGTTCACCCTGCCGACGACGATGGACGTGCTGCTGCTGGCCGTCGGCGAGATCGAGTCCGGCTCCCGCTACGACTACGCGGAGCTCGACCGCATGGACGAGGATGGCGACTGGGACGAGATCTGGGAGATGCGCGACGACCTCGAACCGGCCGGCGGCGCGTCCAAGAACAAGCGCGCCGTCGCCGTGCTCACCCTGGAGCCAGGCCAGTACCGGCTCACCTACGAGACCGACGGCTCGCACGACTGCGGCGGCGGCTACAACTCCGGCGGTCCCACCAACCCGCTCTGGGGCGCCGTCCTCTACGCCCTCGACCCGACGGTGGACGTGGCCTCGCTCGGCGTCTCTCTGACGCAGGACAAGCCCTCCTTCGAGACCGCGTCCTCCGATCTCACGCTGCCGCCAGCGGAACGCCTGCTCGCGCGAATCGACTCGGTCGGGACCAGCGAGGACCGGCGCGTGCGCTTCACCCTCGACGCTCCCACCGAGGTGCTCGTGGTCGCGCAGGGCGAGATGTCGGACGAGTCGCCCTACGACTACGCCACCATCGAGCGCGTCGACGGCAAGGAGGTCTGGTCGATGGGCTGGGCCAACACCGTCCCCGGCGGGGAGGCGCTCTTCCACCGCCGCTTCGAGGGGCCTGTCGCGCTCGACGCCGGGACCTACGTCCTCCGCTACCGGTCAGACGGGAGCCGCGACTTCGGGGACTTCGGACCGAGCAGCTACACGCTCTGGGGCGTCCACGTCTACGGGTCGGAGGCCGACGCCGAGTCTGCCCCGGCGCCCCCGCCGGAGGAAGGGGAGGGCAGCGAGGTCTAGGCGGAACGCGCCGCGGAGGCCGTGCGGGTGCCCGGTCGAGAGCCGCCTCCGCCGGGACGCAGGCGCGGCACCCCACCGGCAGACAGGCGTACGCGGGCTCCTCACTCCCGACATCCGTGCCCGACACGCTCCGCCTCACCCTCGCCGTCGCCGACGACGGCACCCGCGAGCCGCTCCTCGCCGACCTCGCCGACCTCGGCTTCGACGCCTTCGAGGAGGCCGACGACGTGCTCGTGGCCTATGCCCCCGCGCCCCGCTGGGACGGACCGACCCAGGAGGCCGTCGGCGCGCTGATGCGCCAGCGTGGACTCGATGTCGATGCGCTCACCGAGGAGACCGTGCCGGACCAGGACTGGAACGCGACGTGGGAGGCGAGCCTGGAGCCCATCGAGGCGGGTCCGTTCGTCGTCGCGCCGTCGTGGACCGAGGTCCCGCCCGACCTCGCCGCGGCCACCGTCCTCCGCATCGACCCCAAGATGGCCTTCGGCACGGGCTACCACGAGACGACGCGCCTCTGCCTCCGCCTGCTCGCGGAGTGTGCCCCCGAGGGCGGCCGGGTGCTCGACCTCGGCACCGGCACGGGCGTCCTCGCCATCGCGGCGCTGCGGCTGGGCGCCGCCTCCGCCATCGGCGTCGACGTGGACCCGTGGAGCGTCGACAACGGTCGCGACAACGCCGCGCTCAACGGCGTCGGCGACGCGCTGGAGGTGCGGGAGGGATCGCTGGAGGTCGTCTCCGAGACGGGCTTCGATCTCGTGATCGCCAACATCATCCGCTCGATCCTGGAGCCGATGTTGCCCGGGCTGGTCGCGAAGGCCACGCCCGAGGCGCCCGTCGTCCTGTCCGGGCTGCTGGCCACCGAGCGCGAGCACGTCCTCGGCGTCATGGCCGGCCTCGGCTACCGCGCCGAGGCGGAGGTGGCGGAGAACGAGTGGTGGGGCGCGCGCTTCGCTCGTGGGGAATAGGAACGAGGAAATGGCGACAGGCAGACGCGGTGTGCCGCATCTTGCTCGACCTCTGACTCCCCACCCCTATGCGCCTCTGCGCCATCGACGTCGGCACGAACACGGTCATGAGCGTCGTCGCTGATGTGACGGACGGCCGTCTGGTCGTGATCGAGGAGGAGGAGCGCTTCGCCCGCCTCGGGCAGGGCGTGGATGCGAGCGGGCGGCTGGCTCCGGAGGCGATGGACCGCGTCGTGGACCGGCTCGCGGGCGCGCTGGCGACGGCCGAGCGGCTGGGCGCCGAGCACGTCGTGGTCGGCGCCACCAGCGCGAGCCGCGACGCGAGCAACGTGGACGTTCTCCAGGGCCGCGTCCGCCGCGAGCTGGGGCTCGTCTACCGGGTCCTCTCCGGCGAGGAGGAGGCCGAGGCGACGTTCCGCGGTGCGCTCGCGCTCCTGCCGGACCTGCACGCCGCCCTCGTGGTCGACATCGGCGGCGGGTCCACCGAGGTGGCGCTGGGCACCCGCTCGGGCGGACTGGCGGAGCGACAGAGCGTAGACGTGGGAAGCGTCCGGCTCACGGAACGGCACTTTGCGGTGCGCCCTCCCTCGCCCGAGGCCATCGCCGCCGCTCTCGCCGACGCGTCGGGCGCGCTCTCTGGGGTCGGCTTCGAGCGCGGAGCGATGCCGCTGGTGGCGACCGGCAGCGTAGGTCGGCTCATGGCGCGCCTGGCCGGAGAGGACGACGCGGTCTCGGCCGAGGCGGTCCGCCAGTGGCGCGACCGGCTCCTCGCCCGCACGCCCGCCGAGGCGCTCGCCCTGTCGCCGGACGTGCTGGCGGGCCGCGAGGACGTGGCCGCGGCGGCACTCCTGCTCCTCGGCGCCGCCCTGACCCGGTTCGGTGCGTCGTCGTACGTGCCGACGTTGGGTGGCGTCCGCCACGGGCTGGCGCTGGCGGCCGGAGCGCCGTAGCGAGGAGGCCGAGGGAGGCCCGCGCGGCAGCGAACCGCATCCCCTCCGCCCCTCTTCACCCCGCATCCCTCTGGGAGCGGAACCGCGCTTCGGCGGCCGGGTCCCCACCCAAACCCTCCGCCTCCATGTCCGACGCACCCCGCCCGCAGAAGCCCCGCGGCGTCTCCCAGGTCACCAACTTCATCGCCGTCGCCAGTGGCAAGGGCGGTGTGGGCAAGAGCACCGTCGCCGCCAACCTCGCCGCGGCCCTGGCCGCCTCGGGCGCCAAGGTGGGGCTCCTCGACGCGGATGTGTACGGCCCGAGCGTGCCCCTCATGTTCGGCGTCCCCGAGGACGAGAAGCCGCGTCTGAACGACGAGCGCCACATCGTGCCGCTGCTGCGCTACGGCGTCAAGTTGCTCTCGATGGGCTTCCTCGTCGACGAGAAGAACGCCGTCATCTGGCGCGGGCCGATGGTATCGAGCGCGGTCCGCCAGTTCCTCTCGCAGGCGGCGTGGGGCGAGCTGGACCATCTCGTGATCGACCTCCCGCCGGGCACGGGCGACATCCAACTGACGCTCGTGCAGACGGTCCCGCTGACCGGCGCCGTCGTCGTCTCAACGCCCCAGCCTGTCGCGCTGGCGGATGCTCGGAAAGCGGTCAAGATGTTCGAGAACGTCCACGTGCCGGTGCTCGGCGTGGTCGAGAACATGGCCTACTTCACGCCGCCGGACCTTCCAGACCGCAAGTACTTCCTCTTCGGCGAGGCGGGCGCGCAGAAGCTGGCCGCCGAGCTGGACGTGCCGGTCCTGGGCGAGATCCCCATCGAGCAGGCCGCCCGCGAGGCGGGGGACCGCGGCACGCCAGTCGTGCTGGCAGAGCCCGACAGCGTGTCCGCGAAGGCGTTCCGGGCCATGGCGAAGCGCGTCGTCGCGGAGGTGGAGCGCCGCAACGCCGACGCGCCGCCGACGCTCCCCATTGAGATTCTGTACAAGTAGCATCAGCGGGTAGGACCGGCGCCCCCTGGCGCGTCTTCCCCGAGCCCCACGCCCGGCCTCCGGCCCGGTGGTACCTTCGGACCTCACCCCCGCGGACATGGCAGATCCCACGCCCCTCGACCCCTCGGACCCCGCGCTGCACGCGCGGATCGAGGAGACGCTCGACGCCATCCGGCCCTACATGATGGCCGACGGCGGAAGCGTGCGCCTCCAGCAGGTCACCGACGACATGGTCGTCGAACTCGAACTGCTGGGCGCCTGTGGCACGTGCCCGATGAGCATGATGACGCTCCGGGCCGGCATCGAGCAGGCCCTCCGGCGCGCGGTCCCCGAGATCACGCGCGTCGAGGCCGTCGCGCCGCATGCTGCCTGACCCGCCTCCCGCGGCCTCGGTCGCGTCCCGGTCCGACTCACCCCGACCTGATGGCCCTTGAGAGCGAGGGCGCTGCCGACGAGCGCCAGCCGACCCCGCGACGGCTCCACCACATCACGCGGATCGACATCGAGCCCTCCGAGGCTCATCCCAAGCGGCATCCCACGCACGGCTGGCAGGTCCGCGCCCGGCGCGACGGCAAGCGGCTCTCGAAGTTCTTCGCCGACGCGAAGCACGACGGGCGTGAGGGCGCCCTGGAGGCGGCCATCGCTCACCGCGACCGCCTGCTGGAGGAACTGCCCGACGAGCCCCAGAAGCCGCGCAAGGCGTGGAGCAACACCGGCGTCGTCGGCCTCTCGGTTCGCGAGAAAGACGAGGGCGCGCGCTCGAAGCTCTACGTCCAGCTCAACTGGGTCGACGCGGCGGGCAAGCGGAAGGCGGGCTCGTACTCGGTCGAGAAGTGGGGCCTCCGGCGGGCACTCTGGAATGGCTGCCTGAAGCTGTACCGCGAGCGGCAGGCGGCGGGCTACCCGGTCGAGGAGCCGCACGTCATGTTCGCCCGCGCGCAGGAGCCCTTCCAGGACCAGATCGCGGCGGAGATCGAAGCCGAGGAGGCGGCCGCCCGCGCGGCAGAGCCGATCGTCGAGACGGCCGACGTGCCCACCGAGGCGGCCGGGGGCGACGGCTGGGCCAGCCCGGCAGCGGAGATCGCGCGCGAAGAGGAGACCATCCGCAAGCTGGAGGACGCCCTGTTCGGGTAGCCTAGCCTCGCCCCCGAGGCGGCCCCGGTCAGCCCACCGTCCGGCCCTTCCACGACACCGCGCCGGTCGCGTGGACGCGCGCCGAGTCCAGCATCAGCCCCGCGCCCAGCGCCAGCGTCACCGGCGCCAGCAGGCTCACCCAGACCGGGAAGCGCCCCGTCCAGTCGATGGCCAGCTTGATGAGGACCAGCGTGCCGAGCGCGATCCAGCCGCCGGGGGCCAGCGCCCACAACACGCCCGGCGCCACCCACGACACGCTGTAGAGCAGCAGGAAGCCGACGAACGCCGCCGTGACCGGTCGGCCGGGGGCCCCGCCCGCCAGCAGCGCCGCGTTCTTCTGGAAGCCCCGCCACGCCTCGCCGAAGTCGCGGTACATGCGCACGGCGACCTCCCCGCTCAGGTCGCGGAAGAAAAGCCGGGTGCCGGAGCGCTTCAGGTAGCGGCCGATCTTCACGTCCTCGAGCACCTCGTTCTTGACTGCCTCGTGGGGCGCGAGGCGGCGGTAGTCGTCGGCACCGAGGAGCCAGATCTGGCCGTTGAGGGCGCTCAACGCGGGCGACGCCGTCCGCGGGACCAGCGGGATGGGGAGCGCGGCGAGAACGGCGAACGGGACGAGGCTGGTCAGCAGCGCGGCGGCGCCGCGGTCGAGGTAGCGGGGGACGCCCGTCATCGCGGTGCCCGACCCGCCGCCGTCGATCCAGCGGCCGACCAGCCGGGCGAGCGCGCGGTCGTCGCGGAGCTGGGCGTCGGCGTCGAGGAACACGAACACGTCGCCGGTGGCGCGCTTTGCCGCCTGGTACAGCGCGTGCGGCTTGCCGACCCAGCCCTCGGGCGGTCCGTCGCCGCGGACGGGCAGCAGGCGCGGGTCGGCGTGGGACTGGAGCACGTCCCAGGTGCCATCTTCGCTCGCGTCGTCCACCACGACGATCTGCAGGTCCACCCCGCGCTGGCCGAGGAGGGTGGGGAGGAGCAGCCGCAGCGTGTCCTCCTCGTTCCGCGCCGGGACCAGGACCGAAACGCTCGGCAGGTCGGTCGGCAGCGGGCGCCGACGGTCGCGGGCGAACGCCAGCAGGTTGACCGCGAGCACGGCCAGCACGCCTGCGTGGATCAGCAGCACGACGGCCAAGAGGACATCGGCGACGGTCACGGAGGGTCGGTCAGGAACTGCCGGAACATGCGCGGCGGGTTGCGCGCGAGGAGCCGACGCTGGAGTTGCGTGCCCGCGGTGGCGTCCTGCCTGCGGACGGCCATCCAGATCCAGACCTCGGCCTCGAACGGGTGGAGGCCCGGCACGCGCGTCCGCCCGACCCGCTGGCGGAGTCGCTCGAACGTCTCCCTCGCCGCGTCCACGTCGCCGCCAAACACGCGTGGCTTGTAGTAGAGGCTCTGCCCGCGAACCAGCAGCGCGTACGGCTCGGCAGGGTCGCGGGCGAGCGCGTCATTGAGGATGCGCTCGGAGCGGCGCCCGTAGGTCGGCAGGCGCCACGCGGGGCCGCTGGATGCCTTGTAGGCCCACAGCGCCGCGATCAGCGCCAGCTCGCGCGCCGACTGGACGCCCGCCTCGGACGGGATGTCGGCGAGGTAGCCCTCGTCGAGCGTCATCGGGTAGAGGCGGTACAGGCAAAGGAGGCGGTCCTCACGGGTCCGCGCCCGGGTCCGGTACAGGCGCTCGACGGCCGCCGCGTCCTGCTGCACGTAGTAGTGCGTCAGCGAGTCGCGGACGGTCGAGGCGTCGGCGGGCTGGAGCCCGAGGAGGAGCACGGCGATCGGGAGCAGCATCAGGAGGCGGGGGACATCCAACGCAAACGCCAACCTAGAACGGACGGGTGTTCGTGCGGGCCCTCCCACAGAACGTTCACGGGGGTTGGCGCTCAGGGGACATCGCTCGGTCAGGATCTCCGGTGCGGCGGGCGGTCGGCTGAACGGGACCCTCTGCCTACGGCCGAAACGTCCACCGCTCGTAGAGGGGGGCGAGCCGGGAGAGGTCCCAGCGCTCGTCCGGGCCGGGGCGGCCGCCGAGGAGGAGGGAGGCCGTCCCGTTGGTGAGGCTGGCCGGGCGGGCGGCGCGGGCGGCGTCCAGCGCGGCGCCGAGGCGGGCGGGCTCGTCGGCCTCGGGCGTGTCGTGGAGCGCGCCGAGCGCGAGCACGGCGGTCGGGCGGCTCTCGCCCCACCACGACGTGTGGATCCCCACGGGCGCCCAACCGACCGCCGGGGGCAGGACGCGCGCGAGGCGCGGGAGGTCGGCGCGGAACGGGCCGAGGCCATCCTCGGGGACGCGCATGTGACCCTCGGGGTAGAGGTAGAGCGCCGTTCGGGGATCGGCCTCCATCCGCCGGGCCGTCTCCCGCATCGTACGCACACGGCGCCGGGCGTCGGCCTCGGGGAACGGCAGCGCGCCGACGGGGCCGAACAGCGGCGCCCGGTCCCAGGCCTCCATCCACACCACCATCGGACGGCGCCACACCTGGGTGGTGAGGTGCCAGAGCAGGAAGCTGTCGGCGTAGACGTGATGATTGGCCGTCAGCACGAGGGGCCGTCCGGGCGCAGGGTCGGTCTCGATTCCGCCCACACCGACGACCCGGCGGAAGGCGCGCAGCTCGGCGCGGAGCGTCCGCTCGGCGAAGGCGCGGGCGAGGCGGGCGCCGGGTCCGTTCGGAGCACCGTCGGGGCGGCCGCTCACCGGACCAACCGGGCGCGGCGGCGACCGTAGTCGTCGGCCACCAGCACCCGCAGCTTGCGCGGCAGCGGCACCGCCGCACGCTGCGAGAGGTTGTCGTAGCCGTTGGCGCGGACGCCGTTCAGGAACTCGCGGTACATGCGCGCCGCGCCCGTGATGCCCGCTCGCGCCCGCCGCCGCAGCGCCCCGATGCCGCGTCCGCCTTCGTCGTAGAGCGCCTCGGCGTCGCGCATGAGCGACTCGACGAGGTTCGCGTAGGCGTCCGGGATGGCGCCGCCGCCGTCCACGAGGCGCCCCACGTCCAGCCCGAGGCGGGCGAGGTCCTCGCCGGGGAGGTAGACGCGGCGCAGGTCGCGCCAGTCCTCGCCCACGTCGCGCAGGATGTTGGTGATCTGCATCGCGTTGCCCATCGCCCGCGCGGGGGCGTCGAGGGAGGCCGCGTCGGCGCGATCGCGGACGAGGAACGGCAGCATGGCCGCGCCCACGGAGCCCGCCACGAGGTCGGCGTAGGCGAGCAGGTCGGCGCGGGTCCCCACGGTCCGGCCGGTCAGGTCCCAGCGGGCGCCGTCGAGCAACTGGCGGAGCGGGAAGGCCGGGAGGTCGTAGGCCGCGTGGACCTCCGCGAGGCGCTGCCACAGCAGCGCATGCGGGCCGGTCGCGGGGGGGCGCCCGGCCAGCGTCGCCTGCAGCGCCTCGTCGAGGGCGTCCACCTCGGCGAGCGCGGCGTCGGCGCCGATTACTGCGGCGCGCTCGTCCGCCAGCGTGTCCACCGTCCGGCAGTACAGGTAGAGGACGGCGACGGGCAGCTGGACCCGGAGCGGCAGCAGGCGCGTCGCCAGCGAGAACGTCCGGCTGTGGTGGCGGAAAGCCTGGCGTAGGTACCGGTCCTGCTGGCGGCGCGGGGCGTCGGCGGGCGGCGCCTCGGGCGCGACGAAGCGGGGGGGAGAGGGCAGGAACCGAGAGACCTCCACTAGGACGCGGGGGCGAGCGTCCCCACGAAAGGCGTCCGCCGGTGGACGGCGTACAGCAGCGCACCCAGCACCACGAGGCCGATCACGCCCGCGCTCGGCAGGCCGTACAGCAGGCAGATCGACGCGGGGAAGAAGACGTTGAGCGCGTAGACCACCGGCGCCCACCGCTCGGTGAGCCCGTTCCCGGCTGGCTCCATGCCGCCCAGCGCCTCGAACGCGAACGCGATGGCGACCGAGGTCACCGCCCACCCGAGCCAGTTGACCCACGGCATTCCGTAGAACGCACCGCCGCCGGGGTACTCCCAGAACACGAACGTCCCGCCGCCCTGGTTCATGGCCGGGTCCAGCGACACGTCCCACGCGATCATGAAGACCGCCGTCCAGAGCGCCCGCGCCAGGCGCCCGCGCCCCAGTCGGCCGCCGAGGTCGTAGCTCAGGATGCCGAGCGCGTACCAGGAGGTCGGGATGAAGTAGGGCACGTCGCCGAAGATCTTGGCGCCCAGGCGGTCGGTGTAGAAGTACTCCCCGAACGGGAAGCCGGTGTTGGTGCCCAGCAGCTCCGCGCTCGCCCCGAGCACGCTCGCCGCGATCAGGAACAGCAGCGACCGCCGTACGCCGAGCTGGTCCCAGTACAGCGCCAGCGAGACCACCGGCAGCAGCGCCATGTACGTCCACGTCGGCATCGCGACGAGGGTCTCGTAGTACGGCAGGAAGAAGTCGCGGACGGGCGGGATGAACAGCGACAGCGTGCCCAGGATGGCGAACGCGATGGTGGCGGCGAAGACGCCGAGAGAGACGCGGAAGACGCGATGCGAGGGCACGATGTGAGCGCGGGAGAGGGAAGCGGGAAGGATGCGGCGCGGACGGCGTTGTCATCGTCCGCGTTCCATCCGCTCCGCCGCCTCCGGGTTCTCTTGACCGCCATCCGTCCGCCCGAGTTCGCCCCGCGCCTTCCGTACGCCGCGCTCCTGCTCACCGCCGACCGCCTCGTCCTGGCCGACACGTTCGCCTTCAGCCGCCAGGGAGGCCACAACCGGACCCGCATCCGCACCGGCCAGGGGCCGCTCTGGCTCTCCGTCCCCCGCCGCCACGCCGGCCTCGGCCAGCCGCTCACCGAGGTCGAGGTGGTCGACGATGGCTGGCGCCGCCGCCACGCCGCGGCTCTGACCGCCGCCTACGGGTCCGCGTCGTTCTTCGAGCACGTGATGCCGGAGTGGGCGGCCGTGCTCGCCACGCCCGGCTCGCTGGCGGACCTCACGGTCGCCTCGGTCCGCTTCACCGCGCGGTGGTTGAAGTCGGAGGCCGAGATCGTCCGCGCCTCCGACCTGCCGGGGAGGCCGTCTGCGC
Organism: Rubrivirga sp. SAORIC476; assembly: GCF_002283555.1. Lineage (NCBI taxonomy): Bacteria > Pseudomonadati > Rhodothermota > Rhodothermia > Rhodothermales > Rubricoccaceae > Rubrivirga > Rubrivirga sp. SAORIC476. The sequence goes on along the minus strand of NZ_MVOI01000018.1, from coordinate 30,507 downwards.
TCGCCGAAGTGGCCGATGTCGCCGGGGCCACGACGGTGCTCACGCTGCCCGAGTCGGCCCGGCGGGACGCCGAGGCGGTCGGCGTGCCGGTCCGCGTGCTGCGGTTCGAGGAGGCCGAGCGGCGGCAGGTGGGGGAGGGCTTCGTACCGGGCCTCGGCGTGCTGGACCTGCTGATGACCCACGGTCCGGCAGCGGCGGACGTGCTCCGGGCGAGCGTGCAGCGTGTGGATGCCTTCGGCGCTCCCCGTCCGAGAACAGCGTCCTGAGCGCTCCTCGTGGGCATAGTCGCGTCCGTCTTCCAGGGCGAGGCCTCCGGAGCGGGCGGAGGGAGTCGCCCGGCACGCCCGCGTGGTCCTCCGACGAGGCGCACCGCCAGATGCCCCGGCGTTCAGGAACCCGGAGACGGCGCGCTACCTTCGACCTGTCGTCCCACTCCCGTCTGTTCATGCGCCTGCTCTCGCTCCTCGCCGTCCTCGCCCTCGCCGTCCCTGCGGTCGCCCAGCCCGCGCTGGACGCCGAGGCCGCCCGCGCCCAGCCGCTCGATGGCGGCAAGATGTGGCTCTTCGAGGACCCGCCGACCGAGTACCTCCAGGAGACCTACGGCTTCGCGCCCGACGAGGCGTGGTACCGCCGCGCCCGGCTGGCGTCGCTCCGCATGCCGGGCTGCTCCGCCTCGTTCGTGTCGCCGAACGGGCTGGTCTTGACCAACCACCACTGCGCGCAGCGCCACATCGTCGCGGTGGACCGCGGCGGGGAGGGCTTGCTCGACGACGGCTTCCAGCCCGAAACGAGCGCCGAGGAGCGCCGCGTGCCCGGCCTGTTCATGGACCAGGCCGTCGCCATCGACGACGTGACCGACGCCATGAGCGCGGCCGTCGACGCAGCCGAGACCGACGCCGAGCGCGAGGCCGCCTTCGAGGCTGCCGAGGCCGCTGTCACTGCGCGCCTGCTCGCAGAGTACGGCATCACCTCGCCGAACCCCGACACCGACGACTTCGTCGTGCAGGTCGTCGCGCTCTATGACGGGGGCAAGTACTCCGCCTACACCTTCCGCCGCTACCGCGACGTGCGGCTGGCGATGGCGCCCGAGCAGGCGCTCGGCTTCTTCGGCGGCGACCCGGACAACTTCACCTACCCACGCTACGCTGCCGACTTCGCGCTCTTCCGCATCTACGGCGACGACGGGCAGCCGCTGGACTCGCCGGAGTACTTCCCGCTTTCGGCCGAAGGCGTCGAGGCGGGCAGCCTCGTGTTCGTTATCGGCAATCCCGGCAGCACCTCGCGCGGGCTGACGGTCGCGGAGCTGGAGTTCCTGCGCGACGCCGGGCTCGCGGGCACGTACCGCTTCATCCAAACGCGCGAGGCGGCCCTCCGCGCCTACCTCGCCACCGGCATGGACTCCGACCCAGACGTGCTCCGGAGCCGCATCTTCGGCCTGAGCAACTCGCGCAAGGCCTACGGCGGCCGGCTCGACGGGCTCTCGGACCCGATCATCATCGCCCGCCGGGCCGACGCCGAGCGCGCCTTCCGCGCCGCCAGCCCCGAGGCCGCCGCGCTGATCGACCAGCAGGCGGCCATCCAGGCCGAGAAGATGGAGATGGCCGCGGCCTACCGCGCCTTCCCGACCCTCTTCAACCGCAACTACGGCTCGGCGCTCATGAAGCGCGCCCGCGCGCTCGCCATGGGCGACGCCGAGGCCGCCGCCGCCGTCGAGGCCTCGGCGGACCTTCTGGAGCGGGCCTACCTCATCGCCGAGGTGGACGCCCTCCGCCGCTACTACCAGGAGCAGGACCTCGCCCTCCCCGAAGCCATCGACGGACCGTCCGCCGAGGTCGCGGCGGACCGGTTGCTGGAGACCTCGATGGCGGCGATGCCGTCCGCCGACCCGCAGGAGGCCGAGTACGACCCCGCCGTCGCGCTCGTCCGCGGGCTGCTCCCTGAGATCCAGGCGTTCTCCTCGGCCAGCGCCGGGCTCCGCGCCCGCGAGGCCGACGTGGCTCGCCAACTCGGCCGCGTCCGCTTCGCGACCTTCGGCAACTCGGTCCCGCCGGACGCCACGTTCTCGCTCCGCTTCACCGACGGCGTTGTGATGGGCTACCCATACAACGGCACCCTCGCGCCGCCCATGACCACCCTCTACGGCCTCTTCGACCGCTACCACAGCTTCTGCTCGTCGGGCGCCTCCGATCCCTGCGAGTGGGATCTTCCCGCGCGCTGGCTGGAGGCTCAGGAGCGCATGGACCTCTCGACGCCGGTCAACTTCACGTCCACCTCGGACACCATCGGTGGCAACTCGGGCTCGGGCGTCGTCAACCGCGATGGGGAGTTGGTCGGGCTCAACTTCGACCGCACCATCGAGGGGCTCGTCCGCGACTACATCTACGCCCCCGAGCGCGGACGCAACGTGATGGTGGACACCCGGCTCGTGGTCGAGGCGCTCACCAACGTCTACGGCCTCAATGGGCTGGTTACCGAGATCCGCGACGGGACGCTTCGTCCGTAGGGCGGAGGTCGAGGAGCGTGGCGGGGAGTCCGCCCACGCTCCTCATCGGCTCCCTATTCCCCGAACACCTGCGACGGGTACGCGGCCCCGTCGGGCCGCTGGATGCGGATGAGGCCGTACCCGGCGCGGGCGTGGCACGCGTTGCAGCCATCCACCATGACCTCGTAGGCCGCGTCGAACTCGGCGCGGTCGCCGCTGGCGGCGGCCTCGACGAGGGCCGAGGCGCGCGGGTCGGCCACCTCAGCCGCAATGGCGGACACGTCGATGCCGTCCACCACGTAGCCGCCGTCGATGACGCGCGTGGCGCGCTCTGAGATCTTGTCGGCGTAGAACGAGGTCAGCTCGGTGTTGCCGGCGTCGGATGCCAGCGCGGCCTTTTCGACGTAGCGCTGCATGAGCACCATGTGGTCCAGCAGCGAGGCCTCCTCCTCCTTGGACGACTCGAACCGCTCGGCCTGGCGGCCCTCGACGGTCGGGAAGGGGGGGATGAACACGGCGAACAGCGCCGTCACCAGCGACAGGAGCGCGACGAGCAGCGAGACGAGGGAGACGGCGAGGGCGCGGGTCACAGACGGAGAGCGATGGGGAGGGGGAGGACGCCCGGCGGGCGGTGGGGATTCGCCGGGTCCGCACGCTCAGGCGGAACGGAGACTGCGTGCGACAGGGTTCGAGAGGCCTTCTCTGTCCGACCGCATGTCCTCCCGTCTCCTCGTCGTTGCCCTCCTCGTCCTCGCGGCCTGTGAGGCCGCTCCCGACACGCCGCCCCCTGCCACGACGACCGCCGTTCGCTCTCCGGGCGCCGAGCCCGCCGACCCCGACCGCCTCTCGCTGATCCTTCCGACGGCCAACCGTGCGCTCTTCGAGGACGCGCCGGAGCGGTTCTATCAGGGGCTGAACGTGACCATCGACAGCATGCGTGAGGAGAAGTGGGAGGGGGGACAGTACGGGTTCGTCCGCGACCCCGTGCCCGCGGCTTTCGGTCGGCGCACGTTCCGGCGCGTCCACGAGGGCATCGACATCGCGCCCGCCGAGCGGGACTCGCTCGGCGAACCCGTCGACTCCGTGATGGCCATCGACCGGGGCGTCGTGGCGTACGTGAACACCGGCGCGTCGGCGTACGGCAACTACGTGGTCGTGGAGCATGACTGGAGCGACAGCCCGGTGTACAGCCTCTACGCCCACCTGGCCGACACGGCGGTCGTCGAGGGCGACACGGTCGCGCAGGGCGCCCGGCTCGGAACGCTCGGCTACACCGGCCGCGGCATCAGCCGGGACCGCGCGCACGTCCACCTGGAGATCGCCTTCCTCATCAATCGGCACGAAGGCGTCTGGTTCGAGGAGTACATCGGCAGCGAGGATGCCCACGGTCTGTTCTTCGGGTCGAACCTGGCAGGAGTGCCGCCAGCCGGGCTGTTCCTCGCCCTCCGCGAGAACCCCGACCTGACGTTCCCGGAGTACGTGGCGTCCCTCGCCGAGAGCTACGTGATCGACCTGCCCGGCGGCCAGCCGCTCGACCTGATCGAGCGCTACCCCTGGCTCGGCCCCGAGGCCGCCGCGGCCGACCCGGCCTCGGTGCCTGCGTGGCGCATCGAGTTCACGCAGGAAGGGGCGCCGATGCGCGTCGAGGTGGCCCGCACCCCCGTCGAGCGGGCGACGGTCGACGGCGTGAGCCTGCGGATCTGGCTGACGAGCGCGAGCACGAACCGGGTGCTGCAGCGCCGGGGGATCTCCTTCGAGCCGACGCGCCGGGGCTACCAGACCTTCGCGCTCTACAGCACCACGGCCGACCAGGCGCCGCGGTGGTAGCGGCAGAAGGAGGTTTCAGTTATGAGTGAAAGTTTGATCGATGGCATCCTCGCCGCGTCCGGCTCGTTGTCACCCCACACCGCCCCGAGCCCGATGCCCGACGCGCCCACCGACACCGCCCGCCTCGACGCCGCCGAGGACCCCCTCGCCGATCTGTCTCGGGGTGTGGCCTCTGTGCTTCCGCTCCTCTACGTCGCCTGGGCCGATGGCCTGCTGACGCCCTCTGAGATCGCGGCCACCCGCGACCGCCTCGCCGGGCTCGACTGGATGACGGAGGCCGACCTCGCCCAGGTCTCTGCTTGGATGGACCCCGCCGCCCCGCCGTCCGCGACGACCTACTTCGGGTGGATCCGCGCCATTCGGCGCGCGGCGCATCACATTCCGGACGTCTCCCAGAAGTCGCTCGCCGACCTCGGCGCCGACCTCGCCACCCTCACCGGACGTGGGGACGGCGCCGGGCTCCCCGAGGAGGCCCGGCTCGCGCTCAGCGAAGTCGAGGCGCTGCTGGGCGTCGTCGGCGAGGAGGCGGTGCGCGACCTGATCGCAGCCCGGCCCGAGGCGGACGATGCGCTCCCCCGGCGGGCGTTCGACGTGGACGCCATGCAGGCGCTGCTCGACGGGCGCCACGCAGAGATCAAGAACCGCGTTCGGCGTCTGCTCAGCGACCCGGCGTTCGCCTACCCCGATCCGTCGGTGTCGAATGCGGACTACCGCGACACCGTCCTCCGCTGGACCCAGTTGCTGGCCGACCAGGGGTTGGGCGCACTGGCCTACCCGGAGTGGGCCGGTGGCGAAGGGGACATCGCCAAGTTCGTGGCGGCCTTCGAGACCATCGCGACGCACGACCTGAGCCTCGTTGTCAAGTACGGCGTCCAGTTCGGGCTGTGGGGCGGGAGCATCAACGCGCTCGGGAGCGACGCTCAGCGGCGGGAGCTGCTGCCGCAGATCGGGACGCTGGCGCTGCCGGGCGCCTTCGCCATGACCGAGCGCGGTCACGGCTCCAACGTCCGCGAGTTGGAGACGACGGCCACCTTTGACCGGGACACCGACGAGTGGGTGATCCAGACCCCCACCGAGCACGACCACAAGGAGTGGATCGGCAACGCCGCCGCCCACGGGCAGATGGCGACGGTCTTTGCCCAGCTGGAAGTCGACGGGCAGGGCTACGGCGTCCACGCGTTCGTCGTCCCCATCCGCACCCCCGACGGCGACCCTGCGCCGGGCGTCCGCATCGGCGACAGCGGCCACAAGATGGGCCTCAACGGCGTCGACAACGGCCGCCTCTGGTTCGACGCGGTCCGCATCCCACGCACGAACCTGCTCAGCCGCTACGCGCAGGTTTCGGAGGACGGCACCTACACGAGCCCCATCCCGAGCGCGGGCAAGCGCTTCTTCGTGATGCTGGGCACGCTCGTCGGCGGGCGCATCGCGGTCGGTACGGCGTCCAACAGCGCGGCCAAGGCGGGGCTGACGGTGGCGGTGCGCTACGGCGCGCGGCGTCGGCAGTTCGGCCCGGCGGGAGGGCAGGAGGTCGTCATCCTGGACTACCTCAGCCACCAGCGGCGGCTCATCCCGCGCATCGCGACCAGCTACGGACTGACGTTCGCGCTCAACCGCGTCGCGGAGGACTTCTCGGCGCTCGAGCCCGGCGGCGACACGCGCGAGATCGAGGCCCGGGCGTCGGCGCTCAAGACGATGGCGTCGTGGCACGCGACCTCGACGCTCCAGGAGGCCCGCGAGGCGTGTGGCGGCGAGGGCTTCCGCTGGTCCGCCCGGATCGCCCACCGCAAGGCCGACTCCGACATCTTCACGACGTTCGAGGGCGACAACACGGTCCTCCAGCTTCAGGTCGCAAAGGGCCTGTTGGCGGGCTACCGCCAGGAGTTCTCCGACATGAATGCGTGGGGCCTGGTCCGCTACCTGCGCGACAAGGCGGACGTGCGTCTCGGCGAGATCAACCCGCTGGCCCGCCGCAACACGACCGAGGCGCACCTCATGGACCCGGCGTGGCACCGCGAACTCCTCGAACGCCGCGAGCGGACGCTGCTCGTGCAGGTCGCCGCGCGGCTCAAGCGCCGCATCGACAAGGGCTGCGACTCGTTCGATGCGTTTGTCGAAGTCCAGGACCATCTGCTGACCCTGGCCCGCGCGCACGCCGAGCGCTTGGTGCTCGAAGACTTCCAGGCTGCGGCCGAGGCGGGCGCGGACGACCAGCGCAAGACCCTCCTCGGCCTCCTGTGTGCCCTCTACGCGCTCGAACGGATCGAGGACGACCGTGGCTGGTTCCTGGAGCAGAACCTGATCGACGCGCCGGTCGCGAAGGCGGTCCGGACCCAGGTCAACGCGCTGCTGCACCGCCTCCGGCCGGTGGCCGTCGAGCTGGTCGACGCGTTCGGCATCCCGGACGAACTTCTGGGCTCGGAGATCGGCTCCGGCCGTCTCCCGCTCGATCCCTGACCCACCCCGCCTCGGCCCCGAGGCGGAGCGACCCATGCGCATCACCGATCTTGAAGCCGGCGTCGCCTACGTCGTCCGCCAGTCGTTCCGCGACGACGCAGGCACGCTCGTGCTGCCGGGCGATCGGATGACGTTCGAGCGCTACCGCGCCGTGCCGGTCACGGGCGCGTTCGAGGTCACCTTCCGCGAGGAGACGCTCGTGCTCCACGAGGACCGCCAGTCCGACGTGTGCGAGCACGCGGAGTGGTTCTTCGACTGGACGTGACGCGCTCGCTGCGCCGGGTCGCCGTGCTGATGCTCTGGAGCGTCGTGCTGGTGGCGGGCGTCCGGGGCCTGTGGATCGCGACGGCCGGGCCGGACCCGGGAGAGCGGGCCTGGGACGACCGCACTGCCGCTCAACTCGACTTCCTGGCCTTCGGCGGTGCGAGCGACGGAGATCCTCTAGCCGACCGGGCGGATGCGATGCAACGCCTCTTTCCAGAGGGGCGCCTGTTCACGCTCGCGCTCACCGGGCTGGCGTGGCACCACCTAGTGGAGCGCGCTGCGGTGACCGCACCTGACGCGCGCGACGAGGTGCGGTCCATCCTTGCCCTGGCGACGAACGGCCCGACGCGCGCGCCCTTCGGCCCGGCGGGCGGGCTGCCGCACGGGATGTTCTACGAGGCGTGGACGGCCCAGCTTCGGCTGGCCGCTCGGCGCGAGGGGGAGGAGCCCGACCTCGCCCTCGTCGCCAGTTGCCGCCGCCTCGGCGCCGCGCTGGACGGAGCGACCCTCTTCCCCGACTCGTACCCGGGGCTGGCCTGGCCCGCCGACGCCGTGGTCGGGGCCTCTGCCCTCGCGCAGTGTGGCGAGCTGGATTCGACATACACACGGGGGGCGCGACGATGGCTCGCCCGCGTCCGTCAGCAGCTCGACCCGGAGACCGGGCTGATCCCCCACGACGCCGTCCGCCCCGACGCTCGCGGCTCGTCGACGGCGCTGATGATCCCGTTCCTCGCCGACATCGACCCGGCGTTCGCCCGCGACCAGTACGCGCGCTTCGAGGCGACCTTCGGCACGCGCCTGCTCGGCGTCGCGCCGACGGTCCGCGAGTATCCGCACGGGCGACGCGGTCAGGGCGACATCGACTCGGGGCCGGTGGTGCTGGGCGTGAGCGCGCCGGCCTCCGTGGTCGGGGTGGCGGCGGCGCGGGCCGTGGGGGACGCTGAGACGGCGGAGGCGCTCCGCGCGACCGTCGAGGCGGCAGGGCTGCCGCTGCAGTGGCGGGGGGAGCGCTCCTACGCCCTGGGCCGTCTCCCCGTCGGCGACGCGTTCCTCGCGTGGGCGTCGTCGCTGCCGCTCGCCGAGGCGGACGCGGGTCCGCATCCCTGGCGAGGGCGCTGGGGCACCGTGTGCGTGCTGCTGATCGTGGTCGGCGGCTGGGGCCTTCGGCGCTCGTGCCGCCCTTCGGCGGGAGCCGCGATTCCACCCGAGGAGAGGCCCGTTCTCGCCGCTCCGCCTCGTTGACGGATCACCGGCGCGACTCTACAGCATCTCCTGCAGTCTCGCGATGGAGGCCGAGACCTGAACAGCGCGGGTGTCTGCGGTCGCCGTCGACTGGACCCGTCGAAGGGCCTCTGTCGCGGAGCAGTCGGCGCAGTCTGCCGTGGTGGCCACGTACCGCTCGCCCGCGGCGATGGTCGCCGTGGCCGCCTCGGCGATCTCCCCGTCGGACCAGTGGCCGCGGAGTCCGGCCAGCGCCCGTTCGATGAGCGGGGCGTTTGGGCTGCCGCTCTCGACGAGCAGGGTGGTGTAGAAGCCGAGGGCGTCCGCCTTGGCGTCGTCCACCTCGTCCCCCAGCAGGTAGGTGTTGAGCATGATCGAGCCCGCTGTCTGGCGAACCTGATAGGCAGGAAGCACGGGGTAGTCGTCAAGGAGAGGACGGAGCTGGGCGTCCGCTTCTGTCCAGCCTCCCGGCGTCGCCATCGCACGCCCGATGTCGATGCGCATCTGCACCATCGCATCCCCGAACGCGTCGCGTTGCTCGTCTGTCATCGCGCCGATGTCGGGAGGGGACTCGCCTTCGGGAGCCAAGCCGAACACGTCGGCTCGCGCAGCAGCCGGAATGGGCGTGTCGGACATGTCCATGTTCTCGGAGCAGCCTGTGAGGATGAGAAGGCCAGCGACGAACGCTTTGTACATGGGTCTCGAGGTGTAGAGGGTAGTCAGTGTCCAGTCGGCATGGTACTAGCCTTCATTGTTTGCATCCCTTCGAGGATGCGGAACCGACGGGGTAGGTATGCAAGCGACACAGAAATACGCCAGGGGGACCGTAGACTGTTTTGAGGTCGCCTAGGGATAGGTAGGAAGGTGCGGCATACGTAGAAGTATATGACCCGTCTGTTCAGTTGGCTCACTTATGGCTTGGTGGAATGCCGTTATTTTGTCAGCGTGTCGACTGCCTGATGCGTCGGTGCATGTGACCAAGTCTTGTGCGGTCTGCGCCGTTTGCCGCGCCCACCCCGCTCGCTTTTGGGTCTCCGCGCCAGCGATCCCGCCTCGGCGCCGAGGCGAGGACGCGTTACGAGGTCTGGCTCTCCAATTGGATCGTCGCGACGATCGGCAGATGATCCGAGCCACGCCGCGCCGCCTCGCTGATGTGCGCCCCCATCTCCACGACCGTGACGCCACGCGCGTAGAGCCGGTCGAGCGCCAGCACGGGGCGGACGACCGGGAAGGAGGCCGGCCAGTTGGCGTTGTGGTGGCGCGCTGTGAAGTGGTCGTCGAGGGCGCGCGACGCCTTGGTAGGGCGCCACGCGTTCATGTCGCCCACGAGCACCGTCGGTCCGTCGGCCAGCTGCGGGTGCCCGAGGAGGGTTTCGACCTGCCGGGCGCGCGTCCGGTCGACCAGCGCGAGGTGCGTCGCGGCGACCTGCAGGTGACGCTCGCCGTCGCTCACGCGGACCGCCAGCGCGGCGCGGCGCTCCAGCCTCCCGAACGAGAGGTCAATGGCGAGAGCGCCCGCCAGCGGCCATCGCGACAGGACGGCGTTGCCCAGTTCACCCCGCTTGTGCAGCCGCGTCACGACGAACGCGAGGTGAAAGCCGAGGTGCTCGGCCAGGGCCCGCAACGGGTCGTCGCCGACGGACGGCCGGAGGACTTCCTGGAGCGCGAGCACGTCTGCCCCGATCTCGTCGATCACGGCCACGGCACGCTCGGGCTCGTACTGCTTCCCCCCGCGCACGCCCGCCCAGCGGTGAATGTTGTAGGACGCCATCCGGAAGGTCTTCCCGATTGGGGGCGCCGGGGAGACGTGGGGACGAGCGATCAGCTCGGCGAGGTAGGGAGAAACGCGGGTCGGACGGGCCACAGGTAGGGAGACAAGGCGGGGTGAAGACGATCAGCAGGGGTGCGACGATCCCGTGCGACCCGTTATCCTCGGCCTGACAATCATTTCCAACTCTGACTCTCCCGCGCCCTATGGATCGCCTACAGTGCAAGGCCTGCGGCTCGTTCTCGATGCTCCCGATGGACCTCGAGGCGGACGAGACCGACGAGCTCGACTTCATGACCGACGAGCACGAGGCTCGCTTCTTCACCTGCCACGTCTGCGGCGACAACTGGCTCTCCGTTCGCCGCGTCGAGGGCGGGGACTGCCGCATCACGTTCGTCCACCAGATGGGCCTCCAGCCCCTCCTCAAGCGGACGGCCACGATGACCACCTCGGTCGTCCTCAACGAGGACACCGTCGACCGCTGGGACTACTTCCTCGGCGACTCGGAGGTGGGCGAGGGGCGCTGGCGCGACACGCTCGACGAGCGCCGCCGCGTGCTCCGCTCGATCTGCACCAACTAGTCGGGCGTCATCGTCCGGTCCAGCGGGGCGTGCCGACACCGGTGCGCCCCGCCTTGCGTTTACGGCAGGCGTGGGCTCAGAAGCAGGCCCATCACTTCGGCCCGGTGCGCGGTCCAGGTCGTGGCGGGCGCCTGGACGGACACGGCCCACAGGATGGGGCCTCGCGTGATGAACGCGACCGCGCCACCGGTCCCGGGTCCCGCCACCTCGATGCCGAGGCCGTCGGGGACAGCGGCCGGGCCGACGGGTGTGGTGCCGTGGTAGCCGTAGCCGGTCTGGCCGCGCGTGAAGCGCTCCCGCAGGAGCGGGTTGAGGCCTGTGATCCGCTCGACGCGCAGCACGGCTCCCGCCAGCAGGTGGTCTGGTGCGTCGTTCCGTGCGGAGTACAGTGCGTACCCGGGGTTCTCCGTTTCGACGGCCGACACGGGCCCGTCCCATCCGGCGGGGAGGAGCATCGTGACACCGGCCGTCCCGACGACGTGCAGGGTGGGGGTGAGTGGTGCCGCCGTGGGCTCCGGCTTCGGCTCCGGCTCTGGCTCGGCCGGCTGCCTCGCGCGCACGGAGTCGGACAGGGCCGCGAACGAGAACAGGGGCCGCGCGGACGCCGTCGCCGTGGTATCGGTCGAGGCCGCCTCGGTCGAGTCGGGGGGCGCCGGGGACTGGGCGAGAGCCACGGCGGGTGCGAGCGAGGCGAGCAGGACGAGGAGACGCATGGGACGAATGGATCGTCTCCACGGTATCGGCCTCCGCCGCTGTCGGTTAACTCCTCGTCAGAGCCGGACGCGCAGTCCCATGGCAGGACCTGACGGCCGGGGGAGAAGGCGAATGCTGAGGTCCTCGCTCACATCGAAGTCGGCCAGTTCGGCCGAGACGTAGGCGTCGAGGGCCTGGAGCGCATAGGCCGCGAGCACCACCACGCCCCCGATGTCGCGCTGGCTGCGCGCCGTCGCACGGATCGACCGCAGCGTCGAGGAGGTCAGCGTCGTCGAGGTCTGCGCGTTGAGACGGTTGTACTCATCCATGTCCGCCACCAGCACGTCGGCACAGAGTGTGACACGGTCCGGGGAGGATTCCGGGTCGCCCGGCGACTCCACGCACCCGGCATACGCCGCTGCCCTGCGGTAGAGGATGTACTGTCGCTGCCGATCTACGAAGTAGACCACGGCCCCGGCGACCAGCGCTGCGGCCACGGGCGCCTTGACCGACTGCCGGTTGTAGACCTGCCCGAGGCCGGGAAGGAGGAGCGCCCGCGTGACAGCTCCCCGGGGCGTCCGCGTGAGGGTGTCCAGGGAAACCGGCGGCGCGGCCGGACGGGCGAGCGAGTCGGCCACCTGGGCGGCCGGGGCTCCAGCGAGGGCGCCGAGGAGCAAGGCGGCGCAGAGCCAGCGCATCGTCCCTACGCGCCGGAGAGCCGGCCCACGACGCGCTCCAGATCGTCGATTGAGTAGTACGCGATCTCGACGGTGCCGCTTCCGTCGCTGGCGCGGTGCTTGATCTGGACGCGGCTCGACACGTGCTCGCGGAGCCGGGCTTCCATGGCTTCGACCTGAAGGCGGTCGCGCTCCGACAGGCTGGGGCCGTCGGCCGTCGCCTTGGACTCAGAGGTCGTCTTGGCAGGCGGCCCCTCCCGGAGCTGCTTCGTGCGCTGCTCGACGTCGCGGACCGAGAGGCCGTCGTCCAGGATCGACCGGTGGAGATCCAGCAGGTCCTGGTCGTTCTCTACGCCCACGAGGGCGCGGGCGTGACCGGACGAGAGCGCGCCCTCCCGCAGCGATGCCTGGACGCGCGGCGGCAGCTTCAGCAGGCGGAGCGCGTTGGCCACCGTCGGGCGGCTCTTGCCGACCTTCTCGGCCACCTGCTCCTGGGTCAGGCCCACCTCCTCCATCAGTCGCTGGTAGCCGAGCGCCACCTCGACCGGGTTGAGGTCCTCGCGCTGGACGTTCTCGACGATGGCCATCTCCAGCATCGCCTCCGTGTCCGCCTCGCGGACGTAGGCGGGGACCCGCTTGAGGCCCGCCCGGCGGCTGGCGCGGAGACGCCGCTCGCCGGAGATCAACTCGTACCGCCCCTCGCCCAGCGCGCGGACGGTCAGGGGCTGGATGATGCCGAGCTGCGAGATCGAGGAGGCCAGCTCGTCGAGGGCCGTCTCGTCGAAGTCGGTCCGGGGCTGGTAGGGGTTGGGCCGGATCGCGTCGAGATCGAGTTCGGCGACGCGGCCCGCGAGGCGGCGGCGCTCCTCGAAGTTGTAGAGGCGCGTGCGCGAGCCCGTCTCGTCACCCGCGTCGTCGGGCTGAGAGGGGAGGAGGGCGCTGAGACCCTTTCCGAGGGCGGCTTTCTTGGGGGAGGCCATGGTGGGGGTCAGGCGTCGGGAGCGTCCCCGCTCGGGCGGGGCAGGCTGTCGGTGGCCGAGGGAGGGGTGGCACGCGAGGCGAGGACGACGCGGTCGGGCGGGGCCGAGGCGTCGCCGTCGCCGGCGGGGAGACGGGGGGAAGCCGGGCGGGTCCGGGCGGGCATCGGCTCCGCGGGCGCCGGCTCGGCAGGAGGCGGAGGGGGCGCGGGGGCGGTCACGCGCGGCGCGGGCGTCGGGACGCGGAGAGCGGGTGCGTCGTCGAGAGGCGTGCCGTCGGCCGCCTCGGGCGCCTGCTGGAGGTAGCGCTGGTTGTTGCGCACCACCTCGGCCGCGACGGCCATGTAGTTGCGCGAGCCCGACGAGATGGCGTCGTACAGGAGCACCGGCTTGCCGAAGCTCGGCGCCTCCGAGATGCGGACGTTGCGCTGGACGACGGCCTCGAAGACGCGGTCGCCGAAGTAGCGCCGCACCTCAGCCGCGACTTGGTTGGACAGTCGGAGCCGCCCGTCGAACATCGTCAGCAGAACGCCCTCGATCTCCAGGTCTGGGTTGAGGTGCTGGCGGACGATCTTGATCGTGTTCAGCAACTGCCCCAGGCCCTCCAGCGCGAAGTACTCCGTCTGGACCGGGATCAGCACCGAGTCGGCCGCGGTGAGCGCGTTGAGCGTCAGCAGGCCGAGGCTCGGCGGGCAGTCGATGACGATGAACTGGTAGCGCCGCCGGATCTTCTGAAGCGCCTTCTTGAGCACGCGCTCGCGCTCGAACAGGTCGATCATCTCGATCTCGGCCCCCACCAGGTTGATGTGGCTCGGGATGAGATCCAGGAATGGCATCTCCGTGTGCAGCGACACGTCCTCGACCGAGGAGCCGCCCATGAGCACGTCGTAGACCGACGAGGCGACCGTCCGCGGCTCGATGCCGAGGGAGGACGTGCCGTTCGCTTGCGGGTCCGTGTCGATGAGCAGCGTCGGGTGCTCGGAGGCGGCCAGCGACGCAGCCAGGTTGACGGCCGTCGTGGTCTTCCCGACGCCGCCCTTCTGATTCGCGACCGCGATGACCTTGCCCATGACGGGGGGCGCTGAGGGGAGGAGACAACGCCGACCGCAGAAGGCGGCCGGGGGGACCCACGAATATAGGGACGCCGGGACGGCGCGCGGGCCTCGCCGGAGGGGGAGCGCTGAGCGGCGGATCGAGCCCGCAGCCCGCGTAGCAGGTCAGACGATACGCAGAAGCCCTTGTGCGACAGTGGGCACGTCCGATGTCGTGCCGAGGAGGCACCAACAAATACCCCGACCGGCCCAAGGCCGGTCGGGGTGGAGCAAGTGGGCCGTGCCGGTTGTCGTCCCCCCGGACAGATCGCCAGGCTCGACCTCACTCGGTGCTCGAACGATAGGGAACAGAATCTTCTCCGTCAAGGCCTGGGGCATTTTTGCTTCCATCGGGAGGTGAAACCCGACACCGTGCACTGCGATATTCCGCCCGCCCACTCTCCTCGACTCCCATCCAGCCTCTCGAGAATCGCGCGTTCCTCGCCCTCATCGTCCTGGTGACGGTCGCCTTCGCGTGGACGCTGGGCGGCTTTTTGCTGCCGGTGTTCTGGGCGGTTGTGCTGGCGGTGCTGTTCTCGCCGCTGTTCCGCTGGTTCGAGCGCCGCCTCGGCGGTCGCGCGACCCCGGCAGCTCTGCTGACGCTGGGGACGGTGCTGGTGGCCGTCGTGGTGCCGCTCGTCGTGCTCGGCATGCTGGTCACTCAGGAGGCCGTCGGCGTGTACCAACGGGTCGCAAGTGGCGAGATCGACCTGACGGAGCCGGTGGCGGCGGTCGAGCGGCTCGTGCCTCAGCTGTCCGAACGCGCGCAGGAACTGGGCGTCGACTTCGACCAGATCCGGGAGAACGTGGCGACGTCCGCGCTGGCGGTCAGCCAGGAGGTGGCCTCCCGGCTGCTGGGGTTCGGGCAGCAGGCGGTGACGTTCACGCTGCTGCTCGCGGTGTCGCTGTACGTCATGTTCTTCTTCGTCCGCGACGGCGAGGCGTTGCGGGAGGTGCTCATCCGGGCGCTGCCGCTGGGGGACCCGCGGGAGCGGCGGTTGTTCACCAAGTTCGCAGCCGTCACGCGGGCGACGGTCAAGGGCACGTTCGTGATCTCGGCCGTCCAGGGGGCCATCGGTGGGGTCGCGTTCGCACTTCTCGGCATCGGGTCGCCCATCCTGTGGGGCGTCATCATGGGCGTCTTTTCCCTAATCCCGGCCGTCGGCGGCGCGATCGTGTGGATCCCGGCCGCGATCTACCTGCTGGCCATCGGCTCCTGGGGGAAGGCTCTCATTCTGGCGGGCATCGGCGCGGGGATCATGGGCACCGTCGACAACGCCCTCCGGCCGGTCCTCGTCGGGCGAGACGCCGGAATGCCGGACTACATGATCCTGCTCTCGACGCTCGGCGGGCTGGCGACGTTCGGGTTCTCCGGCCTCGTGGTCGGGCCCGTCGTGGCGGGTCTGTTCCTGACCGTCTGGGAGATCTTCACCGAGGAGTTCGGCCCGGCCGATGACCACCCCACGGCGCCGGGGGTGCCCCCCGGCCCGGCGACCGAGGTGCAAGTAGACGACGCACCGCCGTCGGGCGCGGAGGCCGCGTAGCGCGCCGCCGAGAGGCCTCGTTGGCAGCCCGTCCGCACGGTCCGTCGCGCGACCGAGGCGGGGGGGCTCAGGCGAACACGACGGTCTTGTTCTCGTGGACCAGCACCCGCGCTTCGAGGTGCCAGCGGACCGCGCGGGCCAGCACATCGCGCTCCAGGGACTGGCCAGTCCGCTTGAGGTCCGAGATGCTATCCCGGTGCGAGGCACGGGCGACGCCTTGCTCGATGATCGGGCCTTCGTCCAGGTCCTCGGTCACGTAGTGCGCCGTCGCGCCGATCACCTTGACGCCCCGCTCGAACGCCTGGCGGTATGGGTCGGCCCCGATGAAGGCAGGCAGGAACGAGTGGTGGATGTTGATGATGCGGCCCGCGTAGCGCGAGACGAGCGCGGGGGAGAGGATCTGCATGTAGCGCGCCAGCACGACCACGTCCACGCCTGCCTCGGTGAACAGCCGGACCGTCTCCGCCTCGGCCTCCGCCTTGGTCTCCCTCGTCACCGGGACGTGGTGGTACGCGACGCCGAACCGCTCGACCTCGTCGCGCAGCGTGTCGTGGTTGCTGACCACGAGCGGGATGTCGGCGTCGAGCTCGCCGCGGCGCCAGAGCCAGAGGAGCTCTAAGAGCGCGTGGTCGAACTTCGACACCATGAGCGCCATCCGCTTGCGCCGTGCCTGGTAGTCGATCCGCCAGTCCATCGCGAACGGCGTGGCGACGACCCGCGCAAAGGCGGCCTCCAGCGCCTCCGCCGCGAGGTCGAGGTCGGGGGTGGTGAACTCGGCCCGCAGGAAGAACGTCCCGCCGACGGGGTCGGTCGAGTGCTGGTCGAGCGCCGTGATGTTGGCGCCGTGGTTGCGGAGGAAGCCGCTCACCGCAGCCACGATGCCCGGCTGGTCCGGGCACGTGACGAGGAGGCGAGCGAGGGGGACGGCGTCCGTCGGCATGGGTCAGGAGGGGTCAGAAGAAGGCGGCGCGTCCGCCGGGTCGCCGATGCCCCCGAAGGGGTCGCCGTACCAGTCGACCTTGCGCGAGAGGTACATCACGACGGCGAGCGTCACGAGCAGCCCGAGGCTCCCGGCCAGCAGGGCGTAGGCCTCGAGCTGGAGGAGCACGAAGAAGTAGCCGTAGAACAGCGTCAGCAGCCCGCCGACGAGCGCAGCCAGCCGCCACTCCCCGAAGACCGCCCGCGCGTAGAGGGTCACGAGCGACAGGATGGCGACCGCCGCGACGCCGTACGCTCCGTTGAACGGCATGTACTCGGCGAAGGCCAGCAGCAGCAGGTAGAACAGCGTCACCGCGAAGCCGACCAGCAGGTACTGGATCGGGTGGATCCGACGCCCGCCGAGCACCTCGACGAAGAAGAACGTCAGGAACGTCAGGAAGACGAACAGCACGCCGTACTTGGCGGCCCGGTTCGTCTTCTGGTACTCGTCGACGGGCAGCAGCAGCTCCACGCCGAAGGCCGAGGGGCCGCTGCCGTCGAACCCCGGCTCGTAGTACTCGTAGCTGGCCCGCCTCGGGAGCGCCGTCGGCCGGCCGAAGGACCCGGTGAAGGCCTGCGGGTAGTTCCGGTTGAGGTGGAGGACGCGCCAGCGCGCCTCGAAGCCATCGGCGGCGACCGTCCGCTCCTCCGGCAGAAACGCGCCTGCGAAACGGGGCGTGTCCCAGGGCGAGGCCAGCTTCAGCGTCGTCTCCCGGCCGACGGGCAGCACGCCCAGGCTGCCGCTGCCGTTGAGACTCAGGTCGAACGAGAAGGCAGCCCCGTCGGCGTCGACGGTGACGGGAATCGAGACGCCGGTCGAGAACACGTCGCCGGTGACGATGCCCGGGTCCGCCTCGCGCGTGGTGCCGTCCCACTCCAGTCGGATCGGGTCGCGCACGCCAACGAGGTCGGAGAGGCCGATCTGGACGAACGCCTCGTCGAGGCGGAGCGCGCCGCGCGCGACGCCGAACGCCGCCGAGTCGACCGACGGGAAGCGGCCCTGCACCGTCAGTTGCGTCTCGTACAGCACGACGCGGAAGATGCCCCGCGTGCGGACCTGCGGCTCCAGGCGGCCCTCCACGTCGAGCGCGTCGGGAAAGAGGTGCGCGTAGCGCGTCACGGTCCGCTGGCCCCCGCCCTCGGCGGGCTCGGTGGCCGTGTACGGGATCGTGAGCACCGGGCCGCCGAGGGTCTGGTCCTGGCCCCACTGTGCCGACACTTCGCTCCGGGCCTCCTCACGCAGTTGCTCGCGCTCCGAGATGAGACCGCTCAGCAGCGCCAGCGGCACCATCAGGATCAGCACGATCCCGACGATGGCGAGCACCTTCAGCGCCAGCGACCGGCGCGGTGACGGCACCCTCGGCGGGCGCAGCGACCTCGGGGTGGGCAGCCGCGGGACAGGGGGGGGGGGCGGGGGGGCGTCAGTCGAGTCGGACATCAGGCTCGGGGCAGGGTCGCCCGAACGTACAGACGCCCCTGATGCGATGCCCCATCCGAGGCACCTACGCCACCTGGTCCGATTGATCCAGACCTGCCTCAGGATGTCGCGTGCTCCGACGATCTCGCGGCTGCAGCGGCCGTCGGAGAGCGCAGCGGCATGGCGGTCGGGAGCCGCGCCATCGGTGGCCTCGCGGAGCTAGCGCACGCGTGTGTAGCGAGCGTTCTGAAGAGCTCCGGTCTCGTCGTCTCGGGAAGACAGTGAGAGGGTGGACGTCGAGCACGACACGTCGGCAGTCCACTGATTGGCGCCCAGGAGGCGGCCCGCGTTGAGGTTGATCCGGCCGAGCGGCGCTGGCCCGCCTGTGACCTGCGCGTAGGCTGTCAGCGCCAGGGGCGGAGTGCCGGGAGCGGCATGGTGCATCTCGAGCACGGTTCGACCGGACGGCTCAGCGGTTCCGTACAGCATGCCGTGAAGGTGGACTGTGACATCGGTCGGCGACGACGGGCTCGCGGCAGAACTCCGGAGCGTCACCGCGAACCGGTTGAGCGACCACTGGTACGTCCCGTCCGGCTGAAGCGTCAGCCACGCATCGCCCTCGGAGCCGACGTACTCGTACTCATCGCTTCCCAGCCCCATGCGCTGGAGGTTATCGGCACTCCACGCGGACTCAGGGACGAGTGCCCAGGTGCCCTGGTGGCAGGCCGAGGCGGAGCCGGTGAGTGCAGGCGGCGACACCGGCCCCTCTGGGCCATTCCCGGAAGGGCCTCCCACCCCAGCCATGCTTGCGATGTCTCCAAGGGCGCTCACAGAGCAGGCAGTCAGGGAGCACGTGAGAGAGAGGAGGACGACGAATCGGCTCAAGAGCATGATGGGCGGGAAAGGGGTGTAGCCCTGACACCAGAATTCTGTGATTGGAGTGTCACCCAACCCCACACGGCCTCGGCCCGGACGGGCCATCACGAGACCGCCCCGGCAGCCGAAGCCACCGGGGCGGTGCGATCCTGGCTGGCAGCGCGCCGCCAGTGAGGCGAGGCGAAGCCTAGTTCGTGTCCCCCTCGTCGACGACCTCGAAGTCCGCCTCCTCGGCGGCCGGCGTGGCGCCGCCATTGGCCTGCGCGTCGGCGGCTGCCTGCGCGCCGCCCGCTTCAGCCTCCGCCTGCTGGGCCCGGTAGAGGTCCTCCGAGGCCGCGCTCCACGCCGTGTTGAGCTGCTCGATGGCCGAGTCCAGCTGATCGAGGTCCTGGTTCTTGTGGACCTCCTTGAGACGCTCCACACCGGCCTCGATGGCCGCCTTCTTCTCCGCCGGGATCTTGTCGCCGTACTCGGCGAGGTTCTTCTCGGTCGAGAAGATCAGGCTGTCGGCCTGGTTGAGCTTGTCGATCGACTCCTTGCGCTGCGCGTCCTCGGAGGCGTGCTCACGGGCGGCGCGGCGCATGGCCTCGATCTCCTGCTCCGAGAGGCCCGACGACGCCTCGATGCGGATCGACTGCTCCTTGCCGGTCGCCTTGTCCTTGGCCGAGACCGACAGGATGCCGTCGGCGTCGATGTCGAACGTGACCTCGATCTGGGGCAGGCCGCGCGGGGCGGGCGGAATGCCGTCGAGGTGGAAGCGGCCGATGGTGCGGTTGTCGACCGACATGGCGCGGTCGCCCTGGAGCACGTGGATCTCGACCGACGGCTGGTTGTCCGAGGCCGTCGAGAACGTCTCCGACTTGCGCGTCGGGATGGTCGTGTTGGCCGGGATGAGCGCCGTCATGACGCCGCCGAGGGTCTCGATGCCCAGGTTGAGCGGGGTCACGTCGAGCAGCAGCACGTCCGTCACGTCGCCCGAGAGGACGCCGCCCTGGATGGCCGCGCCCACGGCGACGACCTCGTCCGGGTTGACCGACTTGTTGGGCGCCTTGCCGAAGAACTCCTTGACGACCTCCTGAATCCTGGGGATGCGCGAGGAGCCGCCCACGAGGATGATCTCGTCCACCTGGGTCTTGGTGAGCCCGGCATCCGCGAGGGCCTTCTCCATCGGGGGGATGGTACGGCGCACGAGGTCGTCGACGAGCTGCTCGAACTTGGCGCGCGTCAGGTCCAGCGTGAGGTGCTTCGGACCCTCCTGAGTGGCCGTGATGAACGGCAGGTTGATGGTCGTCTGGGAGGCGGCCGAGAGCTCGATCTTGGCCTTCTCCGCGGCCTCCTTGAGGCGCTGGAGAGCCATCGGGTCGGTCCGCAGGTCCACGTCGTCGGTCCGCTTGAACTCGTCCGCGATCCAGTCGATGAGGCGCTGGTCGAAGTCGTCGCCGCCGAGGTGCGTGTCGCCGTTGGTGGACTTGACCTCGAAGACGCCGTCGCCGAGCTCCAGGATCGAGATGTCGTAGGTGCCGCCGCCGAGGTCGTAGACCGCGATGACCTCGTCCTCCTGCTTCTTGTCGAGGCCGTACGCCAGCGCGGCGGCGGTGGGCTCGTTCAGGATGCGCTTGACCTCCAGGCCCGCGATCTGGCCCGCCTCCTTGGTGGCCTTGCGCTGGGCATCGTTGAAGTAGGCCGGAACGGTGATGACCGCCTCGGTGACGCGCTCGCCGAGGTAGTCCTCGGCGGTCTGCTTGAGCTTGCCGAGGACCATCGCCGAGACCTCCTGCGGCGTGTAGAGCTTGGTGTCGCCTGCGGCGTCCACCTCGATGCGGGCCACGCCGCCGTCGCCCTTGGTGACGGCGTACGGCACGGTCTTCATCTCCTCGGAGACCTCCGCAAACTGCCGCCCCATGAACCGCTTCACCGAGGCGATGGTGTTGGTCGGGTTGGTGATGGCCTGCCGCTTGGCCGGCGCGCCGACGAGCCGCTCGCCGTCTTTCTTGAACGCGACGACGGAGGGGGTCGTCCGCCCGCCTTCCGCGTTGGGGACGACGACAGGTTCGTTGCCCTCCATGACGGCCACGACGGAGTTGGTCGTGCCGAGGTCGATGCCGATGATCTTGCCCATTGGGGTCGAGTAGTAAAGTCTGTTGGTGAAGGCCAGCGAGCGGCCCGGTCGAATGGTATTGGTGTGGCTACGCAGGCTCGCGGAGGAGGATCCGCACCGGGCGGACTGTCTAAGCGTCAGGCCTGCGACGCCACCCCCGTACCTCGACAAGGCGCGTGCCAGAGCGTCTCGATTGCCGTTATGGCAGGCGCGTTCGAGGATTCCTCAAGCGCGCTCGCCGGGAGGGTATCTTCCGGTACCCCCCCGTTTCCGGGTGCTCCCCGCGATGAAGCACGTCCCGAATGCCCTCACCGTTGGCCGCATCATCGCGGCCCCGGTGTGCCTGTACCTGCTCTGGACCGGCACCGTCTGGGGACAGCTGGCCGGTGCGGTGCTGTTCATCCTGGCGGCCATCACCGACTGGCTGGACGGGCGGCTGGCGCGCGAGTACGGCGTTTCCTCCCGCCTCGGGCAGTTTCTGGACCCCCTCGCCGACAAGGTGCTGGTGCTCGGCGCCTTCTTCCTGATCCCGTTTCTGGAGCCGATCGGCACAGGGCTGACGGCGCCGGCGGGCGCGTGGCTGCCGTGGCTCGCCATCGGCGCCATCGCAGCGCGGGACGTGGCGGTGACGGTGCTGCGGACCGTGTACGAGCGCCAGGGGCGATCGCTCGCCACGTCCACGGCTGCCAAGTGGAAGACGGCCTGGCAGCTTACGTTTCTGATCACCGCGTTTGTGTTTCTCGCCGGGCGCCACTTGGAAGCGATGGGCGGCGCGCTCGGGGCGCTCGGGCAGTTTCTCTCCGCTGCCCTCGTGTCTCCGGCCGCCCTCGTCTTCCTGGTCGTGACCGCCGCCGTGACGGTCTACACCGGCGTCCTCTACTTCCGCTCGCCGACGTCCACGTGAGGACCTCGCCCGCCTCGATGACTCCTGCCGACGCCATCGCCCGCGACCTGCTCGCGGTCGGCGCGGTGTCGCTCCGCCCCGACGCGCCGTTCACGTGGGCCTCGGGCCGCCTCTCGCCGGTCTACACCGACAACCGGCTGCTGCTGTCGGTGCCGGACGTCCGCGACCGGGTCGCGAAGGCGTTCCTCGGCGCTCTGCAGGCCCTCGGCGGGCACGTGGACGCGGTGTCGGGCACAGCGACGGCAGGGATCCCACACGGCGCGCTGCTGGCCGACCGCGCACGCCTACCGTTCAGCTATGTCCGGGGCGCGGCCAAGGGGCACGGGCGCCAAAACCGGATCGAGGGGCGGGTCGAGGCCGGGCAACAGGTCGTCCTGGTGGAGGATCTCGTTTCGACCGGTGGCTCGGTCCTCAGCGCCGCCGAGGCGCTCCGGGAGGCGGGCGCGGAGGTGGCGGCCGTGCTCGCCGTGTTCTCCTACGGCTTCGCCGAGGCGGACCAGGCCTTCGGTACTGCGGGCGTGCCGCTGGTGACGCTGACGGACTTCGCCGCCCTCGCGCGAGCCGCGCAGGAGACCGGCGCCCTCGGCCCCGACGCCTGGGCGGTCCTCCGCGATTGGCGCGACGACCCGGCCGCGTGGAGCGTAGCCCGTGGCGGGGCGGGGTAGGCCTTCAGGGGGCGCACTGGTGGTCGATACCCGAACCGGACCGACTCCCCCTCGATGATCCGTCACGTCTCCACCCACCGAGAAGACCGTGTCGTCGACGCGATCGGGTGCGTGCGGGTCTTCGGAAGCGTGTTCGTCTGTACCGGAAGTTTCGCGCTCTGGGCAGCGCTGGGCGGCGGCGGTGGGCTCGACGAGGCGGGCGCGGGGCCTCGCCTCCTCCTGGCCCTCATCGGTGCCTCGCATCTCGGTGCCGGGCTGTTCCTCTGTGCGAGTCGCTGGTCGCGTGCCGTCGTCCGCCGCCGGGGCGTCGAGTGGACCGAGCGGGGCGGGCTCCGACCGGCTCGGAGTCGGTTTTTCGTGCCGAGCGACATCGGCTCGGTGTTCGTCGAGGAGATGGCCGACAGCGACGGAGACTCGACGTACCGGGTGGTGCTGCGGCTCGGCTCGGGCGAGACGGTGCCGCTCACGCATCAGTTCAGCCCCTCGGAGGAGACCGCGGCCGACGCTGCGGCCGCGGTCGCGCGCCGACTTCAGATTCCGGAGCGCGTGGGGTGAGGCGGTCATCGGGGGCCCCGGCACCACGACGGCACAGAGGGGTTGAGGAGGTGCCCAGTGGCTTCCCTCCCTTTTGCATCGCTCCGCACCATGACCGGTCTCCTCCTCACCGTCGGCGACGAGATCCTCCTCGGCCAGATCGTCAACACGAACGCCGCCTGGTTGGGCGAGCGCCTCGCCGAGGTCGGCGTGGACGTGCTCCGCAGCGAGACAGTGCGCGACGACGTGGACGCCATCGTGACTGCCATCGACCGAGCCACCGACGATGGGGCGGCTCTCATCGTCGTCACCGGCGGCCTCGGCCCAACGCACGACGACGTCACGAAGGAGGCCGTGGCGCGCGCGTTCGGCGTCGGTGTCACCGTTCGCCCGGACGTGCTGACCTGGATCGAGAATCGCTACGCGGCCCGCGGGCGGACGATGCCCGCCGTCGGGCGCCTCATGGCCGAGGTGCCGGACGGGTTCGAGCCGCTCCACAACCCCAAGGGCAGCGCGCCCGGCCTCTGGGGCACGCGCGACCTCGACGACGGCCGCCGCCAGATCGTGGCGATGATGCCCGGCGTCCCGCACGAGATGAAGGTGCTCGCCGAAGAAGCCGTGCTGCCGCGGCTGGCGGCGCTCCAGGACGCCGTTGTGCTCTCGCGGACGCTGCTGACGGCGGGGAAGGGGGAGAGCGACCTCGCAGCCATGATCGGCGAGCAGGTCGAGGGACTCCCCGAGGGGCTGACGCTGGCCTACCTCCCCGGCCTCGGTGAAGTGCGCCTCCGGATCACGGCTCGTGGGGCCGACCGGGAAGCCGCCCAACACGCTCTCGACGCGGCCACGGATGCCGTTCGCGACGGACTCGGAACGCTCGTCTACGGGGAGGAGCGGACGACGCTAGCGGCGGTCGTCAACGAGGCGCTGCGGGAGCGCGGGCTGCGGCTGGCCGTCGCCGAGAGCTGCACCGGCGGGGCCATCGCCAGCCGCGTCACGGAGGTTCCCGGTGCGAGCGGTGTGTTCCAGGGAGGCGTGATCGCCTACAGCAACGAAGCCAAGACCGACCTCCTCGGCGTCCCCGCCGACCTGATCGAGGTGGAGGGAGCGGTCAGCGAGGCCGTCGCGCTCGCCATGGCCGCAGGGGCCCGCACGCGGTTCGGCGCCGACATCGGGGTCTCCACGACCGGCATCGCGGGACCCGGCGGCGGAACGCCCGAAAAGCCCGTCGGGACGGTGTGGCTCGCCTACGACGACGGCGTCTCGACGCGCGCCGTCTGCCTGCAGTTCACGCCGGACCGGGCGACCAACATCGCCCTTTCCGTGACAGCCGTGCTCAACCTCGTCCGGCGTCAGCTGCTTCGAGGCGCGTAGTTCGGAGCCTCCTCAACTTTTCCGGGCGGCCGAGGTTACGTCTGTCCTTCACGGCGGTCTAAAGGTCATCGGGACGTGACACGATGGTGTCACCCTGGAGGCGGTACCCTGTCGCGTTCCCCCTGCCTGAGGGGCCACAACCTCGGCCCTCCACTCATTCAACAGCTGCTCTTCGGAGCCCTGCCCTCATGGCGAAGTCTCCCGCAACCATTCCCGCCGACGCTGCGGCCAAGTCGAAAGCCCTCGACCTGGCCATGAAGCAGATCGACAAGCAATTCGGCAAAGGCGCCGTCATGAAGATGGGCGACGCCCCGCCGGTCGAGATGGACGCCATCTCGACGGGCTCGCTGACGCTCGACCACGCGCTCGGCATCGGCGGCGTGCCCCGCGGCCGCATCATCGAGATCTACGGCCCCGAGTCGTCCGGCAAGACGACGCTGGCGACCCAGATCATCGCCGAGGCGCAGAAGCTCGGTGGCACCTGCGCCTTCATCGACGCCGAGCACGCCTTCGACCCGACCTATGCTGAGAAGCTGGGCGTCAACACGGACGACCTCCTGATGTCTCAGCCGGACACCGGCGAGCAGGCGCTCGAGATCTGCGACATGCTGGTCCGCTCCGGCGCCATCGACGTGGTCGTGATCGACTCCGTCGCCGCGCTCGTGCCGAAGGCTGAGATCGAGGGCGAGATGGGCGCCAGCCACGTCGGCATCCAGGCCCGGCTCATGAGCCAGGCGCTCCGCAAGATCACCGGCACCATCAAGCGGACCAACACGATCCTGATCTTCATCAACCAGATCCGGATGAAGATCGGCGTCATGTTTGGCAGCCCCGAGACGACTGCCGGTGGCCGCGCGCTCAAGTTCTACGCGTCGGTCCGTATGGACATCCGCCGCATCGGCGCCATCAAGGACGGCCAGGAGGTGACGGGCAACCGGACGCGCGTCAAGATCGTGAAGAACAAGGTGGCGCCGCCGTTCCGGCAGGCCGAGTTCGACATCATCTACGGCGAGGGCGTCTCCAGCCTCGGCGAGCTGATCGACCTCGGGCTGGAGCACGACGTGATCCAGAAGTCGGGCTCGTGGTACTCGTATGGCGAGGAGCGCATCGGCCAGGGTCGCGAGGCCACCAAGGAGTGGCTGAAGACCAACGACGACCGCCGCGAGGCCGTCAAGCAGGCGGTCAAGATCGCGCTGGGCATGATGCCCGACCCCGACGCGCCGGCTCCGGAAGCCCCCGAGACTTCGGTCGAGGAGGACGAACTCGTCGACGCGTAGCCTCTCGACTCGTCATTCCATAGACGCCGCCTGGGTTCGCCTGGGCGGCGTCTCGCGTTTGGGGGAACGTCCGCGCAGGGGCGGGATAGCTTGCGGCATGCGTCTCGTCCTGTCTCTGATCGCCCTCACCCTCACCGCTCCTCTGGCGGCCCAGCCTGCTGCCGTCGACACGACGGCGCTGCCGCCCAAGACCGAGCCGTACGAAGTGGGGCTGCTCCTGTCCGTGTACGCGTGGGAGAACCCGGCCGTGGTGGTGCCGCTCCGCGTCGTGAACGAGACGGCCTATCCGGTCTACTTCGGCGCGGCGCCCGCGCTCTGGGCCGGGGCTGCCCTGGCCGACGCCGATCTCGATCCGGCCCTCCGGCTGACCGTCGCGCAGGCGGCCAACTTCGGGGTGACGTTCGCCCTGAAGAACCTCATCAACCGGCCCCGGCCCTACGTCGCGGTGGAGGGGGTCTCGGCGCGCGACCGCGGCCACCAGGGCGACGAGGTGTTCGACCCGCACTCGTTTCCCTCCGGTCACACCTCGACGGCCTTCGTGATCGCGACGTCGGTCAGCCTGAGCTACCCCGAGTGGTACGTGGTCCTGCCGGCGGCGGCATGGGCGGGCACGATGGGCGTGGCGCGCGTCTGGCACGGGGTCCACTACCCGAGCGACGTGCTGGCGGGAGCGGCCATCGGCATGGCGACGGGCGCGGCGGTCCACTTCCTGATGCCGGACGTGTTCGGGGACGAGGCCGCGGCCCAGCCGGTCCGGATCGTGATCCCGCTGTGAGCCGCCGGACGGTCACGAGTGGCGCAGAGTGGGAAGCGGTGTATGGCTACCGCCGAGCCGTTCGCCTCGGGGACGTGATCGCGGTGGCCGGGACGACGGCGCCTGGGCCGGACGCGTACGTCCAGGCATCGGCGGCCTTCCGCATCGCCCTGGACGCACTGGCCGAATTGGGCGGTCGCCCCGAGGATGTGATTCGCACCCGCATGTTCGTGGTCGACATGGCCGACGCGGAGGCGGTCGGGCGAGCCCACGCGGAGGCGTTCGGCGCTCACCCACCCGCGGCGACGATGCTGGCGGTCTCGGCGCTCATCGCGCCGGACTTGCTCGTCGAGGTGGAGGTAGACGCGGTCGTGAAGCGCGACGCGACACCGTAGCTTTGGGGACCTCACCCCTCGGACCATGCTTCCCCTCGTTCACACCGTCGTCCTCGCCCTGCACGTGCTGTTCGCCGCCGCGTGGTTCGGCATGGCGTCCGCGCTCCCGGCGCTGGTGCGCAGCGCCATGAGGCCCGGAGCGGCTGAGGGGGGCAAGGTGGTCGGCGCGATGAACGGGTCCGCGGTCCTGTTCTACGGGTTCGCGGTCGCCAACTGGACGCTCGGCATGCAGCTCGGCTTCGAGGCCCAGTACAACACGTGGCCCTACCACACCGCTCTGACGCTCGGGCTGATCCTGGTCGCCGTGCAACTGCTGCTCATCCGGACGGGGTGGAACAAGCTGGTCGCGGGGGTCGGGACGCCGGAGGCGGAGTCCGGCCGGAAGCGACTCGCGGCGGGCCTCGGCATCGGCAACCTCGTCTGGCTGGTGCTCTTCATCCTCATGTACGTCGGCCGCGGCGTCGTAGGCGGCTAGCGGGTGAGACGTGGTTTCGGGGGAGGTGCCTCTCCATGAACGGCGAGGCGGACGCCCGTGTGCTCCCCGGCATTCAGCCCGCTGCGGCCCGTCGGAGCCGGTCCATGACGGCGACCCCCAGGCCGACCTCCGGCACCGCCTCGGCGTCGATGCGGGAGAGCTGGGCGGCATCGGCACGGCGGAACGCGTCGAACAACTGGCGCGCGTAGGCCTCCACGTCGGGGCAGACCGTGGCGAGCGCATAGCCGGACGGGGGAGGGGAGAGGCCGATCCAGGCGGCGTCGCCCGACGGAGAGGCATCGCCTGGTGCGACGAGGTGCACCTGAGCCCGCGGTGCGTAGTGGCGGTGCCGGGTGCCGGGTGAACGGCGCGTCTGCTCTGCCTCGGCGGCGACAGCGCGAGACGCCGGAAACTGCGCCTCGAGAGCGTCCAGCGTCACGGCCCCCGGTCGCAACACCAGCGGCACGTCGCCCGTGGCGTCGACCACGGTCGATTCCAGCCCGACGGTCGTCGGCGGACCCTGCAGGATGGCATCGACCCGCCCGTCGAGGTCCTCGGCCGCCGCCGCCCAGGTCGTCGGACTCGGACGTCCGCTCCGGTTGGCTGATGGGGCGACCAGGGGGCCGGTCGACCGCAGCACGGCGCGCGCCAGCGGCGCCAAGGGCACGCGCACGGCGACGGTGCCGAGCCCAGCCGTGACGGCAGGCGGCAGGCCCGGGCGCGCAGGCAGGACCACGGTCAGCGGTCCCGGCGCGAAGGCGCGGAGCAGGTCCCCCCCGAGGGCGGTGACGTGCGCTACCTCGTCCGCCTCGGCGGCCTCTCCGAGGTGGACGATGAGGGGGTTGTCCGACGGCCGCCCCTTGGCCTCGAACACGCGCCGCACCGCGTCGGCGTCGTAGGCGAGCGCGGCGAGCCCGTAGACCGTCTCTGTGGGCAGCACGCACAGCCCTCCGCGCCGGAGCACGGCGGCGGCTTCGTCGGGGTCTCGCGTCAGGAGCGTGCGCACGGGGCTAGGTTTCGGAGCCGCAAGATCCCACCGCCATGGCCCGCAAGGAACCCGTCTTCGCCGAGTACGACACGCACGATATCGACGGCTACGAGGTGCTCGTCGGCAAGACGGCGCGCGACAACGACCGGCTCACGTTCAAGGTGGCCCGGCCCAACGACGTCTGGCTCCACGTGGGCGGGGGCACGCCCGGTAGCCACGTTGTCGTGCGGACGCCGGAGGGGGAGGAGGTGCCGCGGTGGGTCGTGAAGAAGGCCGCCGAGCTGGCCGTCCGCCACTCCAAGGCCAAGAACGCGACCGGCAAGGTGGACGTCCACGTCTGCCGTGCGTGTGACGTGACCAAGCCGCGCGGCGCGAAGGCAGGCTCGGTGCAACTGAGGCGCTACGAGTCGGTGAAGGTGTACCCGGCGAGCACGTAGCGAAAAGCTTTTCGGCGAGCACGGAGCCACGGGTATCTTCCGGCCCCCCGATGCAGTGAGAGCCCCATGAGTGTCACCATCCATGATGTCGCGCGCCGTGCGGGCGTGTCGATCGCGACCGTGTCGCGTGTGCTCAACAACACGTGCAAGGTCCGCGAGGACAAGCGCCTCCTCGTTCTCGAAGCAGCCCGGGACCTGGGCTACTCACCCAATCCGGCGGCTCTCAGCCTGCTCAACAAGAAGACCGGCGCCCTCGGCGTGCTCCTGCCGTCGGTCCACGGGGAGTTCTTCTCCGAGTTGCTGAACACGCTCGACGAGGCCGCGCGGGAGAACGAACTCATCCTCGTCATTTCGACGTCGCACCGCCACGAGGCCGAGTTCCAGAAGGCCATGCAGTTTCTCGACAAGCGGGTCGATGGGCTGATCGTCATGGCGCCGGAGCTCGACGCGCCTGCCGCGGCGTCGATCCTTCACACGGGCGCGCCGGTGGTGTTCATCAACACCTACGCCGAGGGCCTCCCCGCCGACGTGTTCAACTTCGACAACTACGGCGGGTCGCGCGCGCTGACCCAGCACCTCCTCGATCAGGGGCATCGCAAGATCGCGCTGGTCCTCGGGCCTCAGACGGCGGGCGATGCGAAAGAGCGCGCCCGCGGGTACCGGGATGCGATGGCCGCTGCAGGGATCGAGGACACCGACGAACTGGAGTTCGAGGGCGGCTACGACCGGAAGGATGGATTCGTCGCGGCCGAGGCGATCGTGGCCAGCACAGTGCGCCCGACCGCCATCCTGGCGGCAAACGACTACTGCGCGATGGGCGTCGTGAGCGCGCTCCATACGCTCGGGATCGCGGTCCCGGACGAGATCGCGGTTGCCGGGTTCGACGGGTTGATGAGCGCCAAGTACGGCGTCCCGCCCCTGACGACGGCGCGCGTCTCGATCGGCGAGATCGGAGCGCGGGCGGTGGGGCGGCTCGTCGCTCGTCTCAATGGCGAGCTGCCCGAAGGCGACTTCGACCATCAGGTGGTGCCCGTCGATCTGGTGGTCCGGGCGTCAACGGCGACGCCGGTGTCCGTCTGACGACGCCGACGCTGGGGCGTCTGTGACCGCCCCAGGTCGGCAGAACGGGGCGTTTCCTGATCCCCTGCCTACGGAACGGCGGATCCTGGGGTGGGAATGAGAGCGTTGGAGGCCTCATCCTGGAAGCGCTTCAGAAAACACTTTGAAAAGGTTTTCGTAGCCTGTACCTTGACTCAGTCTTCCCACCCCCACCTTCTCTCTCATGACCCGACTGCTACTCCCGGCGCCCCTGGCTTCTCGCCTGCAGCGCGCCTCGCTCGCCCTCGCTCTCTTCGCGCTCGCTACGGCGCCTGCGTTCGCCCAGATCGTCTTCGACGACTTCAACGACGGTGACACGTCGAACGCGGGCGCCTTCTACGGTGGCTCCAACGGCGGGGCGGGCACCGGCCCGACCACCGACCGTGACGGCATGGACGGCATGGCGCTCAACCTCGGCGTCGACCCGGGCACGGAGACGATGGCGGGCGGCACGACGGCCTTCGCCGGGTTCTCGGTCGAGGCGCCGGGCATGGGCGTCGACGCGACCGGCGCCGAGTACTTCACCTTCTACATCCGCCCGACGGTCAACGAGGGCAACGGCCGCCTGGTCGTCGAGGTGAACCTCCAGGAGGACGCCAACGGCGACGGCACCTACGACGGCGCCACCGAGGACGAGTACCAGGCCAACATCGGGATC
>NZ_MVOI01000017.1 GCF_002283555.1 Rubrivirga sp. SAORIC476 | reverse complement strand
GGCGGCGTAGAACCTGAGGCAAACGTGAAGCGGAGAGCCCCCAGCGAACGGGCTTCGCTCCGCTCCGCCCGGCCCCGGTCGGGGCAGGCTTCGGGAGAGACTGAGGCGGGGGGAGGCTCCCTAGATTTCTAGGGACGGAGGCACGTGCTACTAGGTACGTGCCTCAGGCGGGCCAACCGGGAGAGCCGTCTACTCAGGCATCAACGGCTGTTCGACGTAGGGATCCACCGGCTCCACCACGGGCACGAGCGAGTCTTGGCGGGCTTCCTCGGCGGCGGTGGCGAGCCACCACACGCAGGCCAGCACGGCGGCGGCCATGACGACGCCGAGGCAGACGGCGACGGCAGCACGGAGGATCGGAAAGGGCGGTGCGTCGCTCACTTGTGCGTGGATCGGTAAGCCCGAAGCTATGTGTCAGATGGGCCCCGAACGGGGAGCCCTCCCGACCGGGCCCCGGCGGCTCTGATTCCGAGGCTCACCGGGGCCCGATCCTCGGCGGTGCGGAGCGTCGAGGCGAGGGCGTCGAGGCGGGCGGCGGTGCGGGCCCGGGCGGCTTCGTCGGGCCCGGCGTGGAACCCGTCGATGAAGTCGCGGAGGTCCCCGTAGACGGTGTGAGCGTTGCGGCTCCCGATCACGTCGCGGGCGAAGTCGCGGGCGGCTTCGTAGTCCCACCCCAGAGCCTCACAGATCCCCAGCAAGCCGAGGCGGGTGACGATCCACCCCCACGCCCGCTTCCCTTCATCGAACGGGCAGGCGTCGCGGATCCTGTCGAGGGTGTCGAACAGGTGACGTTGCCCGGTGTCTCCCCTCACGTCGAGGAACAGGTCGGACACCGGGCGAGCCGTCGAGGTCAGCACGTCGGCCAGCGTGGCGTAGGGGTCGTGAATCCCGATGGAACAGAACCGCTTGACGAGGGAAGGGCCCTTTGCCCTCCGCTCGAATCGGACGGCCCCGGCCAGGTCGCGGTAGACCTTCGGACCGGCGGCGGCCATGAACGCCCGGTTCGCGGGCTTCGCAAGCTCGAGGCCCTTCGCGTAGATCCCCAGCTCGTCCGCTCCCCGTCGTCTGGCGGTGCGGAAGCGGAGCGACGCCCCCCGGTTGCCCCCTTCGTCCGCGAACCGGAAACCGGGGTTCGACCGGAGCGAGCGGAGAGCGTCGAAAGCGTCCCCCACACGGGCCCCCACAGCGGCGTCGTAGACGCCCCCGGCGGCCGGGTCTAGGGTCACGTCGAGGAACACGTCGGCGGCCCTCACGTCGGCCGAGAGAAGCCCCTCAGCATCGACGCGGACGAACCCGGCCGAGGTGACGGCAGAGGCGAGGGCGTCGAGGGTGTCGGGGCCGATCCCCCGGGCGTAGTCCGACCGGAGGGCCTTCGCGGACACGTCGAGGGACAGGGAGCCGTCGAGGTCGTCGAGGGTGAGGGCGTTGACGCCGGGCAGAGCATCCCCCGGGGCGTAGCGGAGCCGGTCGAATCGGGAGCCGTCAACGCGAGCCCCAGCGGAGCGAGAGACGCCGGGGTGCCCCAGATCGGGAAGCCTGTCCAGGCGGAACCCGTCGGCGGGGATGCGGAGCGATACGGTGTCCAGCCGTCGGCCCGGTGCGGGCGTCACGGTCGCGGCGATCATCGGCCCGACCGACCCCGGCGGGTAGCGACTGTGACGCGGTAGCGGTCGGGTCCTGTGAGGTGGAGCGCGTAGCGGGTCCGGTCGGCTTCGTCCTGAAACTGGCACCCGTCGAGGTCGTCGTCGGGGTTCGGGACGCGGGCCGGGTAGAGGCTCCCGGCGTAGCGGATCGGGTCGGCCGGGGCGACGGTGCGGACGTAGCGGGCCGGGCGTCGGGCGGTCGGCGGCTTCGTGCTGAGGCAGACGACGAGGGCCCGACCGTCGGCCCGACGGAGGTTCGCCCCGGTGCGGACGTAGAGCCCGGCCAGCGGGGCCGACGGGGACGCGGGGGGCCGGTCGGGTGCCTGAAAGACGGGGACCGGCCGAGGCAGTCGTAAGGCCCCAGCGGCGGGCCATTCGGCGGGCGTCGAGGTCGCCGTCGGCGTAGATCGTGCCGAGGGCTTCGTCGGGGAGGCCGGGGCGACGAACCCGAACAGGTCGGGGAGCGGGTCGGGTGCGGTGTCGGCTTGCGGTGCCGTAAGGCAGCACGTTGCGGACCCGGGGGGAATGTCCGTAGGTATGGGCATGGGTCGGCCCCTCAGGGGGGCGGCTCAGGGTGATAGCGGCTAGGCTTCCTCCCCTTCACGGGCCGAACGTTGTGGCGACGTTCGGCCCGTTCCCGTTCGGGGGAGTCGGGCGGGCGACGGGGCCCGATGGGGTCAGTTCATGCGGAAACCGTGCCGGTGCAGAGGGCCCGGTCGGCGTCGAGAGCGTCGAGGATCAAGCCTCGCACGAACACAGCCACGGGGACTCCCTCCGCATCGAGGCGGACGGCCAGCCGATCACGGTCGGCGGGAGCGAGACGGGCGGAGACGACGGGCGAGGTCCGGGTGAGGGCGGGCCGGTCGGGTGCGGAACGGTCGGATGCCATCGGCGGGGGGACAGGTGGCGCGGTTGTCAGGATGCGGGGCGGAGCCCCGGGGAGTCAAGGTGACGCCGTCACGGCGGAGCCCTCAGGAGGCGTGTTATTCCCGGCGAGCGGGAATACCCGGGGCACAATGTCGGTCCACGGGAGCCAGGTGCAAGACACCAGTTGTCCACAGCGTTCTGAGTTTCGACGCGGGACGATGGAGTCGAGGGCGTCGAGTCAGGCGTCGGGCAGGGCGAGCCGTTCGCCGTGGGGGGCTTCCTCCACCGTCCATGCCGGTTCCTCGGCGACGGCGAACCCGACCAACCGGCGGAGGATCAACCGGCGGACCTTCGCCCCCCGGTCGTACTTGGTCGTCGGCCGGGCCGGGTCGGCCAGAGCGAGGGCAGCCGAGAGGGCCGGGGGCGTCACGTCGAGGGCGTCGGCCAGAGCGGCCCGGGTCGGGAACGGCTTCCCGTAACCCGTGACGCGGTGGACAGCGGCTAGGGCATGGGCGGCTAGCTCCGTCTCGGAGTAGTACCGGCCGGTGCGGAGCGGGCGGAGGTCGTCAGGCATCGGCAGGCCCCAGCGGGGCAGAGGTGGGGGAGGCCGACAAGGTAGAGAGCCCGTTGGACGTAGACGGTAACGAAATTACCTATTACCGATAACCCTTGTTATCGAACTGCGGTAACGAGGGCCCGGCGGGGTCGGTCCGGTCGGCATCCATGAGGCTTCCCGGCATCCATGAGCGTTCCCGTTTGCATGGGGTCTCCCCGTCTGCATGGGGTTTCCAGTCACGCCCCAGCGTCGAGGCTCCCGTCGGCCTCGACACGAACCCCAACCCGGGCACGCGGACCGGCGGAGCAACGCCCCAGCGGAGACGGCAGGCCCGGGGGGCGTCTGGCGTCACGATCCACCTCGGCGGCGTCCCTGTCAGCACAGGAGGCCGAGGGAGGCGTCGAGGTCGCCTGTATCCTCGCAGACCTACAGCAACCACGCCGATGATCTTTCTCCTGTGCATCGGCTTCGCCATCGTGTTCTGGATGGTGCTGAACCGGGGACTGCCAAAGGGACCGCTGGGTTAGTCGGAGCACGGCCGGGCCCTTTTGGGTCGGCTTCCATCGGACCCCCAGAACCGGAAACGGGCGGGTGCCCTCGCGTGCGGGCGTACTGTGCCGCGAACGGGTCAGCCCTCGCGCGGGATCGCGCGTACCGGGTGCGAAACTCTCAGCGGCTCCCAGGTTGCCCCGTGCTGCGTTCGGGAGTCCTGCCCGGCTTCCGGGTCGGGTGAGAGAGCGTCGGCGTCTGAGGCGATCCTGAGGCGTCGCATGGGGTTCGTTTCGCAGGCCGGGCAGCTCGTCCCCGTGCGAGTGCTCAGTCTGTCCAGGTCGGCCCCCTCGCGCGAGCGTCAGGGGTGTAAGGGTTGGGCCCTCCCGCGTGTGTCGGAAGTGTCCGAAATACGCCGGTCGGGACAGACCGCGAAGCGGCTTTTTTTGGGGGCGGACTTTCGCCACCCCGGCCCGTCGAGGGCTCCGGCGGTCCTGTCGTTTCACCGTCGGTCCGCCCCCCTTCTGTCCCCCTTCTGCCCCCCCACGGGTTCAGCCGTTGCCATTGGGCGGGGCCAGCGGGAGCGGGCGGCCGCAACACGGGCACGGGCGTTCCGGCGGGCTTTGGGGCCCGGCGGGCTCCCTCGCGTGCGTGTGTGGCAAATGGGGAAGAACCGGGCCCAGACTGTCAACCGACCGTCAAATGGGCGGGGCCCTTCTAGTCCCCTTCCGGTGCCTGTCGATGTCAGGTTTTGACAGGTCCGGGAGCCCGTCGGATCTGAGGTTTTCCGAGGTTGGCCGGGCCGGTCGAGGCGGCGTAGAACCTGAGGCAAACGTGAAGCGGAGAGCCCCCAGCGAACGGGCTTCGCTC
>NZ_MVOI01000016.1 GCF_002283555.1 Rubrivirga sp. SAORIC476 | reverse complement strand
CAACGCCCCCGAGGAGCGCGAGCGCGGCATCACGATCGCCACGGCGCACGTCGAGTACGAGACCGAGAACCGGCACTACGCCCACGTCGACTGCCCCGGCCACGCCGACTACGTCAAGAACATGGTCACGGGTGCGGCGCAGATGGACGGCGCGATCCTGGTGGTGGCCGCCACCGACGGCCCGATGCCGCAGACGCGCGAGCACATCCTGCTCGCCCGCCAGGTGGGCGTGCCCTACATCGTCGTGTTCATGAACAAGGCCGACCTGGTCGACGACGAGGAGCTCCTGGAGCTGGTCGAGATGGAGGTCCGTGAGCTGCTCGACTCGTACGAGTTCCCGGGCGACGACCTGCCGGTGATCCAGGGCTCGGCGCTGGGCGCCTTGAACGGCGAGCCGGAGTGGGTGGCGAAGGTCGAGGAGCTGATGCAGTCGGTGGACGACTACATCCCGACGCCGGAGCGCGCCGTCGACCAGCCGTTCCTGATGCCGGTCGAGGACGTGTTCTCGATCACGGGCCGCGGGACGGTGGTGACGGGCCGCGTGGAGCGGGGCGCGATCAAGGTCGGCGACCCGGTCGAGATCGTGGGCATCTCGGAGACGAAGCAGTCGTCGACGGTGACGGGCGTGGAGATGTTCAGGAAGCTTCTCGACTCGGCGCAGGCGGGCGACAACGCGGGCATCCTGCTGCGCGGCATCGACAAGGACGCCGTCGAGCGCGGGATGGTGCTGACGAAGCCGGGTGCGGTGACGCCGCACAAGAAGTTCGAGTGCGAGGTGTACATCCTGTCGAAGGACGAGGGTGGTCGCCACACGCCGTTCTTCAAGGGGTACCGTCCGCAGTTCTACTTCCGCACGACGGACGTGACGGGCGACATCGAGCTGGCCGAGGGCGT
>NZ_MVOI01000015.1 GCF_002283555.1 Rubrivirga sp. SAORIC476 | reverse complement strand
CGTCCAGCTTCCGATCTCGGCCTTCTACGACGACAACTCGTTCAACGTCGGCTCGAACGACGGCTTCGACTTCTCGCGCGTCAAGAACGTGGTGATCGCGATGGGCGGGCTCTACGGCCCCGGCTTCGCCGTCTCCTTCGATGACTTCGCCTTCGCGACGGCCGGAGATGTGGCCCGTGAACTCCCGCCGGTCTTCGCTGGGGCTCCGGTGACGTTCCCGAACCCGACGGCGGGGCACGCGACGGTGACCTTCGACCTGGCCACGGCCTCCCGCGTGTCGGTCGACGTGGTCGACCTGCTCGGCCGCCGCGTGGCGACGCTGGCCGACGGCCCGCAGGCCGCGGGTGAGGTCCGCCTCGCGGTGCCCACGGGCACGCTCGCGCCGGGCGTCTACCTCGTCCGCGTGGCCACCGAGGCGGGCATCGCCTCGACGCGCCTGACCGTGGTTCGCTAGCCCCCGGGTGTCTGCTGCGTGGCCTGGCACGGGTCGGGCCACGCAGCGACCCCTTCGTTTTACCGACCGACTCCCATGGCGACTCTGGCTCTTCGTCGCACACGGCTCCTCCTGAGCATCGCACGACCCTTCCGTCCGCGGGGCGGTCGTGCGATGCGCGGGTGGCCCGCGGTGCTGGCGCTCGCGCTCGGCCTCTCGGTCGGCACCGCCTCGGCGCAGGCTCCGGCCGGTGGGGAGGACCTCCTCGGCCTCGACAGGCCCGAGGAGGCGCTGGATCTGGCGTCGCCCACGCCGCTCGCCGTCTCAGACTCCGTGCTGGACGGGCGCGGGCTGCGTCTGGATCTCACCGAGTCGCTCGACCTCGGGAGCGCTTCCGACCAGGCTCCCGTTCCGACTGTCCGTGAGCCGCTGGCGCTGGACTTCTCGTCGATGACGGACGCCCTGCCGGACGACACCACCGAGGTGTTGCGGGAGCGTCCGCAGCCGCTGACCGTCTTTGGGTACTACCGCCTGTTCCTGTACGGGCGCAACATGACAGAGCCGTACCCCAACCTGGCGCCCTTTGAGCGGGCCTATGGGGTCGGCGACGGGTACCGCGAGCCGATGCTCTCGGTGACTGTGCTCGGCCGCCCGAACGGGCGCTCCAGCTTTGCGACGGAGCTGTTCGTGTACACCCCCTACGAGGGGACCGAGAACGAGAACAACACGATCTCGCTGAACCTCGGCGTCAACTTCTACGGCAA
This sequence comes from Rubrivirga sp. SAORIC476, assembly GCF_002283555.1. NCBI lineage: Bacteria > Pseudomonadati > Rhodothermota > Rhodothermia > Rhodothermales > Rubricoccaceae > Rubrivirga > Rubrivirga sp. SAORIC476. The sequence continues at coordinate 273,243 of NZ_MVOI01000015.1, read as the reverse complement.
CTTTCGGACCGAGGCGGGCAACTTCGGGGTCCGCGCAGGTGGCATCCACTGGTACAACCTGAGTCCGTTCACCATCGGCGTGTACCAAGTGCTGGACCGCTTCTCGATCTTCGACCGGACGCCGTGGGAGGGCGTCAATGGGTCGGTCAAATACGACAGCTACTTCGAGACCGGGCAGGCCAACCCCGGTGACCAGCGCTGGAACTACCAGGCCTTCCAGGGGCTCATCCTCGACGGGCGCGAACTGCCCGGCGGCATCGGCTTCGACGCCTTCTTCGGCAAGACCCAGCCCAACGGCGGCCTGCCGGGCGCGGCCACCGACCCGACCACGACCGTCCCCGGCGGCGGCACCTCGGGCGGCGTGCCGACCTACCTGGACTTCAGCGGCGAGGCGCGTGCGCTGCCGAGCTTCATCGGTGGCGGGCGGCTGCAGCGGGCCTTCGGCGACAACCTCGTCGCGCTCAACTCGATCTACAGCTACCGGACGCTCGACAGCCTGACGGCCGAGCGGCGGCAGTATCAGGTCCACACGGCCAACTTCGACGCCAACGCGTTCGGCGTCAACGTGAGCGGCGAGCTGGGCGCGAGCCTGTTCGAGAGCCCCGCCTATGACTCGAAGTGGGGAGAGGCGCTGATGCTGCGCGCCAAGGTGCCCGCCGAGCGGACGGTCTTCCCTCTGGACGTCCAACTGTACCAGGTCGGGCGTCACTTCTACAACGAGAACGGCGAGATCGCGACCGGCAACAACCCACAGCTCCGCGCCAACGCGGGGTGCGAGGTGGCAGCAGGCGACGGCGGCGTGGGGGGCGTCATCACGCAGGTGAACCAACTGGCCCACAACCGGCGCGGGGTCAACGTCAACACGGGATGGCGGGGCGGACCGGCACAGTTCGGGGTCGGGTGGGGGCTGGCCCACGAACTGGCCCCGACCACCTCGGAGCTGTCGTACGTCCACCGCGTCAACGGGCTCGCGCTGTCGCGGATCTACAACCCATTCCCGGAAAACGCGACCTGCGCGACCCAGTTCGGCCCGCTCGGGCGTCAGTACTCGTTCTTCCGGGGCGTCTTCGAGCGCGTCCAGACGACCGACGTGGACCCGGTGTCCGGCACGGCGCTCAACCGCAAGTTCTACCACGCCGTCGACCTGACGGGCAAGGTGCGCGGTCGCCTGCTCGACCGCAACCTGTACCTGTTCTACCTGGGCAGCTTTGGCTCCGCCAACCCCAGCGCGCAGGCGCTGCCCCGTGACGACGACACGTACCTCTTCGTCCAGTACCACGAGTTCGACCTCTACGCCGAGATCACCGACCGCTTCATGCTGACCGGCTACCTCGGTCTGGAGAACGCCCGCGGCGGGCGCTTCACTGAGCTGAGCGACGAAACGGGCCTGCCCCGCGACCAGGTGGCGCGCGGGATCGGGGTCGGCTTCGACTGGACCCTCGCCCCCAACACGGGGCTCTACGTCCGCCACCGATGGATGGACTTCGAGGACCGCAGCTTTCCCCTGGACACCTACCAGGGTCGGGAGATGACGGTCGAACTCAAGATCTTTATCTAACCGCCCGCGGCATGCGACTCTTCCTTCGACCGAGCCTGCTCCTCCTGACGCTGGCGCTTCCGCTGGCGGTCCCGCTGGACGCCTCCGCCCAGGGAGCGCCCGAGGCCACCGCGCCCGGCATCCGGTTCAACGGCCTGGGCCGGACCTACCTCCAGCAGACCGACCTCGGCGGCGCGGTGATCGACAACGACACCCTGACGTCGGACCGGCTCACGGACGGCAACTTCTTGCTCGACCTCGCAGTCAACGCGCAGCCCAACCGCGTGACCGAGGTGCAGGGCGTCGTCCGGCTCCGCAACGAGTTCGGCGGCTTCTTCGGGGCGGGGGCGACCGTGGAGATCCGCGAACTGTGGGCGCGCGGCATCGTGGCCGACGCCGTCCGCTACCACGTCGGCGACATGAACCTCGCCCTGACGCCTTACACGCTCTTCCTGTCCGACGAGGACGGAACGGTCAACACGCCGGAGGTTTTCCAGGCGCAGCGCGAGGTGATCGACTACGAGAACTTCTACACAGGAGACAACGAGCGGCGCCTGCAGGGCGCCAACCTGGACTTCGGGCTGGCCTTCGACCAGGCCGTCGAGTCGGTCGACGCGAAGGTCTTTCTCGCGCGTCTTCGGGCGACCGACTTCCGCACGCGTCCCACGCGTCTGATCGGCGGCGGGCAGCTGGGCCTCACGTCCTCCCGCGTCGGCCCGTACGACTCACAGGTCCGCCTCGGGACGACGCTCGCCAGCACCTGGGACGACCTGGAGTCGGGGGAGGCGACGCTCGGCATTCGCAACCACGTCCTGACCTTCGACGCGGACGTGACGCTCCTCGGCAACGGGCCGGTGGCGCTCAACCTCGTCGGGGAGGCGGGCAGCTCTGACGTCGAGCGCGTCCAGCGCGTGCCCGAGGCGGAGACGCAGCCGGACCCGCTGGTCGAGAGCTCCGACACGTTCTTCGAGATCGGGCTCCGGGCCGCGCACGCGTCCACCGGCTTCGGCGGGTCCGTGATGTTCATCGACGTGGGGCCGGAGTTCTACAGCGCCGCCGCACAGAGCAAGCGGGTCGACTACACGCGCTCGCTGAGCACCTTCAACCGTGTCGGCAGCGGGCGAGCCCAGCGTCGGCTGAGCCTGTTCGACCTGTCGCGCGATGCGGGGATCTACACGTCTCAGGTGGGCGACCAGCTGATGGCCTACGACCCGCGCTACAGCAACGTGCTGCCCTACGGCCGCGCGACCCCGAACCGCCGGGGCGTCCGCCTCGACGCCGACTACGCCCCTGTCGACGGGGCCATCGCGGCATCCGTCGGCCTCGACCTGCTCACCGAGATCCGCGGCCAGGGCACGACCGAGCTGAAGGACTTCGTGAGGTTCCGCGCCAGCGCCGACGTGCCCGTCGGGCGCCTCGCCGGGCTGGACCGGATGATCGGGCTCACGTTCGGGACCCAGGTCGAGAACACCAGCCGCGGCGGCAACGAGTTCGAGGTCGTGGACCTCACGTCGGTGCTGCTGGAGGCGGGCCTCGCCGCCGAGGTCTACGACCGCCTCGACGTGCTCCTCGGCGCCACCATCCGCACCTCCGACGGGCGCGACTACGTGCCCCAGATCGCGGACTTCAACGTCGTTCGCGACTTCCCTGCCCCGTTCGTGACCAACGACAGCGAGTCGCTCCTCGGCGCGGGCCTGCGCTACCGGTTCAAGGAGGATGTCTACCTCACCGTCCAGGTCCAGCGCTTCTCGTACGGCCGCGACGCCACCCCGGACGCCGACTACGATCTCGGGCAGGTGTTCGCTCTCTACAGCATGTCCTTCTAGCCCGTCCGATGATGTCTCACTCCCACACCCTCTCCTCCCGGACGCTCCGAGCCGCCATGCTGGCGCTCGTCGTCGGCGTCGGGGCCGCGGGCTGCGACCACCTCACCGACCCGGCCGGGCCCAACCTCACCGACCGCTTCGGCGACTTCAACTTCGTCGAACCCGTCGCGGCGTCCCAGCCGACCGTGGACTTCGCCGGGGGCGAAGATGTCGCGTTCTCGGCCACCTTCAACAAGCAGGCCGCGTGGGTCCTGCTGATCACCGGCCAGGAGAGCGGCGCCGTCAAGCGGATCGAGGGCTTCTCGAACGTGCTCGACGCCACCAACGCGACTTGGAACGGCGGGACTACCGAGCTCCCCTTCTTCAAGGACGAGACGGTGGACGTGGCGCTGTTCGTCCCGTCGGAGGAAACCGACACGCTCCGGACGACGGTCGAGGTGGTCTCCCCGCGGACCTACCCGGGCAACGTGTTCGCAGACTTCGAGGGCGGCGAGAACATCTCCATCGGCAACTTCGAGTTCGAATTCCAAAACGCGGGCATCACGGCCGAATTTGCCCCTGGGCAGGGAGATGGCTACTTCGTGCTTCGAGGCACCGAGCCCCCGTCGGGCGGCACCCGCAACTTCTTCGTGGGCTTGATCGACATCCGGCCGGACGGCAACGGCCTCTTCCCGGTCCCGACGACGGTCCCGGAAGACCTGTACTTCAACTTCCTGCTCCGCGGCTACGGCACCGATTACACGATCGCCGTCATCCAGCTGATCGTGGACGCCAACGGGACCGGGGCCTACGAGCTCGACCGCGACTTGGCGGTGCCGTTCGGGGACATCCCCGTCGACTTCGAGGGCTGGAGGCTCTTCAGCAAGCCCGTGAGCGAGATCGGCGACGGAGGCATCACGCAGGAGCAGGCGGCCAACATCGTCGGGGTGCGCGTCGTTCTCATCTCTGACAACAACGCCCAGCCCTCGACGCCACTCCAGGTCGCGTTCGGGATCGACTACATCACGTTCACCTCGGGCGGCCCGCTGGAGCTCTGATGCGTACCCCTGCCATGCCTGATCGCCGTCTCTCTTTCTCCGCGCTCGCCCTTCTGGTCGTCGGGCTCCTCAGTTCCGGCTGCGTCCAGTTCCAGACGGCGACCCTCTACGATGGCTTCGAGCCGGTCGCAGCCCCCGAGCGGCCCCGGACGCTGGCGCTGGCCGTCGAGCCGTCCATCTTCGCGGATCAGAACGACGACACGGTCTGGTTCCAGGACGACGCCAACTGCACGCAGGGCGAGGTCACGTCCGACGTGGTCTACGACGGGCAGCGGGCCGTGGCCGTCTCCTGGGACCGCGGTGCGGAGGGGTGCAAGTGGGCAGGCCTCGGCTTCGGCTGGGACAACTGGGTGGGCAAGGACATCTCGGAGATCCTCCCGTACGCGGCCATCCAGATGCGCGTCCGCGCGAAGGAAGGGCGGATGTTCGGCCTCCCCATCGTGCTGACGCTGGAGGACTACTCCGGGGGCATGGGGTTCGCCTACACCGCCAACCGCTACTTCGAGCGGACCTTCATCGACGAGGAGTGGCAGACGGTCACGGTGCCGCTGTCGGCGTTCGACCTGGAGGTCGAGAACCTCGACCCGACCAACGTCAAGCAGCTCATGTTCGAGCTCCAGCAGTCGGGCAGCATCTACATCGACGACATCCAGCTGGTCTTCTACGAGGAGCCGCCGCTGGAGCCGTGGATCACCGTCGACCTCCGCCCCGACCCGACCGCGCTCCCGATCCAGCTCTTCGGCGACGCCTTCATCAACGACGACGGGTGGGGCCTCGTCACCGATGCCTGCCAGTCGATCGAGCCCACCTCGGCGGATCCCTCGCAGGGGGAGACGGCGCTCCGCCTCCGGTGGGATGTTACCGACCCGCAGTGCTACGAGGGCGCGATGGGCGTGAGCTGGGACAAGTGGTACCCCATCGACATGACGCCGGTCGCGGCCGGCGCGGCGATCCAGTTCGACGTACGGTTGCCATCCGGCACGTCGTCCCAACTCCCGGTCCGCGTCGCGCTGGAGGACTACAACCGCCAGCTCTCGCAGATCATCCTCGACGGCCGCTTCGTCGCCTCGGGTCGGTTCACGAGCGAGTGGCAGACCGTCACGATCCCGTTCTCGGAACTGCGTGGCGGAGGGCGCGAGCTGGCCGCGGCTCCGGCGACCGTCGGCAACCTACCGGCCTTCCAGAATGGCGCCGACCTCAGCAACCTCAAGGAGCTCGTCTTCTTCCTGGATGACGCGGGCGAGGTCCTGATCGACAACCTCCGCCTCGTCCGCGCCGAGTAGTCTCCCCGCCCGGTCAACTCCGCCCCTCCTGTCATGCGACACGCTCCCTTCTTCCTCGTTCTCGCTCTCGTCCTGGCGCTCCCCCCCGCACAGGCCCAGGAGCGCGACGACCGTTCCACGACAGAGCGGCCCGCGTCCTCCGGCGTCATCGAGAGCGGCCCGCGCTTCGAGGGCGCGATCCCGGTGGAGCTTCAGCAGGGCGAGGACGGGTCCTGGACGCTGCTTCGGGGCGGAGAGCCCTACTACATCCGCGGCGTCGGCGGCGTGACCTACCTGGACGAGGCCGTCGCGGCGGGCGCCAACTCGATCCGCACGTGGGGCGCCGGCGAGGCCATCGGGATCCTCGACGCCGCGCATGAGCGCGGGCTATCGGTCGTCTTCGGCCTGTGGGCGGGGCAGGAGCGCCAGGGGTTCGACTACAACGACGGGCGTGCCGTCGCCGCGCAACTGGCGCAGTTCCGCGAGGTCGTTCGCGAGTACAAGGACCACCCGGCCATTCTGATGTGGGGGCTGGGGAACGAGAACGACCTCTTCTACACCGACTTCAAGGTGTGGGACGCGCTCAACGACATCGCGGAGATGATCCACGAGGAGGACCCGAACCATCCCGTGATGCACGTCACCGCCGGGCTGGACGTGGCCGAGGTGCAGCTGATCATGGAGCGGGCGCCGGCCATCGATGTGTACGGCATCAACACCTATGGTGAGCTGGTGGGGGGCACGAGTGATCTCCGCTCGTATGGGTACGAAGGGCCGAGCGTCGGCGTGCAGCTTCGGCGCGCGGGCTGGGACGGACCGTACGTGATCGCCGAGTGGGGTCCGGATGGCCACTGGGAGGTGCCCAAGACCGCATGGGGCGTGCCCATCGAGCAGACCAGTCATGAGAAAGCGCAGATGTACCGCATCCGCTACGAGCGTGGCATCGCCGCCGACCCCGTCTCCTGCATCGGCTCGTATGCCTTCCTCTGGGGCGACAAGCAGGAGACCACGCCGACCTGGTACGGCATCTTCACGCCGGGCGGGTACGAGACCGAGGTGCTGGACGAACTCCAGTACCTCTGGACCGGTGCCTACCCTGAGAACCGCGCGCCCAGCCTCACCGCCTACACGGCCAACGGCCAGGACCGGTACGCGAGCGTCTTCGTCGACCCTCGCAGCCAGGTCGCCTTCGAGGCGACGGTCACCGACCCGGACGGCGACGAGCTCCGCTACGAGTGGGAACTGCTTCCCGAGAGCACCGACATTCGCGCGGGTGGCGATGCGGAGACGCGTCCGGACGCCGTCCGCCTCGACGTCGTCCGCCGAGACAGCGGAGCGCTCACGATCCGCGCGCCGCGTCTTGAGGGCCCGTACCGCATGTTCGTCTACGTGTACGACGGCAACGGCAACGTCGCGACCGCCAACCTTCCGTTCCACGTCGGCCGCCTGCCCGAGACGGCCGCACGCTAGCCGACGGCGTTCTTCCTGATCCACGATTCTTCTGTCTCCATGTCGTCCGCCTTCTTCCGCCCCGCGCTCTTCGGCCTGATCCTGCTGGGCACCGCGTCCGGCTGCGACAACTCGGTGGATCAGGTGATCCCGGACCCTGAGGCGACGCCCGCGGGCTGGTCGCTCGTCTGGGCCGACGAGTTCGACGGGACCACGCTGGACGGCTCGAAGTGGACTCTCCAACTCGGCGACGGCTGCCCCAACCTGTGCGGCTGGGGCAACAACGAACTCCAGGTCTACACGCCGGACAACTACACAGTCGCCGACGGGCTGCTGACCATCACGGCGCGCGAGGAAGGGGAGGGCGCATACACGTCCACCCGGATGACGACCGACGGCAAGGCCGACTGGACGTACGGGCGCTTCGAGATCAAGGCCAAGCTGCCCGAGACGCAGGGCCTGTGGCCCGCCATCTGGATGTTCTTCAGCGAGGACACCTACGGCGGGTGGGCCGCCAGCGGCGAGATCGACATCATGGAGAACATCGGCAGCCGTCCGGACGAGGTGTTCGGCACGCTCCACTACGGCGCGCCCTTCCCGGGCAACGTGTTCTCCGGGGACGAATTCCAGCTCGCCGCAGGCACCTTCGCCGACGACTTCTTCGTGTTCGCCCTCGAATGGGAGGAGGGCGAGATCCGGTGGTACGTCAACAACGTGCTCTACCAGACGCAGACCTCCGACGACTGGTACACCACCGGCAGCGACGACCCGGCGGCGCCGTTCGACCACGCCTTCCACATGATCCTGAACGTGGCCGTGGGCGGCAACCTGCCTGGCCCGCCGGACGCGACGACCGTCTTCCCACAGTCGATGCAGGTCGACTACGTCCGGGTCTACAAGCGCGACGCGTAGGGGGGCGGTCCGCCTCGGTGCCCCCGCAGAGCGCCCGAGGCGGGCGGCTCAGCGGGTGGGATGGAGGTCCACCTCGATGCGGACGTAGGCGCCGGAGCGGCCGAAGACCTCGGCGCTGATCTCCGGCGAGAGCGCGTCGCCGTCGATCTCCGTCACGCTCCCGTCCGCGCCGACGATGCGGAGCGCCGACGTTTCGGCGCGGCGGTAGATGACCGGCATCTGGCAGTACGTGAACCCGAGCTGCCCCATGCCCAGGTCGAGCGTCTGGCTCTGACCGTGCACGTCGACGAACGAGAACGTCATCGGAGCCGTCAGGAACTCGTCGGCGCGCAGGAGGACCGGGCGGAAGGCGATCTGGCCGTCCTCGATGCGGACACCCAACTCGCCCCAGCGGCACAGGATGTCCTCCTTGACCTGGCCCGTCATGCCGGGCTGCTTGGCTCCCGCGTGACCGGGCGTGTGGGAGTACGCGTCGGCCGGGAAGGCGCCGTACTCGGCAGGCGTCTTGGCGACGCCCAGCCCGGCGCGAATGTCGTAGTACGCATCGCCGAGCCGCTGGAGCACGTCGCCATCGGCGCCGTCGTCGTGGGCGCGGAGGGCGGTCTCCAGCGTGGCGAGCGCCAGCTTGGAGACCATGTGCCAGTAGATGCTGCCCAGGCCCTCATAGCCGAAGAAGGTGCCGGAGCGGCCGGTGTAGGACCGGTGGTCGAAGACGGCCTCGAAGGCCTCGAGGACCTGCCGGGCGTCCGCCTCGGTCACCGCGCGGCCTGTGTGGCGAAGGGCGTCGAGCGCCGCCTGTACGTCCGTCTTGTTGCGGAAGGCGCCGTTGAAGTGGACGCCGCCGCGCACGTCGCGCACGACCAGCGACCGGTCGCCGTCGGCGAGCAGCGCCTGGAGGAGGGGAGACGCCGCGACCGCGTCCGCCGGGACGTTGTTCTTGTCGAGGAAGGAGGGAAGCTCGCGGTCCGGGTAGAGGCGGTAACTGTGCTGATCGGGACGGTAGATGGCGCTCGCGCGGAGCGCCTCCAGCGTATCGAGCGAGTCCTCGGGCGAGAGGATGCCCGCGTCGAGCGCGGCCACCTGGCCCTCCAGCATCGGGTAGAGGTGCCCGACCGAGACCCCGTCGCCCTGCGCCGACATCAGGTTGTAGGCATGGAAGAGGCCGTCGTCGCGGCGGTTGACCGCGATGGTGTGGTCCGCGACCGCCTGCGCGCGGTCCATCAGGGTGCGGACGGCGGCCACCGGCACGGTGCGGACGTCGCCGGAAAGCCCGGTCGCATAGAGCGCCTCGCGGTAGGCGGAGCCCGCCTCGCCGAGCGCGTCCACGACTCGCTTGCGCTCGGCGTCGGTGAGCGCGCGGTCAGTGAGCGCGGCGTGGTCGGCGAACGCACGCGAGACGGCGTCCAGCAGGTCCGCCACCTCGGCCGAGAGCTCGACGGCGTCGTCGGGCGCGGCCTCGAAGAGGTCGCGCAGGACGTCCAGCATGCGACGGAGCGCGAACAGCGTCACCATCGAGACGCCGTAGCCCACGAGGGCGTTGTTGGCGTCGTTCCACTCGGGCCGCTGGGTGTTCATCCAGACGCCGCCCTCGGGGATCAGATTGGTCAGCTTGGCGAGCACGGGCACCAGGAGCTTCTCGGCGAGCGTCACGAGGCGGACCTCGCCGTCGGCGTCCCAGAGCAGCTTGCCGTCCGCCCCGACCGCGCGCACGCGGCGCTCGATCTCCGCCTCCAGGTCGGCGTCGAACACGACCGTGTCGTGCGGATCGCGGAGCAGGTCGGCGTACGGCTTGATGCGGTACGGGACGTTGGCGTAGCTGAAGAGGCGCCGCGAGAGGAGCCCTTCCAGCCTTCCGGGGTGGTGCTGACGCGACAGCACAAGCAACCGGAGCAGGTAGATCAGCTGGTGATCGCCCCAGTAGCCGATGTACGACCACGGGTCGTCGGGCTCGATGGTCTCCCAGTCGATGCCCTCGTCCGTGATGCGGTACGGGTTGTAGCCGTCGGCCGTGGAGGCATTGACGAACGTCGCGATGATGCCTTCCAGGTAGCCGGGGTACGAGCGGCCGAGCGCCTCCCAGTTCTGGAAGATGTCGCGCCAGTTGCCCTCGTACCCTCGCTTCCAGTCGCCGTCGTCCGTCTTGATGTCGATGGAGAAGTGGTTCCAGGGGCGGCTGGGGTCGCCGTGGCGGCGGCTGAAGCTGAGCGGCAGGTACGTCGCGCAGAGGCGCTGCATCTGGGGGCCCGCGTCTGCCGCCATCGCGTACAGCGCCTCGATGGTGACGCGCTCCGGGAGGGCGTCGAAGAGACCGGCGTGGGCGCGCGCCAGCGGCGCGTTGTGGTGGGCGACGTACGCCCGCACGTCCTCCCGGACGACGCTGTAGCCCTCGTCGAAGACGCCGCCCCGCATGATGTTGAACAGCACGTTCATGCGGTGGCGGGCCGTGGTCATCGGCTCGCCGGTGACCTGCTCGCCGTCGGTGCCCGCGACGAGCTGGCGGAGCCGCTCTGTGCCCGCCTCGACGTCCGCGTGGACCTCCGCGTGGAGCGCGTCCGGGTCTGCGAGGCGGTCGGCCAGGGCGATCACGTCGGCGGCGTCCTGCTCGATGTCGGCCACGAGGTCCCAGGTCTGCGCCTCGCCCGCGGCGAGGGCCAGCGTCGCCGCGACGAAGTACGCCCCGCGCTCGGCGCGGACGGCGGTCTCGGTCTCGACGGCCTTCCCGAGGCGGAAGCGGTCTAGCTGGCGGGCGGAGAGGAGCACCGCGTCGGGCGTGAGCCCGGCCGACCAGACGGTGGTCGCCTTGAGCGCCTCGCTCGGCTCGGCGCGGTCGACCGGGATCGCGCTCAGGAGAAACAGCCCGAGCGTCGTGTCGGGCACGAGTTCGCTCTTCTTGTACGCGTCGGCCAGGTTGCTGCGGACTGCCTGAAGCTCACGGATGAGGCCGTACGGCATGAGGTTCTGGACGCCGTCCAGCACGCGCACCGAGACGGCGGCGTCGCCGTGAGCGACCAGCTCGGAGGTGCGGACGAAGCCGAACCGCTCGCTGGTGGTCCAGGTGACAGCGAACGTCAGGCCGAGGTCGTCGTTGGCCTCCTCGAAGCGGAGACGGTCTCCCCGGAGCGTCTTGGTCAGGCTCCGGCGGGTCGCGTACAGGCCAGCGTACCGGTCCGAGAAGGGCTCCCAGAGGGCGGTCTGTGACGCCCCGTCCCCCTCGCCAGACCGCGAGACGAGCAGGAGGGTCTTGCTGCCCGTCCGGTCCTGCGCGTCGTGGATGCGGTCGACCGTCTCGTAGGGGAAGAGGGCGTGGTCGGGGCTGCAGCGCCCCGCCGTGAGCCCGCCCGTGCTCGACGCGAACAGCCAGTGGTCGGCGTCGCTGACGACGGTGACGAAGAACGGCGCCATCCCGTCGACGTGGTCGATCCGGTAGGCAGGGTGCCCGTCCATCTCCACGAAGGACCCCGCGACCGCGCCCGCATCGGGGTGGACCGGAGCGGAGCCGACGACGAGGCGGGGCACGGGACCGTCGGGGTGAGTGGGCGGGGCGGGGGCGTGCGGTCTAGAAGTCGCCGACATAGAAAGGGATGTTGGCGTGGGCTGCGTGGCCCTGGCCATCGTACACGTTGACAAAGAGGCGGTAGGCACCTGTCTCGGCGGGTGCGGTGACCGAGACCTGCGCCGCGTCGGTGGGCGCCACGGCGCCGGTCAGGAGTTCGGGGACGGATTCGTCATCGCCGCCCTCGCTGAGGTCGGTCTGCTCGCGGCGGACCTCCCACTCGTAGCGGAGGCCGTCGCCGTCGGGGTCCGTCGAGACGACCGCCGCCGGGACCTCCTGGCCAGCGGCGAGCTGGATGGCGTCCGTGGCGACGCGTCCGTCGAGGGTGAGCGACTCCAGGCGCGGGGTCCGGTTGGCGAGCGGTTGACCGGTCCAGAGCGTCTCCATCACGTCGACCGCCTCGGTCTGCTCGCCGGTGGGCATGAACATGCCGTACCAGGTGGGGGTGCGCTCTTGCTTCTGGCCCCAGAGGAAGACGTACGAGCCGAGGATCTGGGTCGTGTCGGACGCGATGGCGGTTTCGTAGCGGGTGCGGTAGAGGTCCGCCTTGACCGAGCTGTTGTTCTCGATGGGGGCGCCCCAGGGCGTCTCCTCGACCTCCCAGTGGCCGGTCGCGCCCCACTCCGTGACCATGTAGGGGCCGGTCCAGCCCGCATCCGCGATGCGCTGCGGCAGGTTCTCGATGTCGGCGTAGAACTGGACGCTCAGCAGGTCGAGGCTCGGTGCGCGCACGCGGATCTCGTCGACGATCTCCTTGCTCACTCCCGCGAGCATGGTCGTCGTCGGGTGGTGGGGGTCGACCTCGTGGATCATGTCCGAGATCTGGCCGACCGCGTCCCACACGGCTGGGTTCTCGGCGCCCAGGTTGAGCTCGTTGCCGATGCCCCACATCAGGAGCGCCGGGTGGTCCTTGAGCGCCTCTACCTCCTCGCGGACGCGCGCCAGCTGCTCGGCGACCGCCGCCTCGTCGTCGTAGTCGAACCCGAACACGCCGCGGCCCTGGCCCTCACGCTCCCGGGCGATCTCCAGGCCCATCGTGACCATGAGGCCGTGCTGGTGGGCTTCGTCCAGGACCTCCCGCGCGGTGCGTTCGCCGTTGTCGGTGCGCCACGTGCGGAACGAGTTGCCGCCGTGCCCGGCGAGCGCCGCGATGTCGCCGAACTCCAGCCCGGCGCCCTCGATGAAGAAGGGCGCCCCGTCGACCAGGAGCTGGTAGCGGCCGTCCGTCTGGACGACCTCGACGTGCGCGGGCCCGTCCGCCTCGGACGACGGAGCCGCAGGGGCGGCAGGCTCGGAGGCGCAGGCCGCAAGGAGGGCGACGGCGCCCACGAGGAGGCCGAGGCGGGCGGGGAGGACGGGGCGCATCGGGACGCGGGGGTGGGGTGAAGCAGGTCGGGAGGAAGGGAGGACGGCTCCCCTACACGGGCGTGGCGGCGAGCGACGAACCCGGCGTGCGGACGAGCTGGGCCTCCAGCTCTTCGAGCGATTTGCCCTTCGTCTCGGGCACCACCAGCACCACGAACACGAGGCCCGCCGCCGCGATCGCGCCGAAGATGGCGAACGTCGTCGCGGCGCCGAGCGCGGCCAGCTCGACCGGGAAGAGCTGCTGGACGCCGAAGCTCACCGCCGAGTTGATCAGCCCGACGAACGAGATCGCGAGCCCGCGAATCCGGTTCGGGAACAGCTCCGAGAACAGCACCCACATCACCGGGCCCAGCGAGACTGCGAACGAGGCCACGAAGCCCAGAATGCCGATCAGGATCAGCATCGGGTTCATCGTGATGGCGGACGTGATGAGGGGCGCCTCGTACTCCGTCGCGGCCGCGACGCCGATGGCGTCCTGGAGGGCCGTCTTGAAGGCCACGTCGTTGTCGAACGTCTGCCCGATGAGCGGCGTGAGCCCGTCGCCGCCCGACGCGACGATGGCGGGGGCATCCGGACCGAGCGTGTAGGTGGCGTTGCCGAAGCCGTAGGCGAGCAGGCCCATGGCCACCGTGATGCCGATCAGGCCGCCGATCAGCAGCGGGCGCCGTCCCAGCCGGTCGATCAGGGCGATGGCGAGGAGCGTGAACACGAGGTTGATCACGCCCACGAAGATGGCCTGCACGAACGACGCGTCCGTCCCGATGCCCGACTGCTCGAAGATGGTCGGCGCGTAGAAGAACACCGCGTTGATGCCCGTGGCCTGCTGCACGATGCCGATCACGGCGCCGATGGAGAGCACGAGCCACATGGGGCGCGAGAAGAGGGTCTTGAGCTTGCCGATCAACTGCTCGGCCCAGATCCAGGCCCGAGGCGTCCCACTCTGGAGGCGCTTCTGAATGCGGGCGTCGGCCTCTGCCTGCTCCGCTCGCTCCTGAGCCGTGCTCTGCTCGATCTCGTTGATCTCCTGCGTCGCAGCCACACCCCCGACGGCCATCTTCATGATCGGCAGGGCCTCGTCCCGGCGCCCCTGCATCAGCAGCCAGCGGGGGCTCTGCGGCACGAAGAACAGCCCGACGAAGTACAGGATCGCGGGCAGCGTTTCGAGCCCGAGCATCCACCGCCACGGGCCGTCCGTGAGGCCCAGCGACTGCGCCCAGGCGGCAGGCGAGTCGGCGAGCTGGAGGATGAGGAAGTTGGTGAAGAAGGCAACCGTGATGCCGATCACGATGTTCAGCTGATTGAACGAGACCATCTGGCCGCGCATCGCCGGCGGCGCGATCTCGGCGATATAGAGCGGCGCGATGATGAGCGAGGCGCCCACGCCCAGCCCTCCGATCATCCGGGCGGCGACGAGGAACCCGAACGAGGGGGCCAGGGCCGACGCGATGGCTGAAATCGCATACAGGGTGGCCGCGAGAAACAGAATCTTGCGGCGGCCAAACCGGTCACTGAGCGGCCCCGAGACCAGCATCGCCAGCGTCGCCGTGAGCGTGAGCGAGGAGACGGAGAACCCGAGCTGGGCCTTCGTGAGCGCGAACTCGGTCTCGATGAACCCGACGACGCCGGAGATCACGGAGGCGTCGAATCCCATCAGGAAGCCACCCAGCGCGACGATCAGCGCGGTTCGGATGACGTAGAAACGATTCGGCATGGGCGTATGGGCGGAGGGGGCAGGCCCCGGGAGGAACAGGCGTCCAGTCGTCGGCCGGAGGGACGGCAGGGCTCGGGCTGAAAACGTTTTCAGGCGAAACTATGATAGGCTCTGGGGCCCCTGCACGCAAGCGCTTCCAGCCCGTTGGGTGGCTCTGCACCTTCTGGTGGGGTGTGCGGCCAGCCTCTTGCAATTCCGCCGCTTGCACATGCTCGTGCCGCCGCGCCCCTTTCCTCCTCGACATCCGTGCAACAGAGGGGGAGAAGGGGGGGCGCGAGCCACGGCAGCGGCTCAAGTCCGGCCCGTCCCCTGATGGGGTCGAGGCCATACGGTGACCAGAAGGACGGTGCCTGTGCGTCTCCAAAGGGCGCGGCAGAGTGGTTCGCAGGCTCCGCTCTATGTTGTGGGCGAACCGGCCGCATGTCTCGACTCGGGTTTCGCTTGAGGTTCGGTCGTTACCCCTCCAGTGAGGAGCCTGAGGGCAGGTCGAGGGCCTCCACATTCCGCTCTGCTCCGATGCGCTTCGTCCCTGCCTCCCTGTTTGGCACGCTCACCCTGTCTCTGCTGGTCGCAGTCCCATCGTATGCCCAGTCGACCGAGGTGGCGAGGCTCGCCCCGGAGTCGCTGCATCGATCGGCGGGAACGTCCGTCGCGGTGGAGGGGGAGCGTGCCCTGGTCGGGGCGCCGGGCAGCACCCTCGTTCCCAGCCTGGTGGCTGTGTTCGAGGCCGTCGACGGGGACTGGGTCGAGGTGGCCGCCCTGACGCGCGCCGACCTGGGGGGAACCGAGGCCTTCGGGAGCGCCGTGTCGCTGGCCGGAGACCTCGCTGTCGTGGGGGCTCCCGATGACGTCGTGGGGGGCTCGGTGACAGTATTCGCACACGCGGGCGGGGCGTGGGCCGAAGAGGCCGTCCTCTCGATTCCCGGTGGAGCCGACGGGGACGACTTCGGCGGCACGGTCTCGGCGTCAGGGGACCGCGTGGTGGTCGGGGCAAGCGGGGCGGGCGACGGCGGAGCGGCGTTCGTGTTCGCCCGGTCGGGAGGTGCCTGGGAACTGGAGGCCACGCTGATGCCCGCCGACCTGGAGACCGGGGATCTCTTCGGCGGGTCTGTGGCACTCGACGGGTCGCGCGCGGTCGTCGGAGCCATGTTCGACGACGACGCTGGCGCCGCCTCGGGGGCAGCGTACGTGTTCGACCTCGTCGGCGGTGTCTGGACGCAGACGTCCAAACTGACGGCCTCCGACGGGGCGATGCTGGACTTCTTCGGCGCCTCGGTCGCGCTATCGGGCGACCTGGCCCTCGTGGGCGCCACCGGGGACGACGACGGCGGGAGCGGCGCGGGAGCCGCGTACCTCTTTCGGTTGTCGGGATGCGGGACGACGTGCACGCAGGAGGCAAAGCTCCTCGCTGCAGATGGCCGGGACTTCGACGACTTCGGGTGGGCGGTGGCGTTGACGACCGAGCAAGCCCTCATCGGAGCGCCCCGGGACGACCGCGGAGGGCTCGACAACGCAGGGTCGGCGTACGTCTTCGACCTCGATGGGTGCGGCGCCGTCTGCACGGAGACCACGTCTTTGATCGCCTCCGATGCGGCGTCGGCGGACCTGCTCGGCTTTTCTGTGGCGATGGCGGGAGACGTACTGCTGGTCGGGGCGCCCGGTGTGGTCGGCCTGTCCGACGACAGTGCCGGGTACCTGTTCGTGCTCGGTCCCAACACCCAGCCCGTCGCCGATGCCGGGCCGGACCAGCGGGCCGTGACCGGCCAGACGGTCGCCCTCGATGGGTCGGCCTCGTTCGACCCAGACGGGGACCCGCTCTCCTATGCCTGGACCGCCGACGGCGTGGTCCTCGTCGGCGCGGACACCGCGACGCCTAGCTTCTGCGCTCCGGCGCCGCCCTTCTTCCCGGTGCCGCTGGGAGTCCGCCCGATGCTCACGGTCAACGACGGCACGCAATCGTCGACTCCCGACGAGAGCCTGGTGCTCGTCTACTCGGTCGACGGGGCGCAGGGCCAGCTTCAGGACGAGACCGCGCGACTGTTCTCGACGGGAGACCTGACGCGCGCGCAGGCAGGGGCGTTGCTCCGTTTTCTCCGCCAGGTCAGGGTGGCGATCGGGCGCGGCCTGGATCCCACGCCGCCGGTCGCGGCCTACCAGGACGCCCTGGAGGCCTTGGTCGATTCAGGGGACCTGACCGCCGATCAGGTGGCGCCGCTCGTGTCCCTCTCGCAGAACCTGACCGAGGCGGTGGTTTCTCCATGCACCGCTTCGGAGGATGCGCCGCGAGTCTCTCGCCGGGCGGCGGCTTTGGATGCCCCCTTCACCGTCTCGCCGAACCCTTTCCGCGGCTCGGCGCGGGTGTCCTTCCACCTCGACGGGGCCACCGAGGTGCGCCTGGTGGTGATGGACGTACTCGGCCGCGACGTGGCCGTGCTGGCCGACGGGCCGATGGCCGCCGGTCGCCACGAGGCGACCCTCGACGGGACCGGCCTGCCGACGGGCAGCTACGTCCTGCGTCTGACGGCGGATGACGGGCACGCGGTGGTCCGCCGGGTCACGCTGGTGCGGTGACGCGTCCTCTCGGCGGGGCGACGGGAGGGGCTCGGTGCGTTGCGGTCGATCACTCGCTGTGCGCGCTCCCCGGGGTTCGCATCGAGGCGGGCGGGTCAGTGACGAGCAGCGTCCGGGGTGTCGAGCGAGACGAACGCGAGCCCGTTGTTCGAGACCATCGGGACGACGAGCTGGTCCGCCCCGGCGTCGTAGCACATCGAGGCGCCGCCGGGGATGCCGCGGGCGATGAGTGCCGCCGCCTCACCCGGCCGGAGGCGCGAGACGCCGCCCTGCGTGACGCTGGACACGTACGTCGTCCCGTCCGGCCTGATGACGAGCCCGTCGCTCCCCGGCTGCGCCGCGCGCCGCGTCTCGACGAGGTCGCCCGAGGTCGAGAAGGTGAGGACGGCGTCGTCGCCAAAGTTGGCGACGACGAGGCGGCCTGCGGGGTCGAGGGCGATCCCGTTCGGCAGGTTCAGCGGCGCGCCCTCCACCACGACCGAGACCCCCCCGTCCGGGGCGATCCGGTAAACTCGGAACGTCGCCGGGTCGGGGTCTGGCCCGAGGTCGCCAGTCTGTGTGGCGTAGACCGTCCCGTCGTCCGCCACGGCGACGTCGTTGATCCAGGGTGACTCTGCGATCCGCGTCTCGCCGAGGGGCGCCCCCGTCCGCGCGTCGAACCGGCGGACGACGGCCATGCTCGGGTCGTCCGGGCCTGCGCCCCCGTCGCGGTCGGCGACGGTTAGGACGCCGCCCGCGATCTCACTCCCCAGCGGGTCGTTGAGCACGAGCGGCGGCGTGAGGTCGGCGCGCTGGTCCGGTCGCTGGACGCCGATCCACCGGGCCGTGTGGACCGATCCGTCGGAGCGCACGAGCGAGACCCAGGCGTCGTTGGCCTGGACCGCCTGCGGGACGCCGCGGTTGACGACGGCGATCAGCCCACGCTCGGCATCGTACGAGCAGCTCTCGGCGTTGACGATGGCGCCGTAAACTGTGACGTTGGACGAGACCGCCTCGAAGCCGTCCGCACCGGGCACGCCGAGCGAGTCGCCGACCGCGAACGGCGGAGCCTCTTGCGCGCGCGCGCCGCTGGCGGCGAGTGCCAGGAGGATGAGGACGGCGAGGCGGAGGATGGATTCCATGGCGAGGCTCTCGGGGCGTCTGGTGGAGTCGGTCGAGGAGGGTACGCGGCCTACGGCGCGATCCGCCACAGCTCCCCCATGTCCGTGACGACGTACAGGAATCCGTCGGGCCCTTCGCGTACGTCGCGGATGCGCTGCGACCGGTCGGCGAGCAGGTGCTCCTCTCCGACCACCCGGCCCCCTTCGATCACGAGCCGCACCAGGCGCATCCCCCGGAGCGCGCCGACGAACAGGCTGCCGCGCCACGCCGGGAAGGCATCGCCGTCGTAGAACTCCGCGCCCGACGGGGCGATCACCGGGTCCCAGAAGTACACCGGCTGCTCCAGCCCGTCGCGCTGCGCCTCCGCCCCCGAGGCCGGGCCGCCCTCGTAGGTGATCGGGCCGCCCTGGTAGTCGATCCCGTAGGTGATCAGGGGCCAGCCGTAGTTCGCCCCCGCCTCGACGAGGTTGACTTCGTCGCCTCCGCGAGGGCCGTGCTCGATCACCCAGAGGCGGCCCTCCGCGTCGAGCGCCGCGGCCTGGGGGTTCCGGTGGCCGAGCGACCAGATCTCGGGCCGCGCCCCCTCTCGGTCTACGAAGGGGTTGCCGGGCGCCGGCGAACCGTCGGGTTGGATGCGCAGCACCTTCCCGAGATGGCTGTCGAGCTGTTGCGCCTGGTAGCGCGTGGTCGTGTCCGAGCGCTCGCCCACCGTGACGAACAGCGTCCCGTCCGGCGCGAAGGCGAGCCGCGAGCCGAAGTGGAAGCTGTTGTCGTAGGTCGGCTGCGTCCGCAGGATGACGCGCACCTCGTCCAGGCGCGTGCCGTCCGGGGCGAGCACGCCGCGCGCGACGCTCGTGCCGTTGCCGCCCTCACGGGGCTCGGTAAAGGACCAGAAGACCGTCCGGTCGGCCTCGAAGGTGGGACTCAGCGCGACGTCGAGGAGGCCGCCCTGACGGTCGGCGTCCACGGCGGGCACGCCGCCGATCTGCGGGCCGACCTCCCCGCTCGCCGAGACGATCCGCATCCGGCCGGGCTTCTCCGTGACGAGGAGCGCGCCGTCGGGGAGGGGCTCGACGGCCCACGGGCTCTCGAGCGCCGTCGTGAGGACGGTGACGTCGAAGGCGACGTCGGAGGCGACGCCGCACGCCCGCGTCTGGCCCGCGAACGCCGGTTCGTACTGGGGCGCCTCCCGTGGGAGCGTCTCCAGCGGCTCGCAGTCTGCGGCCGGGCCGTCGGCCGCGCTCGTCGGGGACTCGGCCTGCGCGGTCTCGGGGGGCGCGTCGCTTTGCGGACCGCACCCTGCGACGAGCACGGACGCGAGTGCGCATACGGTGAGCAGTTCTCTCATGGGGGCCTGTGGGGGTGAGGGGGCTACAGGGTCAGTTCTCTTGAAACGCCTCGCGAGCGAGGCCGACGGCAGTGACAGCGCTCGGCCATCCCGCGTAGAAGGCGAGGTGCGTGATGGCCGCGACCACCTCGTCCTCGGTCGCCCCGTTGCGGAGCGCGAGGCCGAGGTGAGACCGGAGCTGGTCGGGCCGGTCGAGCGCGACCAGCGCGCTGACCGTGACCAGACTCCGGTCGCGGGGCGAGAGCGCGGGGTCGGCCCAGACCTGTCCGTAGAGTACGTCGTCGGTGAGGTCGGCGAGGGCCGGGGCGATGTCGCCGAGGAGCTGCTGGGCGCGCGAGGGCTCGTCCGCCTTGGGGGCGGGCATGGCGCTCGCCGCGTACTGTGCGTCGGTGACCGGTTCCATCCACTCGGTCGCCACTCCTTCGGCAGGCCTCTCGACCGTCGCGACGTGCGTCATGGGCGCGTCCGGTCCGGCGCCGTGCCAGTGCTTGACGCCGGGCGGGATGGAGGAGGACCTGGCCAGCGACCTCGGCATGAGCACGCCGACGTTCTACCAGCGCTTCAAGGACGTCACGGGCCTGACGCCGCTCCGGTTCCAGAAGGAGGTGAGACTCCAGGAGGCACGACGGCTCCTGCTGGTGGGCGGCGCCGACGCGGCGACTGCCGGGTACCGGGTCGGCTACAACGACCCGTCGCACTTCAGTCGCGACTACAAGCGCCCGTTCGGCGAGCCGCCGATGCAGGACGTCGAGCGCGTCCGCGAGACCGCGGACGCCGGAGCCCTCGACTGACCCGCCTCGGTGCCGAGGCGGGGGAGACGCAAACGAAGAACGCCGGCCCAGGCGTCTGGACCGGCGTTCGGTAGTAGCGGGGGGGGGATTCGAACCCCCGATCTTCGGGTTATGAGCCCGACGAGATACCACTTCTCCACCCCGCGGTGTGGAGTCCCATGATACCGGTATGTGCGGCCCCTCGCAAGCGAATGGCGTGGAGCGGCGGTGAACTCGGGCGGCGGCCCGCAGAGAAGCGCGGTGGGAATGCGCGGCCCGGTGTGCGCGCATGTCCCCTCGTCGCGGCTATCTTCATCGGACTTCCGCAGCACCCCGTTTCGCTTCATGGCCTCCGTCCGTCCGTTCCGGGCGCTCCGACCCGCGCCCGAACTCGCCGAGCACGTCGCCTCCGTCCCCTACGACGTCGTCTCGGTCGACGAGGCCCGCGCACTCGCGGCGGGCAACGAGCACTCGTTCCTCCACGTCGTCCGTCCCGAGATCGATCTGCCCGAGGGCACCGACGAGCACGCCGACGAGGTCTACGCGAAGGGCGCCGAGGCGCTCCGCGCGCTGGTCGCCTCCGAGGCCTTCGTCCGCGACGACGCGCCGCGCCTCTACGTCTACCGCCTCGTCATGAACGGGCGGGCGCAGACCGGCATCGTCGGCCTCGTGTCTGCCGCCGAGTACGACGCCGACGTCATCCTCAAGCACGAGAACACTCGCCCCGACAAGGAGGACGACCGGACGCGCCACCTGCTGGAGCAGCGGGCCCACGCGGAGCCCGTGATGCTGACGTACCGCGGCGACGACGCCATCGACGCGGCCGTCGCCGAGGCGATGGAGCGCGAGCCGCTCTACGACTTCCGGGCCAAGGACTACGTCGAGCACACCGTCTGGGCGCTGCCCGACAGTGAGGCTGTCGTGCAGGCCTTCGCCGACGTGGACGTGCTCTACGTCGCCGACGGCCACCACCGCAGCGCCGCCGCCTCGCGGGCGGCCCGCGACCTGCCCGAGGTGGAGGAGGCCGGCCACTTCCTGGCCGTCCTCTTCCCGTACGACGACATGGAGATCCTGCCGTACAACCGGATCATCAAGGACCTCCCCGTGGGCAAGGGCAAGTTCCTCGACCAGCTCCGGCGGCGGTTCGACATCGAGGAGGCGCTCTTTCCGGACCCCGAGGACTACGGCCTCGTGGCCTTCTACCTCGGCATGGACTACGGCTGGCACACGCTCGCCCTGCCCGAGACCCAGCGCGACGGCGTCGCGGACACCCTCGACGTGGCCCGCCTCGCCGAGTTCGTCCTCGAGCCGATGCTCGGTATCACCGACCCGCGGACCGACGAGAACGTCGGGTTCGTCGGTGGCATCCGCGGCACCGAAGAACTGGAGCGGCTGGTGGATGCCGGCGAGGCCGACATCGCCTTTTCCATGTTCCCCACCTCGCCCGACGAACTCCTCGACGTGTCCGACGCTGGCGAGCTGATGCCACCCAAGTCGACCTGGTTCGAGCCCAAGCTTCGCAGTGGGCTCCTGGTCCACACGTTCTGGGGCGAGGACGCGTGAGGGGGGACGGTCTGCGTTGAACGTGGAGGCGAACCCCGTCGCACCCTTCCTCTCTCACTTGCCAGCTCCATGACCGTCCTCGTCGCTGACGCCTTCTCTGCAGACGCCCAGGCACGTCTGGCCGACGCTGGGCTGACAGTGATCGACCGCCCCGGGCTCTCGGGGGAGGACCTGGCAGCGGCACTGGCCGAGCACGACCCCCAGGTGCTCGTCGTCCGCTCCACGAAGGTGTCGGCCGAGGCCATGGACGCGGCGCGCGGCCTGGAACTGATCGTGCGCGCCGGGGCGGGCGTCGACACCATCGACGTGGCGGGGGCGTCCGAGCGCGGCATCTTCGTCGCCAACTGCCCGGGGAAGAACGCGGCGGCGGTCGCCGAGCTGACCTTCGGCCTGTTGCTCGCGCTCGACCGGCGCATCCCCGACAACGTGATCGCGGCGCGCGAGGGGCGCTGGGACAAGAAAGGCTTCTCCAGCGCCCGCGGGTTGCGGGGGCGGACGCTCGGGGTGCTCGGCCTCGGCAACATCGGCCGCGAGGTCATCACGCGCGCCCGCGCCTTCGGGATGCCGGTGGTCGCCTGGAGCCGGTCGCTGACGGCCGAGGCAGCCGCGGCGCTCGGCGTCACCCATGCCGCGACGCCGCTCGACCTCGCCCGCCGGTCGGACGCCGTGAGCGTCCACGTTGCCTCGACGCCGGAGACGCGCCACCTCGTGGATGCCGACTTCCTGGCCGCGATGCCGGACGGGTCCACGCTCCTCAACACGTCGCGTGCCGAGGTCGTGGACGAGGAGGCGGTGGCCGAGGCAGTGCGGGCCGGGCGGATCCGCTATGCCACCGACGTGCCCGCGGGCGAGCCCCAGGCCAAGACGGGCGACTTCGCGCACCCGCTCGCCGACGCGGCCTACATCACGCACCACGTCGGCGCGTCGACGGACGAGGCGACGGAGGCCATCGGCCAGGAGGCGGCGCGCGTCATCCTGGCCTACGCCGAGACGGGCCGCGTGGACAACGGCGTCAACCTCGCCGCCCAGACGCCCGCGACCCACCTGCTCACGGTCCGCCACCTCGACCGCGTCGGCGTGCTGGCGGGCGTGCTCGGCGAGATCCGGGAGGCGGGATGGAACGTGCAGGAGATGGAGAACCTCGTCTTCGAAGGGGCCGAGGCCGCCTGCGCGCGCCTCCGCATCGAGGGCGACCCGGACGAGGCCACCCTCGACCGCATCCGAGCCGTGGACCACGTCCTCAACGCGACCGCGATCGCGCTGTGAGCGACCTCCTGATCGGCTCCATCGGCAACCGGCGCGCTCCTTCGCGCGAGGCCCTCGACAAGGCGCACCGCCTCGCGACCACGGCGAGCGTTCTGCTCGGCGTCTACCTGGCGGCGCTGCTGGGCAGTGTGGCGTGGTACGCGCTCAACCCGTTCTACGTGGGCCGAACGCCCGACATCGTCATCGGGATCGCCTTCGTGGTCGCGGCCATCGCGTTCGCCTCGTGGAAGGTGGCCGCGTACCGCCTCGTCCCGGACCTCTCCGGCGCGCCCGCGGATCGCACCCCGGGCTGGGCCGCGGGGGGATACTTCGTCCCGGTGATGAACCTGTGGGTGCCGTTTCAGATCATGGGCGAGATCCGCGACTCGGGAGATGCACGGGCGCTCGACAGCGCGCGCCTCTTCGAGGTGGGGCGCCGCCTCCCGCTCGGGGTCTGGTGGGCGGCCTGGCTCAGCGCAGGCATCGTCGAGCGCATCCATGGCCGGATCCCAGAACCCGCGATGCCCTCGACCGGCTACGTCGTGTTCAGCATGCTGTCGGTGCTGCTGATCGTGGCGATGACGGTGGCCGCCATCCTGGTGGTCCGCCAACAGGACGAGGGGCAGCAGGAGGCGGCGGAGGTGCTGGCCCGCCTGGAGGCCGAGGCGTCCCCGGCCGCAGGGTGAGCGTCAGCGCTCGACCGGCGCGCCCGCCTCGACGAGATCGCTGTACCCGCCCGCGTTGATGACGGTCTGGAAGCCCATGCCCTCCAGGACCGCCGCCGCGCGGCCGCTGCGGACGCCCGAGGCGCAGTACAGGTAGACCGGCTCGGACGGGTCGAGAGCTGCCATGCGCTGCTCGAACTGGCCGTCCATCACGTCGGCGTGCAGGGCACCTGCGACGTGGCCGGAGGCGAACTCGTCGGACGTGCGGACATCGACCACCGTGGCGCCCTGGGCGATCGCAGAGACCGCGTCGGGTGTGGGCACCGACTCGCCGCCGGTGAGCGTGGTGTAGGCGATGATGAGGCCGACGGCGACGACGGCCAGGATCAGGAAGGTGCGGAGCATGGCGTCCAGAGGGTACGGGCGAGGGCCAACGTACGGCCATCGCTCGCACGTCGAAGCTGGTGGAATCGATGGCCTTCGATGAGTGGACCGGCCTCGCTGACCACCTTGTCGCCGTACACCGCCTCGGACCGGTAGAGCACCTCCACCTCGCGGAGCCCGGCATCGTCGGGGAGCCCTTCGAGCATCCACTCCACGAAGCGCACGTTGTTGGCGTGCCCGACGCGGTCGAGGTCGGACCGGCGGACGGCGAAGGGGGTCGAGTGCTCGACCTGGGTGGGGGTCTCGGGCGGCTCGTCGAAGGTGAGGGCGCGGGACTTGCCCGCCGCTGCGAAGCCTTCCATCGCAGCCGGGAGGCGCACCGGGCGGCGGCGGTCCACGTCGATCAGAAACCACAGGCTCGTGGCGGCCGCCAGCAGGGCGCCGTCTGCGCCGGTGACGCGGAAGTCGCGGGAGGCGCGGAGCCCGTCCATCGCGGACGGCCACGTCTCGACCGCGATCTGCTCGCGCATCGCCGGGCGCCGGTGCATCACGACGCGCAGCCGCGACAGGACCCAGGTCGCCCAGCCGCCGTCGGGCAGCGGGAAGCCCTCCCGATCCGACGCGCGGGCGTGCTCGCCCGCGGCCTCCTGCAGCAGGTCACAGACCGTCAGGACCGAGGCCGTCTCGTCCGGGCCTACCTCGTAGGCGCGGATCGAGAACGGCTCGGACCACACGAGCGGATCGTCGGTCACGACGAGAGCGTCGCCTCGAGGGTGATGTCGGCGGCGCGGAGGACCTTCGAAAGGGGGCAGGTCTCCTTGGCGGTCGTCGCGATCTGCTGGAACTCATCGTCCGACATGCCCGGCACGTCGGCTGTGAGGACGAGGTGGATGGAGGGGATCTCGAAGCCGCCCTCGACCTGCTGGAGATGGACCTGGGCGGTCGTCTCGGCCTTGGCAGGTGGGTGGCCTGCCTCGGCGAGCATGTGGGAGAGCTGCATCGTGAAGCAGGCGGCGTGCGACGCGCCGAGCAGTTCCTCGGGGTTGGTGCCGGTGCCCTCCCCCTTGAAGCGGGTGTCGAAGGAATAGGGCGTCTCGTCGAGCGTGCCCGTCTCGGTGGAGATGGCGCCGGAGCCGTCGGAGAGGGCGCCGGACCAGTGGGCGGAGGCAGTGCGAGTCATCATCAGAAGGGGAGGGAGAGTGGAGCCTGCGAACGATGGCCCGGTGGGGCAGGGTCCGGGCAGGCGTCGTTCCCTCTCGTCGGGGGGCTCGCCGTCACTCCAGGGCGTACACCGCCCACCGCCCGTGTTCGATCACGGGGTCTCCTGGAGGGGGCGTCGGCGTCTGCTCCCGATCGACGAGCGCGTAGTCGGCGCCGAACGTGTCGCCGAGGCGGGCCCACCCGGCGGGCGTGTGGACGGAGTAGGCGCTGTCCAGCGACGCGCGCCACGCCATCACAGCATCTCCGGTGCGGTCCGGCAGCGGCGCCGGGGCGACCGTCCGGATGCGCGCCAGCCACTCGTGCATCTTGTCGTCCCGGAAGGTGGTCGGCTTGAAGTTGACCGCGACCGATCGGAGCGCGTGGCTCCGGAACGTAGTGGTGGAGGGCGGGACGAGGAAGAGCGCGTCCTGCGGAGTAGAGGCCCGGATCTGCATCTCGGTCCAGTACAGGTCGGTCCCGATGTGCTCGCGCGGGTGCCACATCGCCCCGGGGCGTCCCACATCCGCCACGCTGGCGGCGACCGTTAGCGCCGCCACGGCTCCGGCCGTCGCCCACCCGAGGCGGGGGCGGTCGAACGCCCGGTCGGCCGCCTCTCGCCACCTCGGCGGGACTGCGGCCACGGCCGCGCCCGAGGTCCACGTCAGCAGCACCAGCTTGGCGATCAGCGTCAGGCGAAAGAACTGCATCTTGGCGACCGTCAGGCTCTCCGCGCCCTCGGTCCCTGCCACGTAGGCCGCCACCAGCACGGCGATCACGGCCAGCATCCGCGCGGTCGTCCGGAGGTGCTGGACGGGCGGCTCGCCGCGCCGACGGAGGGCGATCAGGCCGGCGACGCCCACCGCGATCACGATCGCGAATTTGACCAGCACCCCGAGGGGCTGGGCCGAGAGCAGGTAGTGGTGCGCCTGCCGGAGCCACGCCGTCACCGTGAACGTCGTCAGCCCGTCGTCGGGGAGCGGAGGGGCGCCGACCTGCGTCCAGAGCGTCGGGACGAGGATCGGGGCGGCGACGACGGCGAACACGAGTCCGAACGTCACGGCGTCGCGGAGGGCGCGGAGCGGGGCGCCGTCCGCCATCTGCCAGAGGGCGACGAGGCCCAGCAGCAGCCCGATCTGGAGCCCCATCAGGGTCTGCATCCACGCGGTCACGCCGAGGAGCGCGGCGGCGACGAGCGGGCGCCCGCGCAGGAACGCGGCGACGGCCAGCAGCGCGGGGGCCCACGCGATCGACTCGGGTGCCAGCGTCGGCGAGATGAGCGCGTTGCTGCCCGGCGTCCAGTAGATCGTCGCGTACGACGCGAGCACGGCCAGCGTCGCAGCGGTTCGGCTGGGGACCAGCGTCATGCTCAGCCGGAACGCCGCCCAACTGACGCCCGCCCACGCCGCGACGCTCACCACGAACACGGCCACCGGCGGCGGCATCACGAGGCACAGCGCGCGGAGCAGCCCCAGCCACACGAAGCGGACGCTGAACCCGGCCTCTTCATTCAGCAGGTACGGGTCGGTCGAGAACAGCGTCGGGTTGAGGGCGCGCAGCAACTGGGGCAGCAGTTCCTCGTGGTCGCCAGTGCCGTACCCGTAACCGACGCGGAGGTAGGCCGCGACCGTCAGCGCCACGACCACGAACGCCGGCGGGCCGAGCCGTCGGGCGCGCTCCATCATGCCGAGGCCCCACGGGGGCGTCGGGCGGCCGTCCGGGGACGGAGCCGCCCGAGCCGAAACAGCACCATGTCGCGCAGGATGCCCGCCACCGACGCCGGTCCCGCCATCGTGGACTCGCCCGCCACGCGCGGCGTGAACGCGACGCCCACCCGCTCGACACGGAGACCCGCCCGGTGGGCCCACGCCATCAACTCGGCGTCTACGAAACCGCCGTCGCTCTGGAGGTCGGCCCGGTCGAAGACCTCGCGGCGCATCATCTTGAGCGCGAACCCGACGTCGTCCATCGGGACGCCGAGGAGGGTGCGGACGAGGGCGTTGTAGCCGCCCGACAGGATGCGGCGGCGCAGCGAGTACTCCTCGCGGTTGGTGCGGACGCCCGCGACGAGGTCGGCGCCGGTCTCGCCGAGGCGGGCGACGGCGCGGCCCAGCGCCTCCATGTCGAACGGCAGATCGGCGTCGGTCCAGCCCACGACGGGCGCGGTGGTGGCCGCGACGCCTGTTCGCAAGGCGACCCCCTTGCCGCGGTTCTTAGGGTGGTGCACGGCGCGGACGCGGGCGTCCGCCTCGGCGAGGCGGTCGGCCAACCCGGCCGTGCCGTCGGTCGAGCCGTCGTCCACGATGACCAGCTCCCAGCCGCCGTCGACGCGGTCGAGTGCGGCCGTCGCCTGGGCCACGGCCTCGGCGAGGTTGTCGGCCTCGTTGAGGGCGGGCAGGACGAGGGCGACGGCGGGCGGCATGGCCGAAAGATCCCACACGCCGCGCCGGGGTGCCGGTCAAGACCGCGCGACTCCCCCCGACGCCTGGGGGAGCCCGTCCGGTGTACCTATCCACTCCGCGCCATCCTCGGCCCTGCCCTCTCCTTTCCCCTCGGCCCTGCCCTCTCCTCTCCCCACGACCATGCCCATCCGCGAGTTCGATGCCAACCCCGTCTCTGTCCCGGCGCTGTCTGAGGGCCTGTTCGACGCGTCGGGTCGCGTCATTCCCGACCCCAGGGCTCTGCTGGGGGCTGCCGGTGCGGAGGGTGCGTTGAGCCACGCGCTTTCGCTGATCCACGGAGGCGTGCAGACGGCGCCACGCGGCGCCATCCAGGACCCGGCGGGCAGCGCAATCGGGTCCGGGCGGAAGCCCTCGGGCGGCGGAGGCAGTGGGGCGATCTACGGCGCGTTCCCAGACCTCGCCCCGGTCCCGGCCATCCAGCCGCGCTCCGCCATCTTCAACACGTCCACGGGCCCCGGGCGCCGCGTCCTGCACTCGTTCTCGCCCCAGCTGGGACAGACCCCCTCCGATGCGGAGGAGCGGCGGGCGTCGCTGGAGGCCATCGCCAACACCTACGCCAACGCGATCCTGGCCTTCAACGACCGGGCTCCCGACCTCGGCGCCGACGGGACGATCCTCAACCTGACTCCCGTCGCGGCGAAGATCTTCGCCGGCGGGTACAAGAACCCGGCCCTCGATCACCTCGAGCCCAGTTTGTCCATCACCGCGCTCTACCTCGCGGTGTCCGAACTCGCCGGGGCCGACACGTCCATCCCCGCTCTGGCGCTCTACTATTTCGACGCGCCGGTCTTCGCCGCTGCCCAGGCCGTCGCCCGCACGCTGGCGAGCGGATAGCGGGGCCGGTCAGCGAGCCCGAAGCCGGTCGGCCAGTCGGAGGACCGGGTGAGGGAGGAGCCGCGCGAGGGGCGCCGGGGCGAGCACCGGCCCGAACCGCCGCTTAAACTCGGCCACGGACGGCGTGTTGGCGCCGCAGAAGTCGAATAACGTGTGCCCCTCGTCCGCCAGCCGGGGGAGCGTCTGGCCGAGCAGCACGGTCATGGCCGGGCCAGGAATGCTGCCTGCAATCCAGTAAAACGCGGTCCGCCCGTCGGTGGCGATCACGACGGCCGCCTCCACGACCCCATCGCGCCGGGCCGCGACCGTCCGTGCCAGCCCGGCGTGCTGAAAGGCCTCGGCGAGACCGGTCATCCGCGCCTCGTCGAGGCCGAGGTCCAGGTCGTGGCGCCGGTACGAGGCATGGATCAGGCGGACGGCCTCCGACGCCAGCGCGGGGTCCTCGACGACCTCGTAGTCCGCGGAGTCGCGGCGGATGCGGCGGCGCACGTCGGACGAGAAGCGCGCGGCCACGTCGCCATCGAGCGGCAGGTGATAAGTGGAGCGCGGCGTGACGGTCCACCCGGCCCAGGCGTAGGGGCGGAGGTCGTCCTCGGCCAGGGCGAGCATGGCCTGGTCCACCTCGGCGCCGAGGCGGGCGAGGAGGACGTCCAGCGGCGAGTCGCGGCGGTGCGAGGCGGCCTCGGCGAGCGGCACGGTCAGCAGCGGCCGGTGGACCGGGCACAGCGGCGGCAGCGCCGACGCCACGAACGGGCCGCGCCGCTTCTCGTAGACCGGCACCGCAGCCGTCCACGCATCGTCCTCCTCGACGGCCAGGATCCGCGCGTGCAGGCCGAACGCGTCAGAGAACGCCGCCACGGCGTCCGGGTGGTCGAACGCGGTGCGCCCGGGGCTCGCGTCCCAGAGCGCGGCGTAGCGAGGGTCGTCGGGGGCGTGCAGCGGGCTGGAGGCGAGGGGACGACCAAGGTACCGGTGGGCGGTGGGTCGGCGGCCAGTTGGCTGTGGAGGTGACGACCCGAATGCCTGGCAGGGGACTCGTGCCTCCCCCGCGTCTTCGTCCGGTCGTCACCCGGGGCGCGCACAGCCAGCGGAGTGAGGCGTTAGTCTGGTATCGATAGGGACCCAGACCCGGCGAGCCGTGAGGCCGTCGGCCCAGGCTCCCCCCGAAAGGGGACTCTCATGGATGGGAGGTTGAGCATGGAAGCGGACCGGGCGACGCCCGAGGCCACGACGGCCATCCCATGCTCCCGAGGCGCCGCCTCGACCTTCCGCGCCTCGTGGCGCTCGCTCCATGACGTTCTCCGATCTCCCCCTCCACGCCGACCTCGCGGCCACCGTCGCCGACCTCGGCTACGAGCAGCCGACGCCGATCCAGGAGGGACTCATCCCGGTCCTGCTCTCTGGCCGCGACGCCATCGGCCAGGCCCGCACGGGCACCGGCAAGACGGCCGCCTTCGCGCTGCCGCTCCTCCACAAGCTGGGCGCCCACGCGGATCGCGGCCATATCCGGGCCCTCGTCCTCGCCCCGACGCGCGAACTCGCCGTGCAGGTGTCGAGTGCCGTGTTCACGTACGGCCGCTCGCTCAACGTCCGCACGCTGCCCATCACGGGCGGCCAGCCGTACCACAAGCAGACGCGCCGCCTCCAGCAGGGCGTCGACGTGGTCGTCGCCACGCCGGGCCGCCTCGTGGACCTCTTGAACCAGGGGCTCATCGACCTCAGCCACGTCGAAACCGTCGTCCTGGACGAGGCCGACGAGATGCTGTCGATGGGCTTCGCCGACGACCTGGAGACGATCCTCCAGGCGACGCCGCAGGGCCGCCAGACGGCGCTCCTCTCGGCCACGCTGCCGTCGCGCATCCGCCAGATCGCGAGCACCTACCTGAACGACCCCGAGACGATCGCCGTCGCCGAGGGCGACCGGACGGCCGCGGCCATCGAGCAGCGCGCCTACCTCGTCCGCAGCAGCGACAAGCTCTCCGCGCTCGTTCGCCTGATCGAGACCGACGACGTGACGAGCGCGCTCGCGTTCGTCCGCACCCGCGAGGCCACGTCGCGCCTCGCCGCCGACCTGACGGAGCTGGGCTACGCCGCCGAGCCGATCTCGGGCGAACTGAGCCAGGGCGCGCGGACGGCCGTGCTGGGCCGCTTCAAGCAGCAGAAGGTCCGCATCCTGGTCGCCACCGATGTCGCGGCGCGCGGGCTCGACATCGACCACGTCTCGCACGTGTTCAACGTGGACCTGCCCATCGACGCGGAGGCCTACGTGCACCGCGTCGGGCGGACCGGGCGCGCGGGCCGCGACGGCACCGCGCTGTCGCTGGTCGACCCCCGTGAGCGCGGCCTGCTCCACCGCGTCGAGCGCTACGCCAAGCGCGACATCCCGTTCTGCGACCTGCCCTCCGTGGAGGAAGTCGAGGCGGTCCGCACGGAGCGTCTGGCAACGGCCGTCACCGAGGCGCTCGACGCCGCGACGGACATCGACCGGAAGCTGGTCCTCGACCTTGTGACGTCCGGCGAGGACCCGATGCGGATCGCCGCGGCGGCCTTCGCCGTCGCCCGCGAGGCCCGCGCCGAGGCGCCGATCCTGCCGATCTCGCCGGTCCACGACCGCCGCCCGAGCCACCACAGCGGCCCGAGCCGCGGCCCGTCGCACGGCCGCGACCGCAACGCGCGGGAGGAGGGCTACGTCCGCCTCGCGATCGACGCGGGCCGGGACGAGGGCGTGCTCCCGAAGCACGTCGTCAGCGCCATCGCGCGCACGGCCGACATCCCCGGTCGCGCCCTCGGCAAGATCCTGATCAACGACACGCAGACGCTCGTCGACGTGCCGGCCAACTTCGTCGACCAGGTCCTGGCGCAGTCGGGCGACTACCGCTTCGGCAAGCGCATGGCGGCCATCGAGAAGGTCTGATCCGGTCTCGACAGACGGCTTGAGAGGGGACGAGGGGGGAGACCCGCTCGTCCCCTCAGTCGTTTGTAGCGGGCAGCGCCCACGCCGCATAGCCGAGCCCGCCCACGACGGCACCTGCCAGCCCCCACCCCAGGCCTCCCCACACGAGTGCGAGCGTCGCAGGGCTCAGCGCCAGACCGGCTCTGCCGAGGCTCCGCCCGAGGTCGACCACCATGCGCGCTCCCGAGGCGCCTCCGATGTGCGCGACCCACCTGAGCTGGACGACGCGCGCCAGCGTCCCACCGACGGCCAGCGCGCCGAGCGCGGGGCCGACCTCGCCCCACCACGCGCCGAGAACCAGTGCGAGGCCGATCAGGACCGCCGTCCATGCGCCGACGGCCAGCTCGGAGCGCTGCCGCTCGGTCACGTCGAACACGCGCGTCAGCGGGGGGGCGATGGCGGCCAGGAGCAGCCACGGCGAGAGGAGGCGCGCGAACTCGCCCGCCGTCCGCCAGGTCTCCCCGAACACGACCGCGAACAGGTCGGGCCCGAGCAGGGCCACCGCCAGCACCGGGAATACCGCGAACGCGGCCAGCCGCGCGAACACGCGCTCCACGAGCGGACCGAGCTGGTCCTCGCGGTGGGCTTCGGCCGCCCGGACGTAGAACACCTGCCCGACGGCGTCCGTCACCAGTGCCACCGGCACCGCCACCGAGGCGATGGCGACCGTGAAGTAGCCGACCACCGCGGGGCCGAAGGCACTCACCAGCACCAGCGGCGGCAGACGCACCGACAGCTGGCTGAGCCCCGACGCCGGAAGGCCGAACAGGGGGAACCGGCGGAAGCGACGCGCGAGCGCGCGGAGGTCGGCCCCACCCGCCTCGGCCAGTCCGCGAGCCGAGAACGCGAGGCCGAACCCGGCCAGGGCGACCGCGCCCAGCGTCGTTCCCAGCACCAGGCCCCATGCCCCGGCGTCCGTCAGCCCGATCTGCACCGCGACCACCACGACCGCCTGAACCAGCACGCCGACCGACAGCGCGCGGTAGCGCTCGACGCGCGCGAGCCACGTCCGTGACGCCGCCGCCACGCCGAGCGCAGCGGTGACCGGGGGGACGCAGACCAGCAGCGCGGCCAGCTCCGGGGTCCCGAGCGCGCTCGCGATGTCGGTGCGGAACGGGAGGCCCAGCAGCAGCAGCAGGCCCGTGCCGGCCGAGGCGAGCACGGCGAGCAGAAACACGCCCGCGCCGTCGCGGCGGTCGGCCGGCAGCGCGATCGCGTCGTCGTAGCGGAGTGTGGCGAGGATCGCCAGCAGGTAGGCCGGGGCGATGAACACGCCCAGCAGGCCGAACGCCTCGGGCGTGTAGAGCCGCGTCAGGACGGGCCGCGCGGCGAACAGGAGCGCCTGCGCCGCCGTCGCGCCGGTGACGAGCGTCAGCACGTTGCGGAGCGACCGCCCCGCGGCGAGCGCACGCACGCGGTCGGCCAGGGCTCGCGTTCGACTCATGCCCTCCGCCTCGGGGCCGAGGCGGGGGGGCTCGAGGCAGGAGGCCAGACCGCCCGGACGACAGGCAGGTGGCGCGCCGAGAAGCCCGAGCCGCGCCACACGACGCGCCACACGCTACGCGCCTCGCCTCCTTCTGCGTGGACGCGTCGTGGCACTACAGGATGTACTGGCTCAGGTCGCGGTTCTTGACCACGCCCGCCAGCTTGTCCTCCACGTGCTGCTCGGTGATCTCGACGGCGTCGCCGTGCGGGCCGTCGGGGACCTCGAAGAGGAGGTCCTCCAGGAGCGTCGTCAGGATGGTGTGCAGGCGGCGGGCGCCGATGTTCTCGACCTCCTCGTTGACCTGCGCGGCCGTCCGGGCGATGGCGCGCACGGCGCCGTCGGTGAACGTGAGCGTGAAGCCCTCGGAGCCGAACAGCGCCCCGTACTGCTTCAGCAGCGCGTTCTCGGGGGCGGTGAGGATCTGCACGAAGTCGTCCTCCGAGAGCGATTCGAGCTCCACGCGGATCGGGAAGCGGCCCTGGAGCTCCGGGATCAGGTCCGACGGTTTGGAGACGTGGAACGCGCCGGAGGCGATGAACAGGATGTGGTCGGTCTTGACCGATCCGTGCTTCGTCATCACCGTCGAGCCCTCGACGATGGGGAGGAGGTCGCGCTGGACGCCCTCGCGGGACACGTCCGGGCCGGAGCCTCCGCCCGCCTGCTGGCGCCCGGCCACCTTGTCGATCTCGTCGATGAACACGATACCCGCCTGCTCGACGCGCGAGAGCGCGTCCATCTTGGCGGCCTCGCCGTCGATCAGCTTCTGAGCCTCCTCCTGGGCGAGCAGGTCGAGCGCCTCGGGCACCTTGACGCGGCGCTTCTGGCGCTTCTTGCCCATCCCCCCGAGCATCTCCTGGAGGTTGATGCCCATCTCTTCGAGCCCCATCGGGCCGAACATCTGGAGGTTGGTGGTCTTGTCGAGCGACACGTCGATCTCGACCTCGCGGTCGTCGAGGGTGCCGTCCTTGATCCACTCGCGGAAGCGCTCGCGCGTCCGCTGGCGGTGCTCCTCGTCCTCCGAGGGCGGTTGCGGCGTGGCGGGCTGCGCGCCGCCCATCGGGAAGCCGAAGGCGGGCGCCGAGGCGGGCTTCGTCGGCGGGACGAGGAGGTCCAGGAGGCGCTCTTCGGCCTGCTCGCGGGCGGGCCCCTGGACGCGCTCGGCCTGGGCGTCGCGCGCCTGCGCCACCGCGAGATCCATGAGGTCGCGGATCATCGATTCCACATCGCGACCCACGTAGCCGACCTCCGTGAACTTGGTCGCCTCGACCTTGACGAACGGCGCGCCGGTCAGCTTGGCCAGCCGCCGCGCGATCTCCGTCTTGCCGACGCCCGTCGGCCCGATGAGGATGATGTTGGCGGGCGTGATCTCGTCGCGGAGCGCCGGGTCGGCGTGGAGGCGGCGCCAGCGGTTGCGGAGCGCGATGGCGACCGAGCGCTTGGCGTCGCCCTGGCCGACGATGTACTTGTCGAGCTCGGCGACGATCTGGAGAGGCGTCAGCCCGGCGAGGTCGTCCACCTCGGTCTGGGCGTTGGCAGGGAGGGTCAGGAGGGAGTCCATGAGGGAGTCTGCGTTGGTGGCGCCGACTACGCCCCGGGGCCGCGTGGGGATGCGGAAGCGAGGCCGGAAGCCTGAGCGGTCGGCGGTCTTGTTGCGCGTTTCGTGTTTCGCGGGGCCTGGGCGCGCCGCGGACCGCGCGACCGCTCTAGATCTCCGCGTCGTCGTCGAAGGGCAGCCCGTCATCGGTGGCCACCACCCGGGCACCGTGGATCTCCTCGCGGACCTCGATCACGGCCGGGTGCTCGCCGTTGACCAGCAGCACGGTGTAGTCGTAGGGCATGCCCTTGCGGCGCTCCAGGCGGACCGCGCCGCACTCCTCCAGGTCGGCCACGAGCGACTTCGGATCGTGGCCCTCGACTTCGCCGATCTCGTCGGAGAGCCGGCGGAGCAGGGGCGTCAGGTAGATCTCCTCGTACTGACCGAAGAACTTCTCCACGACCTCCAGCGCGTCGTAGTCGATCTCGTAGGCCGGGTCCTGGATCGCCGAGAACTCGGTGGTCTGGATGGCCGTGCCGACCTCGATCTCGGGCACCAGCGCGTTGGCGGGGAGCAACTCGGCGGCGTCGACGAACTCCCCGGCGTCGGTGTGCTCCAGCAGGTACGGCGAGAGGTGCTCCTTGAAGCCGACCACCATCACGCGGCGGCCGTGCGCCAGCAGCGCCGTCACCACGGGCGCGTAGTCGCGGTCGCCCGCGAGCAGCACGAAGGTCGTGACCTCCGGATGCCGGTCGCGCATCTCGATGGCGTCGACGGCGAGCTGGAGGTCGGTCGTGTTGCGGTGCATCGTGGCCGGGACGTAGACCGGCTCGATGGCGTGCAGGTAGAGGCTCCGCTGGACGTGGCGCGTGTGGTCGTCGAGGCCACCGAAGTCGGCGTAGGCGCGACCCCGCACGAGGCGCGTGTCGTCGGCGGCGAGGCGGTCGCGGAGGGCCTTGAAGAGGTGACCCGCGAGGTCTGCCGTGGAGCCATCCCGGCCGATGCGGCCCTTGAGGTAGTGGTGGAGGTTCTGGTAGTCGACGAGGACGGCGGCCTGCCGAGCGCCCTCCGGGCCCTCCGGTACGATTTCAGACATGGGTCGATGGCTGGGAACAGTCGCGCGCGAAGAGTGGCGCGCCGCCGAAAACTACGGCGCGCAGGCCGTAGGCGACCCGACTCTGCTCCAGCGTGGGACCCGGACGGTGTGTACCACCGCGCCAGTGAGCGGACCGGGGCTGCCGTCGCGTGCGCCCCTTCGGCCCATCTGAACGTCAGGTGCCGCGTCCGGGCCGGAGGTCGCGCTCGATGTCCTCCCACGACAGGGCCGCCTCGATGTCCAGCTCGATGAGGTCCTTCCAGGAGCGCAGGGGACGAGCGATCGGGCTGCTACGGGCGATCCCAGTCACCATGCGGGACCACATCGACGTCAGCGTGCCGACGGCGGAGCGGGCCCGGCTCTGTGCGGCCAGGGCGGCGACCGTGCGGCGGAGCGAACCCCAGAGCGTCCCCGACGGCGGCGTAGCGCGGGAGTCCGAATCCGTGGCGATCAGGTGCAGGGCCCGGAGCCGCGGGCACTCGGCGGCGAAGTCCTGAATGTGCCCCGTGGCGATCTCCGCGGCCGACGCGACGCCGTAGATCTCCTCGGCCGTGTCGAGAATGCGCCAGGCGGTGTGGGGAAGGCCGAGGCCCGGCAGAGCCGCGGAGCCCGCGAACAGGTGCAGCCGCCCGGCCCCCTGGTCCGCCTCGCGAAGCGATCGCGCCTCTGCCATCCGATCCTGGGTGACGACGCAGGCCACTGTGCGCGTGTCGGATGCCAGCACCTCCTCGACGATGCGCGCGGACGCACGGGAAGGGTACCCGATCACCAGAACGGTCGGTCCGGGGCCCAGCCTCGGCAGCGTGCGGGAGCGAGCGAGACGCGGGAGCGGGCCCGCCTGGCCGTCGCCCCGAAGCGGTGTGGAGGAGAGAGGAGGCATGGCGTCGAAAGAAATCTGTTGAGCGGTTGCTCAATGAGGATAGGCTACATTGAGCGCCTGGTCAATACTCTCCTCGAAAACGTCCCATGCCCGGTCCCAAAGTCCCCGAAGACCAGCGCCGAGAGGAGGTGCTGGCCGCCGCCTACCGCGTGGCCGCCCGCGACCGCCTCGGGGGGCTCACCACCCGAGCCGTGGCCAAGGAAGCCGGAGTCAGCAACGGACTCGTCTTCTTCCACTTCGTCTCCCGGGAGGGCCTGGTGCTCGCGCTGCTGGACCGCCTGCTGGAGACGACCGTGCTGGCGCCCGACCGGGCAGGGATGGAAGAGGCATCGCCGGTCCTGCGCCTCCTCCGGACCATCGAGCGCGATGTCGAGGGACTGCCCGCCAACAGGAACCGCGTCGCCCTGCTCATCGACTTCTGGGTGATGGGGACCCAGCATGCAGAGGTCCAGACCCGGATTCGGAAGGCGCTGAGCGACTACCGGGAGGCGTACGTGCCTCTCACGTCGGCGGCCATCGAGAGCGAGCCCGAGCGGTACCCCGGCGTGACCCCCGAGTCACTGGCCGCCGTCGCGACCGGGTTCATCGAGGGCTGTGCGCTCCAGGTCGTGATGGACCCGGAGCGGTTCGACGTGGTGGCCTACCTGTCTACGCTGCGCGCCCTGGTGTTGCACGAGGCGCCGTCGGCGGGGCTACGCGTGGGCTGACCGGCCGTCGAGCTACTCGGCCTCCAACTCCAAGACGGTCGTGTTGAGGTTGGTGTAGATGCAGATCTCGCCCGCGATGCGGAGGCCCTCCTCGACCATCTCCTTGGCCGAGAGCTCCGGCGCGTGCTTCATCATGGCACGGCCCGCCGCGAGGGCGTAGCTGCCGCCCGAGCCGATGGCCAGGATCGGGTCGTCGGGCTCGATCACGTCGCCGGTGCCGGAGACCAGCAGCAGGCGGTCCGGCGCGGCGACGGCCAGAAGCGCCTCCAGCCGCCGCAGGTAGCGGTCCGTGCGCCAGTCCTTGGCCAGTTCGACGGCCGCGCGGACGGTGTTGCCGCCGTACTGCTCCAGCTTGGCCTCGAAGCGCTCGAAGAGCGTGAACGCGTCCGCGGTGGACCCTGCGAAGCCGCACAGCAGCTTGCCGCCGTAGAGCGGGCGCACCTTCTGCGCCTTGTGCTTCATCACGGTGTCGCCCATGGTGGCCTGCCCGTCGGAGCCGAGGGCGACGCGGCCGTTGTGGAGAACGCCGAGGACGGTCGTGGCGTGGATGGGAGTCATGCGAGTGCGGAGTGATGGATACAGAGTGGGTCAGACGGAAGCCGACGCGCGAAGACGCACGCGGATGGGGCGGCCCTTCACCCTTCACTCTTTACTCACTACCGCCCTTCGTAGTCCGCCAGCAGTTCCACGATCTGGTCCTGGGCCTGGTTGACGCGGCTCGTGGACGTCGTGTAGTTGTTGCAGAGCAGCGAGAACGCCAGCACATCGCCACGCTCGGAGGTGACGTAGCCGGAGAGCGTGCGCGCGCCGGAGATGTAACCGGTCTTGGCGCGGACGTTGCCGCGAGCGTCCCCAGAGCGGTAGCGGTTGCGGAGTGTCCCTGTGTAGCCGCCCACCGGCAGTGAGGCCTCGAAGGCCTCACGCGTGGCGCGGTCCGGGTGCTCGTGCATGCCCCGAAGGATGCTCACCAGGCCGAAGGGCGTGAGTCGGTTGAGGGCCGAGAGCCCCGAGCCGTCCGCCACGCGGAAGCTCTCCGGGTCGACGCCGAGGCGCTGCAGAAAGGGCTTGGTGGCTTCGAAGCCCGCGAACGCGGAGCCGGTCGGCAGGTCGGTGCCGCGGTAGACGTACGCGCCCATCGTGCGGAGCAGGTGCTCCGCGTAGAGGTTGTTCGAGTCCTCGTTGGTCTGCTGGACGATCTCCGCCAGTGATGGCGAGATGTGGGTCGCGACGCGGGTGAGCATCTCGTAGCGCGGGCGGCGCCCCCACTCGTCTACGTCCACGGCCTCGCCGGCGACCTCGATGCCGTGGTCACGCAACACGCCGATGAGCGTCGAGGAGAAGTAGTCGGTCGGGTTGACGATGGAGAGGTCCTCGGTCTCGGTCCGCCCGGCCGGGACGCTGGCGGTGACCGTGAACACGTTGTCGCCGAGGGCGCGGTCGTAGCCTTCGCGGATGCTGCCGCCCGCGGTCGTGGTGGAGCGGTTCACGAAGCGGACGTACCCGTAGTCGGGCTCGGCGACGATGCGGGCGGGCTGTCCCGGCGACGTGCCGCGCACCTCGACGTGGACCGTGCCCTCGTTGAACTGCAGGCCTGAGATCTCGGCGCCGTAGTACCACTTCAGGTCGTCCCACTGCCAGCCCTGCCCCAGCGGGACGTTGTCGAACACGTCGTCGTCGCCCACGACAGGCCCCTCCACCCGGCGGATTCCCAGCGCGCGGAGGCTGTCGGCCCACTGGCGGAAGACGCCCAGCGCGTCCCCGTCGCGGAAGCGGCCGCCGAACGACGGGTCGCCCGCGCCGCGGACGACGAGCGCTCCGAGCAGCGTGCCGTTCTGGATCGGGCCGTCGGCGTAGAGGCGCGTGGCATACTGGAAGTCCGGGCCCAGGGCGTCGAGCGCGGCGGCGGTCGAGAGCAGCTTCATGTTACTCGCCGGGATGAAGCGCCGCTCGGCGTTGCGGTCGTAGAGCACCTCGCCGTTCGACAGGTTGACGACGTAGGCGCCCCAGTACGCGTCGTTGAACGCGCTCGCATCGAGCGCCTCGGTGATCAACTCAGCGAGCCCGGCCCGCGTCGACGTCGTCTGCGCGTCCGCGCGGACGGCGACCAGGGCGATGAGGAGGACGGCCCAGCGGGCAGCGGAACGAAAGCGAACAGGCATGGGGAGACCGACGGGAGGCGTCAGAACGGAGAGAGGAAACGGGATCGTACCGACGGGGCGCCCGGCCGCGGGGAGCCGGGGCTACTCCTCGGTCGCCGCCTCCAGTTGCGCGTCGAGGGCGGAGGTCGCCCGCTCGATGCCGAGCGAGTCGCGCGCCTGGGCCTCCAAGATCGCCTGCTCCGGGTCGGGCCGCGTCAGGAGCACGTACACGTAGCCGACCTCGGAGATCGGGGCGGCCGGCTCGAGCTGGATCACGTAGTCGTTCCGACCTGCCGCCGCGTAGGCGGTGTCCACGCGGCCGACCGAGATGCCTGCCGGGAAGACGCCGGAGAAGGGGCTCGTCACCACCAGCATGCCGCGCTCGACCGGCTCCGTCTTGACGACGTACTCCATCGTCAGCTTGTCGAATGACGCGCCGTCCCACCGGACGACGCCCTCGCGACCCAACTCCTCGATGGAGGCGGGCACCCGGAACTGGGTGTTCTGATGCGGCATCACGACCGCGTACCGGTCGTTGGTCAGGATCACCCGGCCGACGATCCCCCGCTCGTTGATGACCGGCATCCCGATCTCCACCGAGTCCCGCTCGCCTACGTCGATCGTCAGCAGGTTGGACTGCTCGGTGATGTCCTTCGCCACCACACGCCCGACCACGCGTCGGATGGTGGTCGTGTCCTCGAACTGGAGAAGCGCGCGAAGCTGGGCGTTCTCGGCCGCGGCCTCGCGGAGACGGGCCACGTCGGCGGAGAGGTCGGCCGTCTCCATCCGGAGCCGCTCGTTCTCCTCCAGCGACTGACGGAAGCGCGCGGCGCGCTCGAAGACGCCCTCGACCGGGGCCGTCACCGCGAGGCTCGCAGCGCGGGCTGCGCGCAGGGCCGGTCCGTTGCGGCCGACGAAGATCACCACCCCGATCAGGAGGAGGGTCCCGAATACGACGTAGTCACGGGTCCGCTCCCAGATCTGCTGCGCGAGGGCCATCCGGAGAGAAGGGGAGAAGGTGGGAGAGGAGACGAGGGGGGACCTACTCCCGACGGGGCGGAGGGTTCAGCGCTCGGAGGAATCCGCACCTCAGAACCGAGGGCCCCCGCTCACGGTGAGCCCTCGGGTGCCCGGTCCGGATCCCTAGTTGCTCAGCACCGGCATGTAGCCGTCGATGTCCTCCAGCACCGCGCCCGTGCCCCGGACGACCGCCGTCAGGGGGTCCTCGGCCGAGAAGACCGGCAGCTCGGTGCGCTCGCGGAGGTACTCGTCGAGGCCCTTCAGCAGCGCGCCGCCGCCGGTGAGCATGATGCCGCGCTCCAGCACGTCGCCGCCGAGCTCCGGGGGCGTCCGCTCCAGGGCGCGGACGACGGCCGCGGCGATCTGGTTGACGCTGGGCCGCAGCGCCTCGCGCACGTCCTCCGAGGACACGACGCGCGTCTTCGGGACGCCCGTCACGAGGTCGCGCCCCTTGACCGAGAGCTCCAACTCGGGGTCCAGCTTCTGAGCCGACCCGATCTCGCACTTGATCCGCTCGGCCGTCCGCTGCCCGATGAGCAGGTTGTGGTGCTTCTTGAAGTACTGCATCACCGCCTCGTCGAGCTCGTTGCCACCGACGCGGATCGACTCGTCCACGACGATGCCGTTGAGCGCGATCACCGCGATCTCGGTCGTGCCGCCGCCGATGTCCACGATCATGTTGCCGACCGGCTCCTGGACGTTCAGTCCGATGCCGATGGCTGCCGCCATGGGCTCGTCGATGAGCATCACCTGACGGGCGCCCGCGTTCTGGGCGGCGTCCTTGACGGCGCGGCGCTCGACCTCCGTAATCCCGCTCGGCACGCAGATCACCATCCGCCCGATGCTGGTCAGCCAGCCCGGCTTGATGCGGCGGATGAAGCCGCGGATGAGGGCGTCGGCCACCGAGAAGTCCGCGATGACGCCGTCGTTGAGCGGCCGGATGGTCTCGATGTCCTTGTGCGTCCGCTCGTGCATCATCAGCGCCTCGGTGCCGATGGCGACCGGCTTGCCACTGCGGCGGTCGATGGCGACGATGGAGGGCTCATTGAGCACGATGCCCTTGTCGCGGACGTGGATGAGCGTGTTGGCGGTGCCGAGGTCGATGGCGACGTCGACCGAGAACGGGTTGAGCACGAGAGAGAGGGGGAGGTCGGGCGGCGCCGAAGCACCGGTCAATAGCAGAGAGAGGCGTGTGATTTGCTAGAACCTCCTCCATCCAGGAGCCCCAGGGGACAAATCGCGCGCAGGATTAAGCTAACGAGGGCCCCGAGCGTTCCTGTCCCGATCGCCCTTGATTTTTCAGGGAGGACCCGGACGCCGCCCCGACCGGAGCACGCCGCAGTCGGGGGTTAGTGGAGGCGGGGAAACGGGCAGGCTCGGAGGCCGTGGCGACGCGCTCGGTCCGCGGCCCGTGCTCGGTTCTGGGTCAGTGCCGGAAGTGCCGGGTGCCGGTGAAGGCCATCGCCACGCCGCGCGCGTTCGCCGCCGCGATCACCTCGTCGTCGCGGACGCTCCCGCCCGGCTGGACGGCCGCGGTCGCGCCCGCCTCGGCGGCGGCTTCGAGGCCGTCGGCGAAGGGGAAGAAAGCGTCCGAGGCGACCACGCAGCCGGCGAAGTCGAGCGCCGACTTGGCGCCCTTCGAGACCGCGATCTCCGACGCGTCGATGCGGCTCATCTGCCCCGCACCGATGCCGAGCGTCGCGCCGTCCTTGGCGTAGACGATGGCGTTCGACTTGACGTGCTTGCAGACGCGCCAGGCGAAGTCGAGGTCGGCCCACTCGCGCTCGGACGGCTGGCGCTCGGTCGGCACCGTCCACCCGTCACGCACGTCGGCAGCCAGCGTCGCGTCGCGGTCCTGGACGAGGAGCCCGCCCGCGACCGTCCGCACGGTCGGTCCCGTGCCCGAGGCGGACAGGTCGGCGCGGACGAGGCGGCGGTTGGCCTTCTGCATCAGGAAATCGAGCACGCCCTCCTCGAACGACGGCGCGATGATGATCTCGGTGAACACCGCGTCGATGGCCTCGGCCGTCGCCCGGTCCAGCGGTTGGTTGACCACCACGATGCCGCCGAACGGGCTCTGGCGGTCGGTGGCGAACGCCTTCGCGTAGGCCTCGGCCAGCGTCTCGGCCTGCCCGACGCCGCACGGGTTGGTGTGCTTCAGGATGGCGACCGTCGGCCGTCCGCCGTCGAACTCGGCGATCAGGTCGAGCGCCGCCGTCAGGTCGATCAGGTTGTTGAACGACAGCGCTTTGCCGTGGAGCACGTCGTAGCGTTCCGAGGCGTCGCCGTAGAGCGCGGCGCGCTGGTGAGGGTTTTCGCCGTAGCGCAAGTCCTCGCCTGCCTTCGACAGGTCGACTGTGAATGAGGCGGGCAGGGCCTTTGCCTCGGCGTCTGCGGAGGCCGAGGCGGCCGAGTCCTGGGCGAAGAACGCCGCGATGGCGGTGTCGTAGTCGGCCGTGTGGGCGAACGCCGCGCCCGCGAGTCGGCGCCGGGTCGCCATCGCGAGCGTCCCGTCGTGCGCCTCCAGTTCGTCGGCGACGGCGTCGTAGTCGGCCGGGTCCACGACCGCGGCGACGGAGGCGAAGTTCTTGGCCGCCGCGCGCAGCATGCCCGGCCCGCCGATGTCGACGTTCTCGGCCGCGACCGCGTCCGTCGCGCCACCCTTCGTGGCTTCGCGGAACGGGTACAGGTTGACGACCACCAGGTCGATGGCGCCGATGCCGTGCTCGGCCAGCTCGGCCAGATCCTCCGGGTCGGTGCGTCGCGCCAGGATGCCGCCGTGGATGGCCGGGTGGAGGCTCTTGACGCGCCCGCCGAGGATCTCCGGGAAGCCGGTCGCGTCGGCCACGTCGGTCACCGGCACGCCCGCCTCGCGAAGCGCGCGGGCGGTGCCGCCGGTCGACAGCATCTCGACGCCGAGCGCGTGGAGCCGTTGCCCGAGGTCGGCCAGGCCGGTCTTGTCGCTGACGGAGAGGAGAGCGCGGCGCACGGGCGCGCGGTCGGGCGGGTCGGGGAGGTCCTTGACAGCGATCACGGGGCGGAGGGCGGGGTGGAGAGGAGGGAAACGCGGCCGTCGGCCACGCGGAGGCGGCCGTCGGCGAGGAGGGCGAGGGCGTCGGGGAAGAGGCGGTGCTCGACGGCGAGGACGCGCGCGGCCAGCGTCTCGGCGGTGTCGTCGGGCTGGACGCGGACGGCCTCCTGCAGCACGATCGGCCCGGTGTCGTATTGGTCGTCGACGAGGTGGACCGTGGCGCCGGAGACGCGGCACCCGGCGTCGAGCACGCCCTGGTGGACGCGCCTCCCGTACCACCCGGTCCCGCCGAACGCGGGCAGCAGCGACGGGTGGACGTTCAGGATGCGGTCGCGGAAGGCCCACACGACGGGCGCGGGGATCTTGCGGAGGTAGCCCGCCAGCGCCACCGTGTCGGCCTCGGCGCGGGCGAGGGCGTCGAGGAGGGCGTCTGAGAAGTGGGTCTCGTCGGAGAGCGGCGCGATCACCTCGGTCGGGAGGCCGCGCGCCTCGGCGCGGGCGAGAGCCCCGCACCCGGGTCGGTCGCTGATGAGGAGCACCGGCTCAGCGCGGAGCGCCCCCGCGTCGATGGCGTCCAGGATCGCGCCGACGTTGGAGCCGCCGCCGGAGGCGAAGAAGGCGAGGCGCATCAGCGGGGCCGGGTGCGGAGGATGTGGACCAAGAGCGAGGCGACCAGCACGAGCGTGACCGCGTTGGCCGCGATGATGGGGAGGTCGCGCACCAGGAGGCCGTAGACCAGCCAGAGCCCGATGCCGAGCGTGATGAGGACGTACATCCCCAGGGAGAGATCCGCCGACGAGCCGGACCGCCACGCCTTCACGACCTGGGGAATGAAGGAGGCCGTCGTGCAGGCTGCGGCGGCGAGGCCGAGAAGCGTGATGCCGGTCATCCCGTGACGGAGTCGAGCACGTGGAGCGTGGCCGCGCGGTCGTCGCACGTCAGCCGGGCGCGGACGCCGACCGGCAGGGTGCTCTTGCGCGGCACATGCCCATACACGAGCCCGCTCGCCACCGGCCCACCGACGTACGGCGCGTACTGCGCCAGCACCTCGTCGACCGAGAACGTCGGCCGGTCGGGCGGCACGTCGGCGTCGGTGAACAGCCCGAACACCAGCCCGCCGAGTCGCTCCAGCACCCCCGCGAGGCGGAGGCGGGCGAGCATCCCGTCGATCCGGTACGGCGCCTCGCCCACGTCCTCGACGAACAGGATCGCGCCGGTCAGGTCGGGGAGGTAGGGGGTGCCGAGCAGCGCCGTGACGAGCGCGAGGTTGCCGCCGAGCAGCACGCCCTCGGTCTCGCCCTCGGCCAGCGGCGTCAGCGCCTCGCCGCCCGGGCCGCGCACGTCGTACC
The DNA here is from genome assembly GCF_002283555.1 of Rubrivirga sp. SAORIC476. Classification (NCBI taxonomy): domain Bacteria; kingdom Pseudomonadati; phylum Rhodothermota; class Rhodothermia; order Rhodothermales; family Rubricoccaceae; genus Rubrivirga; species Rubrivirga sp. SAORIC476. The sequence goes on along the minus strand of NZ_MVOI01000015.1, from coordinate 228,257 downwards.
CGGCGTCCCCGCCGACGACGCGCCAGAAGTCCGCCTCGGTGTCGGCGTCGAGCCCCTTCGCCCAGTCGGAAGCGACCATCGGACCGGAAACGCCCGTCAGCCCGGCCTCCGTCCAGAGGGCGAGGTGGAGCGCGGTGATGTCGGAGTAGCCGACGATCAGCTTGGGGTGCGCGCGAGCGGCTTCGTAGTCGATCCGGTCGAGGATCCGGAGCAGGCCGTAGCCGCCCCGGAGGCACACGAGGGCGTCCACGTCGTCGCGGCGGAGGGCGGCGTTGAGGGCGCCGGCACGAGCGGCGTCGGACCCGGAGAGGTAGGCGATGGGCCCGCCGGTCACATCGGCGACGTCGACCTGGAGGCCGCGGGCGCGGAGCGCGGCGAGCCCGGTGGCCGCGTCGGCGGCGTCCAGCGCCGCGCTGGCGGGTGCGACCACGGCGACACGGCCGGATGGCGAGAGCGGGCGGGGGAGGGACACGGCGACCGGGGGAGACGCTGGAAGCTACCGGGCCGCGACGCTCGTCGCCCGACCCGCCGACGTGTTTCGTGCCTCCGTCTGTCGCCAGACCAGGGGCGGTTCCGCTCTGGCCTCGCCCCGGCCGCGTCGTGCAAGGTCTCCCGGCACGCTCGGCGCATCGGCTTGCGTTACACTCGAACCGAGCGGACGGTCTTGCGTTCGCTCTCCGCCCCCCACGCCGTTCCGATGTCCCGTCTTTCCCTCCTTCTCGTCCTCCCGTTCCTGCTCGTCGCTTGCGACACGGCAGGCAACGCCATCGACCCGCAGACCGGCTTCGACCCGTCCACGGTCGACTACGACGCCGTCGAGTCGCTCGACTTCGACCAGTACGTGCGCCCGCTGCTGGCCGCGCGCAACGTCCTGTCGCCGACCGCGGGCGGCACCGGCGACCCGGCCGACTACGACCTGATGGACGTGGTGATGGCGGGCCCGAGCGGCTTCGTGGTCCCGTTCGACGCCGAGGGCAGCCTGATGCTTCGCCTCGTTCGCGACCTGCCCGACTCGGTGGCGATCCCGATGCCCAACCTGCGGACGCTGGAGGATGACGAGGTCCGCTACCTCGCGCGCTGGATCGAGGGCGGTGCCAAGGATGGCGACGTGATCCCCTTCGCCGACGCCGAACACGTGATGCTGGCGGGCGTCCAGGCCGAGAACTACATCGCGCTGATCGACGCCGAGACGCTGCGTCTCATCCGCCGGATCGACTTCGACGCGATCGGCATTCCCAGCGCGCCCTACGGCCCGCACCACTTCGCCTTCGAGCCCGACGGCCGGACGGCCTACGTCTCGCTCGTCTCGGCGGGCGTCGTCGCGAAGGTCAGCCTGGACCTGTCGAAGGACCCGGATGAGTCGCTCCTCGGACGCACCGAGGCGGGCGTTTTCGCGACGCCGGGCATGATGTCGCTCGACCCGTCCTCCAACCGCATCTTCGTCGGCCGCTCGACGCTCTCCGACCCGCTCGCGAACGGCTTCGGCATCCTCGACCGCGAGACGATGGCGATGGAGGTCATCGACACGCCGTTCAACGTGCCGCACGCGATGACGGCGACGCCCGACGGGCGCTTCGCGATCACGGCTGAACTGACCGGCACGCAGGCCGAGAGCCGCGCGCTGGTCTACGACACCGCCACCGGCGACCTCGCCCTCCTCGCCATCCCGTCCGACGGGGCGCCGCGTGAGTTCATCCACTTCAGCATCCTCGGCGTCCACCACGCGGGGATGGGGCACAGCGGCATGGACCATGGCTCGATGGCCGGGTACCCGTACACGGTCACGCTCACGTCGCGGTCGACCGACGAGGTGCTCTTCCTGTCACTGGCCGAGGATGGCACGCTGACGTTCGACGCGGCCTACCCGGCCGGCGATGGCCCGTACCACGCGCATGCCAACCACGACGGCACGTCGCTCCTGATCCCCGACCAGCGGGGCGACACGGTCACGATTCTCAACGCCGAGACGCGCGCCCTCGTCCGCACGGTCGATGCCGGGGCGCCCGCGGGGCCGCTCAGCCAGCCCCACAGCCCGGCCCCGGCCATGGACGGGACGCGCTTCTTCGTCACGTCGTCCAACCTGAACGGCGCCTGGACGCCCCCCTTCCTGTTCATGCCGCCGGGCGAAGGCGACCGCGAGCCGCTCGGCGCGGCGTCGTTCGGCAACGTGGCTGCGTTCTCGCCGACCGGCGAGGTGCTCGGCGTCGTCCAACTGGGTGCGTACCCGTCCGGCCTGGAGCCGGTCATGATCCAGCCCGCGATGGACCACGGGGGCATGGACCACAGTGAGATGGACCACGGCTCGATGGATCACGAGGGCATGGACCACGGCGACATGTAGGCCGCCGCCCGCCTCGGTCGTTCTCCCGGCCCCTCCGCCGCCCCGGCGAGGTGGGCCGACCCGCTGACTCTGCCTGACTTCATGCGCTTTCTCGTTCTCGCCCTCCTCGTCGCCACGCCGCTGGCCGCCCAGACGTTCACCCGGGAGGCGACCCCGTTCCCCGTCATGCTCGATGGCGTGGAGGTCGAGTCGCCGTTCGTCGGTGGCTTCTTCGAGCCGCGCCCGACGCTCCTCGACATCGATGCGGATGGCGACGCGGACCTGATCGTCAACGTCGGGGGGGCCGGGCTGCAGGTCTTCCGCCGCGACGGCGACCGGTGGGTCTGGCAGACCGACCGCCTGGGCGGCATCGAGCCCGGCAACTGGTCCACCTTCGCCGACCTCGATGGCGACGGCGACTACGACCTGCTGACGCGGGGCGACCCGGGGCGCGTCCGCTACTGGCGCAACGTGGGGACCCCCCAGGCGGCTCAGTTCGAAGTCGGCGCGGCGCTCCTGCGCGACGCGGCCGGCGAGCCGGTCAACATCGAGGACTCGTCCATCCCCGCGCTCGGCGACATCGACGGCGACGGCGACGCGGACCTGTTCGCGGGCAAGGCCGACATCGGCACCATCACGACCTACCAGAACGAGGGCGTCGACGCGAACGGCGTGCCGGTGTTCAGCTTCCTGACCGACCGGTACCAGGACATCGTCATCTACGAGGAGAACCCGCAGTGCGCCCCGGCGGCGGGCCGCGCCACGCCCAGCCGGGAGGCCGGCGGAGCCGACCTCCCGCAGCGGGGCTCCATGCACGGCGCCAACGCGATCGCCCTGGCCGACCTCAACGGCGACGACGCACCGGAGCTGTTCTGGGGCGACTTCTTCGCGCCGAGCCTCTTCTACTTCCTCAACCGCGGCACGCCGACCGACCCGCAGCTCACGCTCGCGTCGGAGCGCTTCCCGGTCGGCCAGCCGCTCTCGTCCGGCGGCTACAACGCGCCGACCTACGGCGACCTCGAAGGCGACGGCGACCTCGACCTGCTCGTCGGCGTCCAGCGCGGCCTCTGCTTCCAGGCGCGGACGGCCGTCTCCAACCTGATCGCGTTCGAGAACGAGGGCACGGCCGAGGCGCCCGACCTCCGGCTCCGCACCGACCGCCTGATCGACGGCCTCGACCTCGGGCAGCGCACCACCGTCGCGCTCGCCGACCTCGACGGCGACGGCGACCTCGACCTGGTGCTCGGCAACGAACTCGACCCCGACGACACGTCGCGCGCCAACCTCGTCCGCTACGAGAACGTCGGCACGGCGTCCGCTCCGGCCTTCGAACTGGCGGACGACGACTGGTTGGAACTGGCGTACGACTTCGGCGCCTACGCGCCCGTCTTCGGCGACCTCGACGGCGACGGCGACCTCGACCTGCTGGTCGGCGGCTTCAACGGGCGGTTCGCCTTCCTACGCAACACGGGCTCAGCCCGCGCGCCTGCCTTCGATCGCGAGGACGACCGCTTCGAGGGCGTCGACACGGGGCAGTACGCCCGCGGCACGCTGGGCGACCTCGACGGTGACGGCGACCTCGACCTGATCGGCGGGGCCTCCAGTGGACGCGTCCGCGTGTACCGCAACGTCGGCACGTCCGCGGTCCCGAGCTTCGCCACGGAGTCGAATGGCGCCCCGACCGCCGACGATGAGGCCTTCCGCGTCGCCGTCGGCATCCCCGAGCGCCTCGATGGCGACGCTGCGCCGGCGCTGTCCGACCTCGACGGGGACGGCGACCTCGACCTGCTGCTGGGCACGGCTCAGGGCGAGATCCTGGTGTATCAGAACGTCGGCACCCCGACCGCGCCCATGTTCGAGGCTGCCGAGTCGGTCGTCGCCGGTCGGCGCCGGACCACGCCCACGCTGGGCGACCTCGACGGAGACGGTCGGCCAGAGATCCTCGCGGGCACGTCGGCCGGGGGCGTTCTCTTCTGGCGCGGCAGCGGGGGGACGTGGGCCGAGCCCGCACCGTCTCCCGACCTCGGCCTGCGTGTGACCCCGAACCCCTCCACGGGCGCGGTCTCGTTCCGGGCGCCGTCGGCGCAGGGGGAGGTCGTCGTGTACGACGTGCGTGGGCGGCGCGTGGCGGACGTGCTCCTCTCGTCCGGCCAGGCGGCCTGGGACGGCACCGAGGCGGACGGCCAGCCCGCGGCCTCGGGCGTGTACCTGGCCCAGTTGCAGACGCGCCAGGGCGTCCAGACGGTGCCGTTCACGCGGGTGCGGTAGAGGAGAGAAGACGAACGAGACGAGGACGGCCCCGATGGGGGCCGTCGTCGAGACGTACGAGCCCTGATCCCTAGATCCACCCCTTGCGGCGGAAGTAGGCCAGCGTGCCGACGGCGATCAGCGCCATCACGCCGAGGAGCGCGAAGTAGCCGTAGCGCCAGTGCAGCTCCGGCATCACGTCGAAGTTCATTCCGTAGAGGCCCGTCAGAAAGCCGAGTGGGAGGAACAGCGTGCCGACGACCGTGAGCACCTTCATGACTTCGTTCTGGCGCATTCCGAGCGACGACAGGTACAGGTCCGACACGGAGCCGAGCACGTCGCGGAGGGACTCGACCACTTCCACGATTTGCACCAGGTGGTCGTAGGCGTCGCGCAGGTAGGGGCGTGTGGAGGGCTGGACGTACGGGACATCCTCGCGCTGGAGCGCCGCCAGCACCTCGCGGAGCGGCCAGATGGCGCGGCGCAGCACCGCGACCTCCCGGCGCAGGCCCGAGAGCGCAGCCTGGACCTTCGGGGAGGGGGTGTCGAGGGCGCGCTCCTCCAGCGTCTCGATGGCATCCCCGACGCGCTCCAGCGTCACGAAGACGTGGTCCACGATCAGGTCGAGCAACGCGTAGAGGAGGTAGTCCGCCCCGACGGTGCGGACGCGCCCGGCGCTCGTGCGGAGACGCTCGCGGAGCGGCTCGAACACGTCTCCCGTGACCTCCTGGAACGAGAGCACCCAGCCAGGGCCGAGCACCAGCCCCACCTGTTCGATCACGTGCCCGGCTGCGCCGGAGTCGACGTCGCAGTACGCCTCTGTCACGTCCGTCTCGGTCGCCTGGATCATCTTGGCGACGACGAACACATGCGTCACCTCGGGCGCCGCGGGCGAGTCGTAGAGCTCCAGCTTCGGGCGCTGCCCCACGTGGACGAGGTCCTCGATCACCAGCGGGTGCAGCCCGAAGGCGTGCCCGACTGCGCTGACCGTCTCCGCGTCCGCGACGCCGTCCACATTGAGCCACGTCACGCCGGACCCGTCGGCCAGCGCGCGCGCCTCGGCAGGCGAGAGGTCGTCGAACGCCTCGACGCGGTCGGCGTCGTAGCGGAAGGCCGAGAGTCGCGCCGGGGGAGTGTCCGGGTGGGCGGGGACCGGGACGCCGGGTGCGCGACCGAGCGTGTGCGAGGCCCGGTCGACGAGGCGGCTGCGGACGCGCGGGCCGGGCGGCGGCATCAGACGGTCGGCGGCGGCGGCGGGTTGGTCTGCTGGACCGCCTCGGTGCGTCGGGCGACCTCGTCGGCGAGTCGCTGCATTTCGTCCGCCTCGGTGGGCGCGGTGCCCTTGCGGGCCGTCGGCGCGGGCGACGCGGCGCCGCTCGCGGTCGGCGTGACGGTGCTGGTCTTGGGGAGTTGCTTCTCCAGCTTGCGCGCCTTCAGCGACGCGCCGACGCGGCCGGGCAGAGCGACGAGGTAGCCGAGCACCAGGCCCGCCCCGAAGAAGCCGCCGATCATCCACAGGACCGGTCCGGTCCAGTCGACATCGACGAAGGGCAGCGCGAGGCGGACCTCGTTGGTCAGGTTGGCGTCCTGCGTCGCCAGCAGGACGCCGAGGATGACGAGGAGGAACAGGAGGGCGATCAGCGTACGCATGACGGGCGGGCCGGGGTAAGGGGCCGCAGTCTACGCCGCGCCACGCGCCGGGTTGTGCCCTATGCGCCGTCGTTCATTCCCGCGGTCGGGTAGTAGAACCGCTCGTGGACCACCTTGCCGCCTTCCCAGCGCTGGACGGCGACCTCGTCGAACTGAGTCCGGGGCGCGCCCTTGAACGTCACGTCTGTGGTCGTCTCGGCGAACACGACGCCGGTCCCCTCGGCGGTCTCGTGGGCGGCGATGGCGGTCAGGCCGCCGCCGTGGATGGCTTCGACCGACTCGATCCACTCCTGGACGCGGCCCGCCTGGGTCTCGCGGCCGTGAAAGGTCTCGCCGGTGGCTTCGACGACTTCGACGTCGTCGGCGTAGTAGGTGTCGATGGCCTCGAAGATGGTCTCGCCGGAGGAGGCGAGGTCTTGGAGGTGCTGGGCGCGTTCGAGCAGAGTCATGGACGGGTGGGGGGTGTGGATCGCCAAGCTCGGGTGGCGTGGTGACGGCCCCGGGTCATGGGTGAGGAGCATGTGTTTGTTGGGATTGTCCACGAGCGAGAAGCGTGCGCGGAGGGCGAACCGCGACGCGGCGTCCCGGCGTTGACGGACAGGACTTCCCCCCGGCATCGTGCGTACCGCTCTCCTGCTCGCCCTTCTCCTCCCGGCGCTCTCCGCGTGCTCCGACGCGCGCCGTCCCGTGGGCGCGACCGTCTCCGTCGCCGAGGCCATGTCCGGCGACACGACGGGCTACGATCGGGCCGAGTTCGTCCGCGAGTTCGTCTTCCCCCAGGACCACGGCCCGCACCCGGGCTTCAAGGCCGAATGGTGGTACGTGACCGGCAACGTCCGCGCGACCGACGGCACGGACCGGCGCTTCGGGATCCAGTTCACCGTCTTCCGCTCGGCGCTGTCGCCAGACACCGTCGCCTCGGGCCGCGCGTCGGGGTGGGCGGCCGACCAACTCTACATGGCCCACGTCGCCGTCGGCGATGTGTCCGGCGAGCGGTTCTACGAGCAGGAGCGGTTCGCACGCGGGGCCGCCGGGCTGGCGGGCGCGTCCGCCGACCCCGTCTCGGCCTACCTCGGCCCGGTCCGCCTGACGGGCGTCGGCGACGCCACCGGGGCGGTGCCGCTGCGTCTCACCGGCAGCGCCGACGGCGCGACGTTCGACCTCACCGCGCGTCCCACCAAGCCGGTCGTGCTCCAGGGCGACCGCGGGCTGAGCCAGAAGGGCGTCGGCGCGGGCAACGCGAGCTACTACTACGCCCAGACGCGCATGGCGACGACGGGCACGATCACCCTCCCTGGGGGCGAGGCGGTCCCGGTGGAGGGCCTGACGTGGTTCGACCGCGAGTGGTCCACCTCGGCACTGGGTGCCGGGCAGGTGGGCTGGGACTGGTTCGCGCTCCACCTCGACGACGGCCGCGACCTGATGCTCTACCAGCTCCGCCGGGAGGATGGCTCGAAGGACCCGCTCTCCGAAGGATCCCTGGTCGCCGTGGACGGGACCAAGACGCGCCTCGACGCGGCCGACTTCGAGTTGACCCCGCTCGACACGTGGACGAGCCCGCGTGGCGGTGCTTACCCGACCCGCTGGCGCGTCCGCGTGCCCGAGGCGGGCATCGAGGTGGAGGTGACGGCGGCGTTCGAGGCGCAGGAACTCGACGCCACCATCCGGTACTGGGAGGGCGCGGTCGACGTGACGGGCGCGACGCCGGGCGTCGGGTTCCTCGAAATGACCGGCTACGCGGATGGGCAGGAGGGATCGGCACGGCCGACGCCCGGCGCCTAGTCTGCCAGTCCGACGGTCTCACGGACCCAGGCGACGACGCCCGTGTACAGCTCTGGCGGCCTTGTCCAGAGTCGCGTCCATCGCTGCGGCCAGTCGCCCTCGCCGACGACCGCTCCGGTCCGTCCGAGGGAGTGGTTGGCGCCCTCGAGCAGCACGACTGTGAGGTCCTCGTTGCCCGCCTCCGCGAAGGCCGCCCGCAGCTTGGGGATGTTCTCCGATGGTTTGACGATGAAGTCGTCGGAGGCGTAGACCGCGTACGTCGGGGCGGTGATGCGAGCGAGCGCGACGTCGGTCTCGTATGCTGCGTGGAGTCGGTAGTAGCGCAGGTCGGCGTCGTCGGGGCCCTCGGGGAGCAGGGCGAACTCGGCCCACGGCTGATCGCGGGCCTCGGCCACGAGGGGCTCCATCTCGGTCCACGGAGCGTCTCGCCACGCGAGGCGGACGAGGGCCGACTGGAAGTCGAACGCCGCCTGATAGTCGGCCTCGGAGAACGTCTGGTCCGACCGGCGCATCAGGCCCGTCGTGGTGTGCCCCTGCTGGTCGGCCAGCGACTCGGCCGGGCCGACGAGCGAGACCCAGAACGCCACGTCGTCGCGACCTGCGAGGGCGAGAGGCGTGACCCAGCCGCCCGCGCTGTTGGAGAGGACGCCGACGGCATCGGGACGGATCTCTGGACGTGCCCGGAGGAGGTCGAGCGCGGCGCTGAGGTCCTCGACGCGCTGGGCGCCGGTCGTGAGCGAGTCGTCCCCGGTCGAGGCGCCGGTCCCACGGGCGTCGAAGACGAGCGCGGCGATGCCGTTGCGGGCCAGTATCGTGCCCCAGGCAGCCCCGGCACCGCGTGTCTGCCCGAAGCCCCGGCCGGGGACGATGACGGCGGCCGGGTAGGGGGGCGGCGCGTCCGGCAGGATGAGAGCGCCCGCGAGGGTGTCGGCCCCCGCCACGAACGAGACCTCAGCGAGCGTGTACGTCGGCAGGTCGTAGTCGAGAATCCGCTGGAGGAAGACGGGCGACGCCGCCCCGTCGTCGGCGGTGACAGTCCCCCGAAGCGTCCCCTCGTCGAGATCGACGAGCAGGCGCATCTCGCCGAAGAGCCCGCTCGTGAGGACCCCGTCGAGCGGGCCCTCGGCAGCGAACGTGAAGTCGTACCCGAAGCGCTCGTGGCCGTTGTACGTCATCGTCAGGACCGTTTCGAGGCGGTCGCCGTCGACGGCGAACTCGAGGTCGAAGAGGCGCGGGGTGGTTCCATCGTAGATCGCGGCCCCGGACCAGCGCCCCGCCAGGCCGTCGGGTGGCTGGGCGGCTGCGGCTGAGGCGAGGAGAACGAGGAGAAGCAGTCGGCGCATGAGATGGGCCGTCGAAAGGAAGGAGGAGGCGACTCGAACGCCGTTCTGATGGCTTGCCAGGGGTGCTGCAGGTCGCGGGTGGGGACTGCGTCGTCCCTTCGGTCACGCCGTTGAGCCAGTGGGCGGAGGTGACGTAGCGCGCTCCCGCCCGCCGTGACGAGTGTATCGAGAACCCCACAGAGAAACCGCGGGACTCTCCCTACCGAGAGAGCCCCGCGTCGACGGGCCGAGGGGCCAGGGTCAGTGGTGCGAGGACCGGCGGCGGGCCGGGGCTGGCATCTCGCGCGGCATCAACACCCGGTCGATGACGTGGACGATGCCGTTCGACGCCCGGATGTCGGTCGCGACCAGTTCCGCGTCGTCGACCCGGACGCCGAGCGACAGCGACTCGCCGTTGACCGTCTCGAGTTCGTCGAGGGCGGAGATCCGATCCGCCGTGAAGCGGCCCGGCACGACGTGATACGTCAGGATGGCCGTCAGTTGGGCGCGGTTCTCGGGGCGGAGGAGCCGCTCGATGGCGTCGTCGCCGAGGCGGGCGAAGGCGGCGTTGGTCGGCGCGAACACCGTGAACGGGCCGTCGCTTTTGAGCACGTCGACCAGGTCGGCGGCCTGGACGGCGGCGACGAGCGTCGAGAAGTCGTCGTTGGCGGAGGCGATGTCGACGATGTCGTCGTGTTGGGCGGAGGCCGCCAGCGGAAGAGCGAGGAGGGCGAGGAGGAGACTGCGGAGGCGCATGGCGAAAGAAGGAGAGGGGAGAGGAGTCGGCGGGTGCCGAAGGTGGGAGCTCAACCGTGTGTCAGGGGCGGTTCGGTCCTTCGAATCGGCGAGCGGTGGGACGAGGCGGCCGAGCGGTGGCGTGGGCCGGTGACTCGGGGCAGCTCGGACCGGCCGGGTGCCGCTTCCAGCACCGTGTCGGCCCCGGCACCGAGGCGGGCGGGGTGGGGCCGTGCTCACGCCGGCTTCCTCTTGCCCCCATCTGGAACCGGGGCCAGCGGCCGAACATCCTGTGGCCATGGCGCTTCCGGCCTCCGCTCCGTCCGTCTCTGTCGCCCGCACGCTGGAGGAGCCACGTGCTCCGTGGCCCTACACCCGCGCGGCGGTGGTCGTGGCGGCGTTGTGGGCCGTCCCCGCCGTCATCGCGCTCGGCCAGATCTCGATCGAGCAGACGCTCGCGGGTGAGCCCGTCGCGTGGCGCCTCGCGCTGTGGACGACCCTCCCCAACTGGCTCCTCTGGGCGCTGCTGACGCCGCCCGTGGTGTGGCTGGCGGCTCGGGTCGGACCCCAGGAGCCAGTGTGGCAGATCGTCGCGGCTCACGTCGCGGGCGCCGCCGTCGCGCTCGGCGTCCACGCGGCCGGCAACGTGGCCGCGTTCCGATTCGCGGGGCTCCCGAGCGACTGGACGCTCGCGACGTTCGAGACGCACTACGCCTTGCGGTTTCCCGTCAACGTGGTCGCCTACGGGCTGATCGTGGCCTCGACGTGGGTGGCGTTGGCGATGGCTCGGGCCCGCGAGCGGGAGCGCCGCCAGGCCGTCCTCGAAGCCGACCTCGCGCAGGCCGAACTGCGGGCACTCAAGATGCAGGTCCGCCCGCACTTCCTGTTCAACGCCCTGCACGCCGTCGGCGCGACGGTGCGGAAGGGGGAGGCGGACCAGGCGGTCACGATGCTCGGGCAACTCGGCGACCTGCTCCGGTCGAGCTTCGAGACCGACGGCGCGACCGAGGTGCCGCTGGCCCGCGAGGTGGACATGCTGGACCGCTACCTCGCCCTGGAGAACGTCCGCGTGGGCCCGCGGCTGACGGTCATGTGGGAGGTGGACGAGGCCGCGCGCGCCGTCCGCGTGCCGGCGTGGACGCTCCAGCCGCTGGTCGAGAACGCCGTGAAGCACGCCGTCGCATCGCACTCGGGGGCGGCGCGCATCACGGTCCGCGCGGCCGTCGAGGGCGGGCGCCTCCGGCTGGCCGTCGAGGACGACGGGCCGGGGGCGGAGAGTGAGGCGAACATCGGGCTTCGCCCCTCCACGGGAGTCGGCCTCGCCAACACCCGCGCGCGGCTCCACGCGCTCTACGGGGACGCCGCGACGCTCATCCTCCGTCCGCGGGACGGGGGCGGGATGGTCGCGGAGGTCGTGCTGCCCATCGACCCGTGAGCGCCCTCCGCGCCCTGGTCGCCGACGACGAGCCGCTCGCCCGCGAGACGGTCCGGATGCTGCTCGACGGCGTCGCGGACGTGGACCTGCTGTGGGAGGCGGTCGATGGCCGGGCCGCGGTCGATGCCATCCACCGGCTCTCGCCGGACCTCGTGTTTCTGGACGTCCAGATGCCTCACCTCGACGGGTTCGGCGTGGTCGAGGCCGTCGGGCCGGACAAGATGCCCGCGACGGTCTTCGTGACTGCCTTCGACGACCACGCGCTCCGGGCCTTCGACGCGGCGGCCATCGACTACCTCGTGAAGCCGTACGACGACGCTCGATTCTTCCGGGCGCTCGATAAGGCCCGCGCGCACTGCGGCTCTCGGGAGCCGCTCCCGGAGCGCCTCCGCCAGTTGCTGGACGAGCACGCGTCGCCGGGCATCGACCGGCTCCTCGTCCGGACGGGCGACAAGCTGGTCGTGGTGCCGACCGAGGCCCTCGACTGGGCCGAGGCGGCGGGCGACTACGTCGCGCTCCACGTCGGCCCGCGCGAGCACCTGCTGCGCGACACGCTCTCGGGGCTGGAGGCGCGGCTCGACGGGCGTCGCTTCGTCCGCATCCACCGCTCGACGCTGGTCCAGGTGGACCGCGTCCGCGACGTGCGGCTGACGGCGGCGGGCGACGCGAGGGTCCGTCTGCGGGATGGGACGGAGCTCAGGGCGTCGCGCCGCTACTGGAAGGACCTCGAGAAGCGGCTGGGGGGGTGAGGCCTCCTCGCGCTCGACGGGAAAGGCCCGTGACATCGCTGGGACGAGGGGACCGTTATCTTGCGTTCGTACGCTCCCGACCTCATGGCCTCCCGCTCCACGCGCCGCTCCCCCTCCCCGACGCCCCGCACCACCACGCGCGGCGTCACGACGATGCCGTTCGACCGGCTCAACTACCGGATGCTGCTCGGCGCCGTCGGCCTGATCGTGCTCGGCTACGCGCTCATGATGGTCGACAACGCCACGAGCGCCAACCCGGTCGACAGCGCGCTCTCGCTGATCGTGGCGCCGCTGCTGCTGCTGGGCGGCTACCTGGGCGTGGCCGCGGCCGTGCTGTGGGGCGTTCCACGCGACGTGGCCCCCGAGCCCGCTGCTTCGACGGAGCCCGCCGAGGCGTGACGGTGCCGCGCGCCCTCCTCGTGCTGGCCGCGCTGCTCCTCGGCGGTTGCGGAGGCGACAAGCCGCAGGGCATCGAGGTCACCGAGGCCCCGGCGGATTCCGAACTGCTGCCCGGCGCGCGCCGAGGGGCGCCCCTCGACACCGTCTACGCCGACTCCGGCCTGTTCTCGGACCCACGGCTCCATCCGGACAGCCTCCGGGCCGACTCGCTCCGTCGCGACAGCCTCGCCCGCGACAGCGCCCTCCAGGCCACCGCGGCCCCGGTCGCGCCCGACTTCCGGACGGCCTTCCCGGCGTTTCTCGCGGCCGTCCGCGAGGGCCGGTCTGCCGTCCGGGCCAGGACGGCCTTCTCCGACGTGCTGCCCGAGGCGGACTTCCCCATGCTGTACGACGCGGCGTTCGGTGAGGGCCCCTTCCGCGACGGCATCCTGGCGCTGACGGCGCGGGACTTCCGCCGGGAGGGGACGGCGCGCGTCGCCACCGTCACGGTGGGGTACGACGGCGACGGCAACGTCGTGCGCGAGGACGAGGCACTGACCGAGTCGGCCGTCATCCTCACGTTCGACGTGGTCGAGGGAACCTATCGGCTCGTCCGGATCGACCTCGCGGGCTGAGCGCGGTTAGTCGTAGAGCCGGTACGGTGCCGCGGTCTGGTCGAACAGCGCTGCCTCGGTGCGCCACTGGGCGACGACCTCGGCAGGCGGCGTCCCGGACTGGAGCGCGCGGCGGAGGCGATGCGACCCCGTCAGCTTCGCCATCCAGTCGGCCTTGAAGAAGTCGCGCCGGGCTGACGAGCCGGCCTGCCGGTAGATCGCGTCCACGACGTAGACGCCGGTCGCGAGGGGGAGGAACGCCTCCGGGTCGGTGACGATGAGGCGCACGCCGCCGATCTCGCGGCCCTCCCACTTCGGGTTGGTCGCCTGGCCGGGGAGGTCGACCGGCGTGAAGCGCGCGGGCTCGAAGCGGACGCCCGCCAGGCCGGCACCGTTCAACTCCGCTGCCAGCACGTCGGCGTCGGCCCACGGGGCGCCGACGTGGGTGAACGGGACGCGCGTGCCGCGGCCCTCGCTCGCCGTCGTCCCCTCGAAGAGCGCCGTGCCGGGGTAGACGCGCGCCGTCTCCACGTCGGGGATGTTGGGCGACGGCGGTACCCACGGGAGCCCGGCGTCCTCCCAGGCCATCCCGCGGGCATAGCCCGCCATCTCGACCACGCGCAGGTCAAGGTCGCGGACGCCCCCGATCAACTCCTCGCCGACGATCATCCGGGCCAGCTCGCCGACCGTCAGCCCGTGCGTGACCGGGATCCGGAACAGGCCGACGAACGACTCGTGGGCGGTCTCCATCAGGAACCCCTCGACGCGGTCGCCGATGGGGTTGGGTCGGTCGAGCACGACGAACGGGATGCCCGCCTCGGCGGCCGCCTGCATGGCGTAGCCCATCGTCGAGATGTAGGTGTAGAACCGCGCGCCAACATCCTGCATGTCGAACACGAGCACGTCCAGGCCGCGGAGCTGCGCCTGGGTCGGCTTTTTCGAGCGGCCGTACAGGCTGTAGACCGGCGCGCCCGTCGTGGCGTCGACGCCGCCCGAGACGCCTGCGCCCGCCTCGGCGTCGCCGCGGATGCCATGCTCCGGCCCGAACAGCGCCCCGACGGTCACGTTCGGTGCCGCGTGGAGCCGGTCGATCAGGTGCCCCGGCCCACCGTCCGCCGTATCGACCCGCGCCGTGTGGTTCGTCACCAGCCCGACCCGCATCCCGTCGAGCGTCCCGAATCCATCGTCCACCAGCCGCTGGGCGCCGGTCGAGACGGGGGGGCTGGGGACGACGGACGGGGGGCGGGGGGACGGCTGGGGCGCGTCGCCGAGGCAGGCGGCCAGCGAAAGCAGCAGGAGGAGGGAGGAGAGCGTCATCGTCCGGCGTGTGGTGGTCAGCATGGACGGGCAAGATGCCGCATCCCTCCCGTCCTCTGCATCCCGCATCCCGCCCTAGTTCCGCAGCCGCGCCGTGTAGCGGACCGTCACGGTCTCGTCAGGCGCGAGCGGGACCGTGAACTGGGCCGTGCGGGCGTCGAGGCGGGTGGCCTCAACGTTCGAGTCAGTGATCTCCCAGTCGCCCCAGAAGACGCGCTCGACCACGTCCACCTCGGTGGCGGTCTCCTTCCGGTTGCGGACCTCCACCTCGACGGTGATCTCGCGCGTCCGGTCGTTGATGCGGCGGTTGCCCATCTCGCGCCGCGTGCCGACCACGTCGAAGGCGTCGCCCACGTAGAGGCGGACGGTCTCGTTGCGCGGCGTGTGGTCGATCTGGTCCTCGCCGAGGAACTGCAGGTTGCCGCGCCGGTCCGCCTTGTAGACGCGGACGATGCCCGCCGGGAGCGGCATCCCCATGTTGTTGGTCTCGGCGTTCTCGACCTCCAGCACGACGGCCGCGCTCATCTCGTTGCCGACGGCGCCGGGCCGCGGGGCGCGGTAGAACGGGAAGTACTGTCCGCTGCCGTCGAAGATGAGCCGGCGGCTCACGCCCACATCGGCCGCCGAGAGCAGCTCGAGCTGCTTCGTCTCCCGGTCCGCGATGGTGGTCGGGTTGGGGAAGCTGTACAGGTGGTACTCGAAGAAGGCCTCCTGCTGCGGGGCCGACTGCATGCGGGCCATGACCGGTGCGGCCTCGGCCATCGCGTCGTACATCATCTCGGGACGGTTGGGCTGGACGCGGCGCACGTCGCCCGCGATCAACTGGAGCGTGGCGTCCGGGTAGGTCGCGCCCGAGTTGTTCTGGAGCGTCACCCAGCCCGTCAGGTCGACCCGGTTCTCGGCCTCGTTGACCACAGCCACGTAGTCGGCCTTCCAGGTCATGCCGTTGGTGAGGTAGCGCGCCTCGACGCGCTGCTCGCCGGCGCGGTCGGACTCCAGCCGCCACAGGAGCGACGGGCGGCTCAGCAGCCCCTCGGGCAGCGTCAGCAACTCGATGGTGCCCTCCGGGTTGACCAGCACGCGCCCGTCGTCGGTTCGGATGATGCGGCCCTGGTTGGGCTGGCTCAGCAGCACGCCCGTGTCCACGACCGTGCTCTCGCCGACCTGCCGGATGATCCGGATGCGCTGCCCGACGGCCGCGTCGAGGACGGAGTTGGTGCCGATCAGGTTGTACTGGTAGTTCTGCTCCAGCACCGACAGCGAGCCGGGGTCGGTGAGCGAGGCCAGCGACAGGCTGGTCGCGTCGATCTGGGAGGGCACGCCCTCGAACCGCAGCGTCGTCACGCCCCGGCTCAGCATGAGCGGCCGGACCTCGCGCACGACGGCGAAGCCGCCGTTGTAGACGGTCAGCGAGACGGCCTCCCGGCTCTCGGGCGTCGAGATGACGGGCGACTGGGCGTCGGCAGGCACGGCAAGGAGGAGGGCGAGGGCGAGGAGGACGGGGCGCATGGGGGAGGGGGAAGGTCGCTCTACAAGACGCGCGGACCGGCCGAAAAGTCTCTCCGGGAGTGCGGGGCTCAGAGTTCAGGGTTCATGGTTCGGAGTTGAGGGAGCGGGTGACCGATCTTCTCCTACCCGACCCCGATCTCGATGAAGCCGCTCGCCGCCCGCACCGACGCCCTCCGCCAGTCCGACATCCGGGCGGTCACCTTCGAGGTCAACCGCGTCGGAGGCATCAACCTCGGGCAGGGGATCTGTGACCTGGCCACGCCCACGCCCATCGTGGAGGCAACGGTGGCGGCGCTCCGCGACGGCTCGCAGATCTACACGGCCTACAACGGAACGCAGGCGCTCCGCGAAGCCATTGCCGACAAGGCCATGTCGTTCAACGGCATCCCGGTCGAGGGGCCCGAGTCGGTGGTCGTGTCGACGGGCTCGACGGGCGCGTTCCTGGCGACTGTGCTGACGCTGTTCGAGCCGGGCGACGAGGTGATTCTGTTCGAGCCGTTTTACGGCTACCACGCAGGCATTCTGCGGCTCCACGGCATCCGCCCCGTGGCCGTCCCGCTGACGAAGGGCGGGGGGCGGTGGACGTTCGACCCCGACCGGCTGGCCGATGCCATCGCCGACCGCACCAAGGCCGTGCTCGTCTGCACGCCCGCCAACCCGTCGGGCAAGGTCTGGTCCGAGGATGAACTGGCCGCCCTCTACGCAGAGGTGGAGCGGCACGACCTGTGGGTGCTCACCGACGAGATCTACGAGCACATGGTCTACGACGGGCGCCGCCACTTGTCGCCCGCCTCCCGCGACGGCGCCTACGAGCGGACGATCACGCTGTCGGGCTTCTCGAAGACGTTCAACATGACCGGCTGGCGGCTGGGCTACGCCGTGGCCCCCGCCGAGGTGGCCGAGAAAATCGGGCTGGTCAACGACCTGACGACGATCTGCGCCCCGGCCCCGCTCCAGCACGGCCTGGCCGCCGCGCTCCCGCTGCCCGAGGCCTACTACACCCAGATGCTGGCCGACTACACGGCCAAGCGGACGCGCATGGTGGACGCGCTCCGCGCCTGCGGCTTCGACGCCGATCCGCCCGAGGGGGCCTACTACGTCTTGGCCGGCCTCGGCGACCGCCTGGGCACGCCCGGCTTCGAGAACGCGCGCACGGCCACGACGACGCTGATCGAGACCGCGGGCGTCGCCTGCGTCCCCGGCCCGTCGTTCTTCGCCGACCCGGCCGACGGCGACGGGCACCTGCGGTTCTGCTACGCCAAGGAGGCCTCCGTCCTGGACGAGGCCTGCGACCGGCTGGTCGACGCCTTCGGGTAGCCGGCCTCGGTGTCGAGGCGGGGGCAGTCAGCGAGTGATCTCGACGCGCCGTCCTTCCCGGAGCGACACGCGCGCGGCGTCCAGCACGCGGACGACCTCCAGCCCGTCGACGCCGTCCGTGCGGGCCGGGCGGTGCTGGCGGATGGCGGACAGGAACTCCTCCATCTCCAGCCGCAGCGGCTCGGCGGGGGGGAGGAAGGGGACCGCGATCTCGCCCGTGCGGACTGCGAGCGTCCCGGCGAGGTCGGCCGACCCGGCCACGGTGTCGACGCCCTTGTCGTAGACGCGGAGCTTCTCGGCCGGCTCCATGTCGTCCACGACGGCCATCTTCTGGCTGCCGACGAGCGTCGTCCGGCGGACCTTGTGGGGGTCGAGCCAGGAGGCGTGGATGTGGGCGAGGGTGCCGCCGCCGTACTCGACGGTCGCGAACACCACGTCCTCGACGCCCTCTTGGAGGAACGCCCGGCCCTGCGCCGTCACCGCGGTCGCCTCGCCCAGGAGGGCCCGCGCCACGGCCAGGTCGTGCGGCGCCAGGCTGTCGAAGGCGTTCTCCTTCTGCCGTACCACGCCCAGGTTGACGCGGACGCTGTAGAGGTAGCGCAGGTCGCCCAGGGCGCCCGCCTCGGCCAACTCCTCGACGTGGCGGAACGCCGGGTGGTAGCGCAGCAGGTGGCCCACCATCAGCGTCCGGCCGCGCTCGTCGGCCAGCGCCACCAGCCGCTCGGCCTGCGCGACAGTCTGGGCGAGCGGCTTCTCGACGAACACGTGCTTGCCCGCGAGGAGCGCCGCCTCGGCCATCTCGAAGTGGAGCGGCGTCTCGGTCGCGATCACGACCGCCTCGATGGCGTCATCTCCCAGGACAGCGTCCGCGTTGCGTGTGGCGCGGGCGTTGGGGACGAGCCGGGCCGCCTCGGCGAGGGCGGGGTCCGACGGGTCGCACACGGCGGCGACGTCGGCCGCGGGCAGCGCCGCCAGGTTGCGGAGCAGGTTGCGCCCCCACCGGCCGACGCCGATCTGGCCGAGGCGGACGGAGTCGGTGAAGGCGAACGAGGACACAGCGGGAGGGGCTAGGCCGCGACGGCGGGGAGGACCGACGCCAGCGACGCGCGGACGGCGTCGGCGACGCGCGTCACGTCGGCGGGGGAGAGGTGGGGGTGCATCGGGAGCGAGAGCACCTCGGCGCACGCGCGGTCGGTCTCGGGCAGGTGCACGTCGGCACGGTACGGCTCCATGACGTGGAGCGGCTCCGGGTAGTAGATCATCGTCGGCACGCCACGGGCTCTCAGGTCGGCCGCGATCGCGTCGCGGGCCCCGGCGGGGACGCGCAGGGTGTACTGGTGGAAGACGTGCCGCGCCTCGTCCCGGCGGACGGGACGGACGACCTCGTCCACCTCGGCGAACGCCTCGTCGTACAGGGACGCCGCCGCGCGACGGGCGTCGGTCCAGACGGGCAGGTGGCGCAGGTGGACGGACAGGATCGCGGCCTGCATCGCGTCCAGCCGGCTGTTCACGCCCACCGCCGTGTGGTGGTACTTCTTCGCCGCCCCGTGATTCGCGATCTGGCGGACGCGGTCGGCCAGCGCGGCGTCGGTCGTCAGGATGGCGCCGCCGTCGCCGAACGCACCGAGGTTCTTGGACGGATAGAACGAGAGCGTCCCGAGGGCGCCGAGCGTGCCCGCCGGGCGTCCGCTCCACGTCGCGCCGACCGCCTGGGCCATGTCCTCGACGAGGGGGAGGCCGTGCGCGTCGCAGACGGTCCGCAACGCCGTCATGTCGGCGCATTGGCCAAACAGGTGGACCGGAACGACGGCCTTCGTGCGCTCCGTGATCGCGGCCTCGACGCCCGCCGGGTCGAGGTTGAATGTGTCCGGGTCGATGTCCGCGAAGACGGGCGTCGCGCCGAGCAGCGCGGCGGCCTCGGCGGTGGCGACGAACGTGAACGCCGGGCAGATCACCTCGTCGCCGACGCCCACGCCGAGCGCCATCAGCGCGATCTGGAGCGCGTCCGTCCCGTTGGCGACGCCCAATGCATGGACCTCGTGTTCGGCGCCGAGCCCGGTGACGTAGGCCGCCAGTTCCTCCTCGAAGGCAGCGACGAAGGGGCCGCGGACGAAGGCGCCTCGGTCCAGCACGGCGGCAAGGGCCGCGTCGATCTCGGGGCGGGTGGCCTCGATCTGCGCGCGCAGATCGACCATCTGGAGGGACATTCCGTGGGGGGGCGGGTGGCGTCGGCTCGAAGGTAGCCGGTGCTCTGGGGACGCACGGTGAAGCGCGCCGGGGCCGCTCGGAATGCCCCCGCGTCAGCCCCCGTTCTCGCGCAACTGCTCCGGCGCGACCGCCCGCACGTCGCGGGCCGGGACGCCGACCGACACGCGCCCCCCGGGCGCCGTCCCCGTCAGCACCGCGCCCGCGCCGACGACGGCCTCGGCCTCGACCTCGCGGCCCGGCAGCACGACGGCCCCGACCCCGAGGCGGGCGCCTTGGCGGATCGTCGGCCCCGCGAACGCCGCCTTGCGCGCCTCCGTCCGGCCGATGTAGTCGTCGTTGCTCGTGAGCACGCCCGGCGCCACGAACACGTCGTCCTCGACGGTCGAGTAGGCTGTGAGGTAGGCGTTCGTCTCCAGCTTGCACCGCGCGCCGACCGTCGTGTCGTTCTCGATGGCGACGCCGCGCCCGACGATGGTCTCGTCGCCCACCGTGACCCGTTCGCGGACCGTCGCGTAGTCGGCCACGAGAACCCGAGCGCCCAGCGTCGCGCCCCGGTAGACGACCGCGCCCGTCCCGATCAGCGAGCCCTCCCCGACGACGGCGGGGCCGATCTCGGCTGCCGAGGTCGTCGCGCTCCGCAGCGACCGCATCGGCCGCTTGCCGATCACGGCGTGGTCGTCCACGCGGACGCTCGCGCCCACCCGGCTGCCGTCGTGGATCACGACGTGGTGGCCGATCACGGCCCCACCTCCGATCTCCACGTCGGCCCCGATCACGGCGAAGTGACCCACCTCGGCGTCGCCGGCGACCTGGGCGGTGGGGTGGATCTGGGCGGTAGAGGCGATGGACACGGCGGATCGTTGGCGGAGGTGGGGCGTAGCTTCTCCTCAAGCTACCCCCCTGCACCGATGCCCCTTCTCCTCGCCCTGCTCGCGCCCACCCCCGAAGGTTACGGGGTCGGTCTCGAATGGATGGTGATCGTCAGCTTCATCGCGCCGGTCTTGCTGCTGGCGGTGATCTGGTGGCTCGGCAACCGCCGGATCGTCTGAGCACTCCCTCCTGAACGACCAGCGCCGCGCCGGAGAGATCTCCAGCGCGGCGCTGTGGTGTTGAGCGGGTCGGTTCAGCCCTCAGCGTCGAGCTGACCGATGTAGTGCTGCGCCCAGCCGTGCCAGGACTGGCCCTCGGTGATGGCCTCGAAAGCGGCGCGGGCCTCGTCGCTGTTGCCGGCGCCCATGTGCGCGAGACCGAGCTGGATGTAGAGCCCCGAGTTGTCGCCGGTCGCGTCGGCGCTGTCGATGGCCGTCTGCGCGTAGGGCACGGCATCGGCACCGCGGCCCATGGCATTGAGGGCCTTGGCGTAGTAGAAGGCGACGAGGTTGGCGTCGTAGCCATCCATGCGAGCCTGCTCCAGGAGGGCGTACGCGTCGGTCGCCTGCGCCTCGGTGATGTCATTGCCCGAGAGCATCTGGGTCGCCTGCTGGACCTTGTCGGCCGTGGCCTGCGCACCGGCGGCGGCGGCGTTGGCCTGCTCGGCCGCAGCAGCGGCGGCGGCACGAGCCTCCAGCGCAGCGTTCACCTGCGCGAGTTGACGCTCGGCCGTCGACCGGACGTCGGCAGCCGTGGAGGCGCTCGAAGCGTTGGCCATCGCGATGGCCTCCTCGAAGGCGCCACGCGCCTCCTCGAGCCGACGCAGAGCGGCCATCGACTGGGCGCGGCCCAGACCCGCAGCGGCGTACGAGGGGTTGTAGACGAGCGCCTCCTCAAACTTGAGGAGCGACGCATCGTAGTCCTGACCACGGAGGGATGCGACGCCCTCGTCGTATAGCTCGCGGGCGCGCTCCGGATCGAGCTCGATGACCGCCTCGGTCGAGTCAGTGGCGACCGTGTCGACGGCCGTGGCAGGCACCTCCATCGGGTCGGTCTGGGCCGAGGCTGTGGCGGCGAAGCCGAACGCGAGGACGGCGAGCAGAGCGAAACGAGACATTCTAAAAGGGGGTGAGTGGCGGGGGGAGAACCAGTCGGGAAGCTACAGAGGCCGTGCCAGGCTGTGGGAACGGCAATGCGGGACGATTCGTGCGCCCCGGCGTCCGGCGGAGTGGACCTCACTGTCCGCCAGAGGCCGCGGTCCGACGGGTCAGAAGTTGGTCGAGATCCCCGCCTCGGCGCAGAATCGGTCGATCACGTCGACGGCCTCCACCGGGTCGTCGGTGAGCACCATCAGGTCGGGGTCGTCAACGGAGATGTAGCCGCCCTCCAGCAGGGTGCCGCGGATCCAGTCCAGAAGCCCGCCCCAGTACGCGGAGCCCATCAGGACGACCGGGAAGTGGGCCGTCTTGCGGGTCTGGATCAGCGTCAGGCTCTCGAACAGCTCGTCCATCGTCCCGAAGCCGCCCGGCAGCACGATGTAGCCCTGGGCGTACTTCACGAACATCGTCTTACGCGCAAAGAAGAACTCGAACGTGATGTCGTGCGCCGGGTCCACGTACGGGTTGACGTGCTGCTCGTGGGGGAGCGCGATGTTGAGGCCGACCGAGACGCCGCCCGCCTTGTGTGCGCCCTCGTTGGCCGCCTGCATGATGCCCGGCCCACCCCCCGTGATGACGGCATAGCCGCGGTCGGCGAGCTCCTTGCCCACTGCGATCGCGAGGTCGTAGTAGGGCGTGCCCTCGGGCGTCCGGGCGGAGCCGAACACGGACACGCTCGGGCCGATGGTGCCGAGGCGCTCGAAGCCCTCGACGAACTCGCTCATGATGCGGAAGACCCGCCACGTGTCTTTGATCCGGCTCTCCTGCCAGCGCGCCATGTCGCGAGGCGACATCGGGCGGTCGGCGGAGAACGGGGTGTCGGTGGGGGTGGAGTCAGGCATCGGGGCGGGAGGGCTGAAACGGACGCGGCCCCCGACGCCGGAGCATCGGGGGCCGCGAAGCTAGCGCCGGGGGCGTCGGGGACGCCCGGACCGGCCGGCCGAAGCCTACTGGAGGCTCTGGCGGTACGACTCGCTCGGGTAGATGGCGATCTCGACGCGGCGGTTCTCGGGCGACTCGCCCGGGATGCCAGCGAGGGGCTCGTTCTCACCCCGACCGTAAGCCTGCAGGCGGACGGCAGAGACGCCCTGGCCGACCAGGAAGTCCTCGACGGCCGCAGCGCGGCGCTCCGAGAGGCTCATGTTGGTGGCAGCCGAACCGTCGGTGGACGCGTGGCCCACGATCACGGCATCGTGATCCGGGTAGTTGCGGAGGCTGGACGCGAGGTCCGTCAGGTCCGCACGGACGCCGGAGCGGAGCGTGGCCTGGCCGAGGTCGAACAGGAGCGCGTTGTCGAAGCGGATGGCGATGCCAGCCGTCTCACCGTCCTCGCCCGGGATGGGCGTGACGTCGGCGTTCTCGAGCTCGTCGTCGAGTTCGCCCGCCTGCTTGTCCATCTGGCGACCGATGATGGCACCAGCAGTGCCGCCGACGGCCGCACCGATGATGGCGCCGCGCGCCGTGTTGCCGGTCGCCCGGCCGATGACGCCGCCGACGACGCCGCCGACACCCGCGCCGCCGACGGCGCCGCGAGCGGTGTTGTTGCAGCCGGTCGTGGTCAGGCCGAACGCGAGCATCAGGCCGGCGGCCAGCGTGTATTTGAGAGAAGAGAGCTTCATCGTGGTGGGGGAGTGAGAGGGGGGACGGGGACGGGATCGAGTGGAAGCCCGTGTACTGCTCCCAGTCCCCGTCAAGTTCCGTTCCGAGCCGTTCTGAACCGAAAATGGGCCTTCCGAGGCAGCACGGCGGAGACTTTCCTAGACGGAGCGTCGCCCGCGGTGGGCGTTTCTCAGGCCGCGCCTGCGCGGCGCGAGGTCACACCGCCTCGCAGGCTGGGCGCACGTGCATGGGATCGAGAGCGCGTGCGCCTCGTAGGTAGACCCTCGCCGCCGTCCTCGGCGGACTCCTCCTCACTCGTTCGACTCCCCCCGATGAAGCTGATCGTCCCCATGGCTGGCCGCGGCACACGCCTGCGCCCCCACACCCACGTCACCCCGAAGCCGCTGCTCCCCGTCGTCGGGCGGACGATGGTCGAGCGCATCGTCGAGACGTTCGCTGAGGCCATCGGTGATTTCGAGGAGGCCGTCTTCGTGCTCGGCCCCGACTTCGGGGACGAGGTCAAGGACCAACTGACGGCGATCTGTGAGCGGTTCGGCATCGCGGCGTCGTTCGGCGTCCAGGACCGCGCCCTCGGTACGGCCCACGCCATCGCGCAGGCGGGCGACAAGCTGGACGGCGAGTGCGTGCTCGTCTTCGCCGACACCCTCTTTGTGATGGATCAGGCCCCCGACCTCGACGCGGACGCGGTCGTCTGGGTCATGGAGGTCGACGATCCGTCCCGCTTCGGGGTCGTCGTGAAGGACGGCGAGCGGATCACGGACTTCGTCGAGAAGCCGGACACGCCCATCTCCAACGAGGCCATCGTCGGCATCTACTACGTCAAGGAGGGCGAGCGGCTCGCGCGCGAGATCCAGTACCTCATGGACAACAACATCACCGGCAAAGGCGACGAGTTCCAGCTCACCGACGCCCTCGACCGGATGCTGAAGGACGGCGCGACGTTCAAGACGGCGCGCGTGACCGAGTGGCTCGACTGTGGCACCATCCCCGCGATTCGCGAGACGTCCCAGATCGTGCTCGGCAAGGAGGGCGAGAACCGCAAGGAGGGCACGTTGGAGAACAGCCAGGTCATCGAGCCGGTGTTCATCGGCGAGGGCGCGGTGATTCGCGACTCGGTCGTCGGGCCGTACGCGGCCATCCACGCCGGCTCGACGATCTCGGAGTCGGCCGTGCGCAACACGATCGTGTTCCCGGATGCGTCCATCGAGGGCTCGGCGCTGGATGGCTCGCTGGTGGGCCACCATGCGGACGTGCGTGGCTTCGCGGGCATTCTCAACATCGGCGACCACGCGACCGTCGGACCCGAGGTGTAGGCGCCGACAGCCAGCGAGTCGGAGGGCCCGCCTCGATGCCGAGGCGGGCCGGGTCGGCAGGGCGGTTTTGGCGTGAACGCACCCGCCTCGGCGGCACCGCGGACCGACTCGCGCGTTGGCTCGCCCATGCCCGATGTGCTCCTCACTCCGCCCGACGCCGACCGACGGCTCGGCTTCGACACCGTTCGCGACCGCCTCGTGGGGCTGGCGCGCACGCCCTACGGCCGCGACCGGCTGACGACGCTGGCCGCCTCGTCCGATCCCGAGATCGTCCGCGGGCGGCTGGGGCGGGCAGGGGAGATGACCGACCTCGTCCGCTCCGGCGAGGCGCCGCCGGTTCGCGAGATCGACCGGCTGGAGGGCGTGCTGCGACGCGTCCAGCCCAAGGACGCCGCCGTCGACGGGGACGCGCTGCTGGCCGTTGCCCGCGTGCTGGAGGTCGGGCGGGGGCTGCACGACCACCTCCACCGCCGCCGCGCCGAGGCCCCCGCGCTCTGGGGCATCGCGGCGCGCATCTCCGTGTTGAAGGCACTGGAGGACCGCATCCGCCAGGCCATCGGCGACGACGGGCACGTCCGCGACGACGCGAGTCCGGAGCTGCTCCGCATCTCGCGCGAGCTGGCCAGTCGCCAGGGACGGTTGCGGTCGACGGTCCAGGCCGCGCTCCGGGAGGCGATCTCGCGGGGCTACGCGACCGAGGAGCAGCCGACCATCCGAGGCGGGCGCGCGGTGATTCCGGTCCGCGCCGAGGCCAAGCGGAAGGTGGAGGGCTTCGTCCACGATGTCTCGGCGACGGGGCAGACGGTCTACATCGAGCCTGCGTCGGTGCTGGCGCTCAACAACGAGATCCGCGAGATCGAGCTGGAGCGGGGGCGCGAGATCCAGCGCATCCTGCAGGGGTTGAGCGGTCACGTCCGCCACCACCGTCGCGACATCGAGCGGTCGCTCGATGCGGTCGGCCATCTCGACGCGCTCGCGGCCGTCGGCCGCCTCTCCGCCGACCTCGACGCCATCGTGCCCGAGGTGGGCGTGGGCGGCGCGCTCCGGCTCCTCCAAGCGCGGCACCCGGTCCTCCAGCTCCGCGTGGCCGAGGCTGCTCGCCTCCCCGAGGCCGAGCGCCCGGCGGGCGTGCCCCCCGCGGTCGTGCCGCTGGACCTGACGTTGGGCGAGGAGGCCCACACGCTCGTCATCACCGGTCCGAACGCGGGCGGCAAGTCGGTCGCCATGAAGACCGTCGGGCTGCTGTCGCTGATGGTGGCGCACGGACTGCCCGTCCCCGCCGCGCCCGGCACGCGCCTGCCGCTGCCGACGGCGCTGTTCGTGGATCTGGGCGACCAGCAGTCGATCCAGGACGACCTTTCGACCTTCACGAGCCACCTCACCAACGTCCGCAAGATGATGGAGGCGGCCGACGACCGCTCGCTCTGCTTGATCGACGAGGCGGGCACGGGCACCGACCCGGCCGAGGGCGGCGCGCTGGCTGAGGCCGTGCTCGCACGCCTCACGAAGCGGAAGGCGCTGACCGTCGTCACGACCCACATCGGCGCGCTGAAGGCGTTCGCGCACGACACCGACGGCGTCGCCAACGGGTCGATGGAGTTCGACCGCGCCGAGCTCCGCCCCACGTACCGCTTCCGGGCGGGCGTGCCGGGCTCGTCGTACGCCTTCGAGATCGCCGACCGCGTCGGCCTCGACCGGCCCGTCGTCGCCGATGCCCGGCGTCTGGTGGGGGAGGGCAAGAGTCGCCTCGAAGACCTCATCGCCGAGTTCGAGACCCGGACCGCCCAGGCGACCCGTCGCGCCACCGAGGCGGAGGCCAAGCTCGCGGAGGCCGAGCGCATCCAGGCCGACTACGCGCAGCGGCTCGACCGCCTCCGCGCCGACGCTGAGAACCGCCGCGCTCAGGCGCTCGCCGAGGCCGACCGCATCCTCGCTGACGCCAACGCGGCGGTCGAGAACACCGTCCGCGAGATCAAGGAGGCGGGTGCGGAGCGGGAGGCGACCAAGGAAGCACGCGAGAAGCTGGAGGAGGCCCGCGAGGTCGTCCGTCGGCGCAAGAAAAAAGTTGAGCGCAAGGTCTCCGGCCGCGCCCGCCGCCAGTCCGGCGACGGTGCCACCGAGGCGGGGCCGATCGCGGTCGGCGACCATGTCCGCCTCGACACCGACGGCCCGGTCGGCGAGGTGCTCGCGCTCGACTCCGGCGAGGCCCTGATCGCGCTCGGCGCGCTCCAGAGTCGCGTCGACGCGAAGCGGCTCACGAAAGTCGGGGGGCCGATGAAGCCCGGCAAGGCGTTCGCGCGGACGCCCGGCAAGGCGCGGCACGGCGAGTCCCGGACGGCCGCCGTCTCGACGGCTCGCATCCGCATCGACCTGCGCGGCCAGCGCGTCGACGAGGCGCTGTCGGAAGTCCAGCGGTTCGTGGACGAGGCGCTGGTCGGTGGCGTCCCGTCCGTCGAGATCCTTCACGGCAAGGGAACGGGCGCGCTCCGGGCGGCCATCCACCGGCAACTCGCCGGGCGTCCCGACGTGGCAGCCTACGCCGTCGCGCCCCCCGACCGCGGAGGCGATGGCGTCACGGTGGTCGACCTCGCGTGACCACCGCACGCGACAGGGTGTCCGGCTCCGGCGTCGGCGCTGGCGGGCGACCGGCTTCAGGAAGGGCGTTGGCGGGGGCACAGCGCGCGGCCTACCTTTTGCTTCGTCCGGTCGTCGGGTCCCCCTTGTCCGCGTCTATGCGATTCGCTCCCCTGGTCACACGCGCCGCCGCGCTCCTCCTGCTGACCGTCTTCCTCGGCGGTGGTGCCCCGGTGCCTTCTCAGGACGATGTGCTGGAGCGAGTCGTAGCGGGCCTCGAGCGCGCCGACCCGGACGCCGTGCTCGTGGACGCGCCCGGCCGGGTCGAGATCGTGCTGTTCGGGCAAGGCGGCATGTTCCGCCGGGCCCAGGCCGAGCACGTGCTGCGCGACTTCTTCCGCCGCTACCCGCCGGACCGCGTCGCCTTCTCATCGCCCTCGTCCAGCGACGACGGGCAGAGCGCGACAGGCCGCTACTGGCCTCGGTCGGGTGGTGCCCCGCTCAACGTGCGGGTCCTGCACCGGCTCGTGGGTGAGGACTGGGAGCTGTCCTCGATCCGCATCGACCAGCGGCCGGTCGTCCGCACGAGTGGGCGGTAGGCACACGTGAGGCCGGACGTGCGGGCCGACTGGCTCTAGCTTCGCGGCACCTCCCGCCTCGTCCTTGGCCCGTCCTCGCGTCCGCTCCCGCCGCCTCGTCGTGTTCGTCGGCGTGGCTCTCGTCCTCGCGGCGTTGCTGGCCGCGACGCTGGGCGTCGGCGAGATCCGCGCCACCTCCGTCGGACCGTCGGACGTCGCGCGGGCACGGGCGGAGACGGCGACGTACGTGCGGGGCGAGATCGCAGCGCTCGTCGACGGAATGCGGCGGCAGGCAAACGCCGTCGCGGCCCGCCCCGAGGTGGTCGCGGCGCTGACCGAAGCGGGGGTGGACCCCGCGGCCCTCGACGCACTCGCGCGCCAGCGCCGCCCAGACCGTGTCTCGATCGAGGTCGTCGCCCTCGACGGCCGCGTCGTCGCCTGGGACGGTCCCGACTTCCCCCGCCTCGGTGGCGTCCCGCCCGACACGCTGCGGACGCGCATCGTCCGGGACGACGCCAACCGGAGCGCGCTCGTGGTGTGGGTGCCCGTGCGTGTCGACGGCGCTCTCGCGGGCGCCGTGCGCGTCGTCCAACTCGTCCAGGCGGCCGTGCCTGTCCGCAACCGGTACCTGCAGGATTACGACATCGCGGACTCCTGGAGGGCCTCGGCCCCCGTTCCGTTTCTCGTCCGCTTCGGGAGCACCCCGCCGGGAGCGGTGCTGACCGGTCCGGATGGGACCCCTCTCGGGGTCGTCGAGGTGGGGGTGCCGTCGGTGGAGGCACTGGCGTCGGAACGGCGGCGTGAGGCGCAGAGCGTGGCCGCGGTCTGGGGAGTGCTGATGGTGGGGTGGCTGCTCGCCGGTCTCGTCGCGGTGTTCCTGCGGGCGATCCGCAATGCCGAATCGGGCACGGCCGGGTGGGGGCGCCCTGTCGCCGCGTGGGGCGCGCTGCTGGGGGCGACGGTCGCCGTCCGCTACGGGCTCCTCGCCGTCGACGTGCCGGTCCGCTGGCTGGATGGGACCCGTCGCCCGGCGCTGCTCTTCGACCCGGCGCTGCTCGCCTCTGACTTCGGGTGGGGGGCGCTCCGGTCCCCTGGCGACCTCGCGCTCTCGGGCCTGCTCGTGCTGGCCGTGGCGACGGCGACGCTGACCCTGGCGTCCCGTGCTGCCGCCTCGCGACGAGCACCTCGCCCTCGGTGGATGCCGGGCGCGTCGGTGTTCGGGGTGGCCCTCGTGACGCCTGCCGCACTGTGGGTCGCCGCGCGCTGGGTCCGCCAGGCCGTTCTCGACGCCACGATCCCGTACGCCGATCAGGCCGGGCCGCTTGTGAGCGGCCCGATGGTAGCGGTGCTCGCCGGTCTGGTCGCGGTCCTCGGTGCTGCCGCGCTCCTCATCGCAGCTCCGGTCCGCCTCGCGCTGGGGCGTAGACGCGGCACGGCCGCATGGCTCGCGGGTGGCATCGCCCTCGGGGTCGCCGCCGCGCTGGGGGCGCTGGCGCGCGTCCCTCTCGTTCCGATGGTCGCGCTGGCGGGCGTCGGCGTGGCCCTCGCCGTGTTCCTCTCAGGCGGCTCCACGCGGTGGGCCTCGCCCGTGACGTTCCGTGGCGTCCTGTTCGGCGTGCTCCTGCTCGCGCCGATCCTCTACGGGACGATGCAGGAGCCGCTGCGCGAGCGCACGGGCCTGCTCCTCGCCGATGCCGCCTTCGCGTTCTCCGACAATCGCGACGACCGCGTCACGGCCGCCATCGACCAGGTGTTCGACGAGGCGCAGGCCGACGACGCCCTCGGCCCGGCCCTGCTCGATGCCGTCGCCCTGGCCGACTCGGCCCGCGGCGCCGACCCCGTCGCAGCCGACTCGTCGCGCCGTGCGGTCGACGCCATCGCGTCGGGCCTCGTGTCGAGTTCGCTTCTCGGCTCCCTCGCTGACGTGGCGACGGAGCTCCGGATCGTGGCGCCCGCGGGCGATACGCTGGGGAGCTACGTCGAGCGCGGCGCGACCGGTGGCAACGACGGGCTGGGGTACGCGGCCACGCGCCGGGCCTTCGCCGACCGCGAGGAGCAACCTCGTTTCCTCCGCCTCCAGGTGCCCGTCGCCGAGCGCCGGGGCCTGCGCCGGACCGCCGCCATCGGCCCGATCCGCGACGGCGACGAGACGGCCGCGTGGCTCTACCTCCGCGTCACCCCTCGCACGACCCGCTTCCCGACCGAGACGCCCTTCCCGCGCGTCCTCGCCCCGACCGGCCTGTTCGGGCTGGACGACGAGGCGCTCGGCTACGCCGAGTACGACGACGGCGTGCTCGTCCGACAGCGCGGCCCGGCGCCGCTGCGCATCGACTCGACGGTCTACGCGGCGCTCTCGGAGCGGGCCCGCGCCTACCGCCGCCCCGAGATGCTCGACGGCCGCCCCACGCTGGCCTACTACGAGCGCCAGGGCGACGACGCCCAGGACGTAGTCGCCGTCCGCGCCCCCGCGCCCGACCGGCTGGACGCCCTCTTCGTGCTGCTCCGCCTGAGTCTCGCCGGGCTGGCGCTGGGAGCGATCGTGTTCGGCATCGGCCTCGTGGCGCGCCGCCGGGCCGGGTTGTTGCCGGTGTCGCGGACCCGCTTCCGCGACCGCGTGCTGAACCGGTTCCTCGTGGTCGG
The DNA here is from genome assembly GCF_002283555.1 of Rubrivirga sp. SAORIC476. Lineage (NCBI taxonomy): Bacteria > Pseudomonadati > Rhodothermota > Rhodothermia > Rhodothermales > Rubricoccaceae > Rubrivirga > Rubrivirga sp. SAORIC476. Next base: position 197,922 of record NZ_MVOI01000015.1, on the reverse strand, counting down.
TGTGGCGAGCGTGGCCCTGACGGGCGTCGTCGGTCAGTTCGTGATCGTGGAGCAGAACCGAGAGGCGGTGCGAGACGCCCTCCGCCAGCGGCTGACGCGCGCCGCGGCCGTGTTCGCCGCCGAGCCCGAGGCCCCCGAGGGCACCCGCCTCGACGCCGTCTCGGCTGCCCTCGGCGTCGACGTGCACCTCTACCGCGGGGCCGACCTCGTGGCGTCCAGCCGCCGCCAACTCGTCCGCCAGCGCCTCATCGAGCCGCGCCTGCCGGGCTCGGTGTACCGCGCCCTCTTCCTCGACGACCAGCCGTTCTCGTTCTCCGACGACCGCATCGGCACGTTCGCCTACACGACGGGCTACCTCGCCCTGCCCGACGCCGAGGGCCGGCCGGCCGAGGCGCTCGCCATCCCGACCCTCTCCGAGCAGGCGGGCATCGAGGCGGGCCGGTCGCGCTACGTGGCTTACCTCTTCGGCGGCCTGCTGGCGCTGATGGCCGCCATCCTCGCCATCGCCTACGTTCTCGCGAGCCAACTCACCCGTCCGTTCGGCCGTCTCCGTGAGGGCTTGCGGGCGGTCGGCGCCGGAGAGGCCGAAGAGCCGATCCCGGTCGAGACGCGCGACGAGGTCGGGGAGCTGGTGGAGACGTTCAACGGGATGCAGAAGGCACTCGCGGAGAGCCGCCGCCAGCTCGCCGAGCAGGAGCGCGAACTCGCCTGGAGCACGATGGCGCGGCAGGTGGCGCACGAGATCAAGAACCCGCTCATGCCGATGAAGCTGTCCGTGCAGCACCTCCAGCGGGTCTTCCACCGCCCCGGCGACGAGGCGCCCCCGGAGGATGTCCGCTTCGCGGGCCAGTTCGAGCGAACCACCGGCATGCTGATCGACCAGATCGAGACGCTCGACCGCATCGCGTCCGACTTCTCGCGCTTCGCCCGCATGCCGATGCGCCACCCGGAGCCGCTCGACCTGTCGGACGTGGCGCGTGAGGCGGCGGCGCTCTTCGAGGGGCCTCTGGCAGACAGCGGCCGGGCCGCCTTCGAGGTCGATCTCTCACCCGACCCGCTCCCCATCCGCGCCGACCGCGAGGAACTGCGGCGCGTGCTCGTCAACCTGCTCACCAACGCCCTCCAGGCCATCCCGGACCGCCCCGAGCCCGGCCGCGTCGTCCTCCGCACCGTCCTCGTCGACGGCGCAGCCGAGGCGCGCGTGATCGACGACGGCACGGGCATCCCGACGGAGATCCAGGACAGCGTCTTCCAGCCCAGCTTCTCGACCAAGACCAGCGGCATGGGGCTGGGGCTGGCAATCTCGAAGCGCGCCGTCGAGGCAGCGGGAGGAACGATCTCGTTCGAGACTGGGGACACAGGCACCACCTTTACGGTCCGTCTGCCGCGGGCGGAACCGGAGGGTTAAGAGGAGAGGGTGAGGCCCCAGGCGATCCCCTCCGCCGTCCCCTGAGATGCATGTGCGACCTGCCCCGAGGGGGGGGTGGGGGAAGGCTTGATCGGGGCCCCTGGAGGAACTGGAGGCGCGGTTTGGCCCTTTCAGCACTCCCTTTCTCACTCCCCCTCTCATTATGTCTGACTACAATGACCGCCCGCTCCTGACGGGCTCCTACCGCGACTACGAGACCGCCGACCGGGCGTACGCCGACCTCCGCGAGCGCGGCTACACCGACGACGACATCCACGTCATCATGTCGGAGGACACGAAGAAGCACTACTACGACCGCGATGTCGACCAGATCGAGATCAAGGAAGGCTCGAAGGCTATGGAAGGCGCGGGCGTCGGCGCGGCCGTCGGTGGCACGGCGGGCGGCGTGATCGGTGCCATCGCAGGCATCGGCGGCGCCGTCCTGATCCCGGGCATCGGCGCCATCGCCGGTCCGCTGGCCGGTGCGCTGGCCGGTGCCGGCGCGGGTGGTGCAGGTGGCAGCCTGCTCGGCGCCCTCGTCGGAGCCGGCATCCCCGAGGAGACCGCTCATGCCTACCAGAAGGACATCGAGGACGGCCGCGTCGTGATGGGGGTCCACCCCCGCGACGAGGACCGCGACTACGTTCGCCAGCAGTACGACACGTACGGCGCGGAGAACGTGTACTACAACGACCCGGTGACGCGCTAGCGACCACGGTCGGATTCAGGAGGGGCGTCGGGCATCGGCTCGGCGCCCCTTCTCTGTGTTGCGCGACGCTCCGCGAGCGGGGCTGAGCCCCGCCTCGGCGCCGAGGCGGAGACCCTGGACGGTGCCGCGGCGCGCGAACCGTGATTCGGTCCGCGGGGTTGGCGCCCTCTTTCTCCACTCCCTGTGTCCGATACGCCCCGCCCTTCTGACGCTATCCTGCAGGGTCCCATCGCTGGGGCGCTGATGCGGTTGGCCGGCCCGGTCGTCCTGGCGAACGTGTTTCAGACGTTCTACCAGCTGACCGACACGTTCTGGGTGGGGCGGCTGGGGGCGGACGCGGTCGCCGCAGTGTCGTTCAGCTTCCCGGTCATCTTTCTGTTCATCGCCGTCGCGGGCGGCATGACCATCGCAGGGACGATCCTGGTGGCGCAGGCGGAGGGCCGCGGCGATGCCCGGCAGGTCGACTACGTGGCCGGGCAGACGTACGCCATCGTGCTGATGCTGTCCGTGCTCCTCGCCGGGGCCGGGTTCGCGCTCGCCGAGCCGCTCCTCCGCGGCATGGGCGCCGAGGTGGGCGTGCTCGCCCCGGCCACCGCGTACCTCCGCTTGAGCTACCTCGGCCTGCCGTTCGTGTTCGGCTACTTCGTGTTCCAGGCGCTCTTGCGAGGCGTGGGCGACGTCAAGACGCCGCTCTACATTGTCGGCGGGACAGTGCTGCTCAACCTGGTCCTGGACCCCCTGTTCATTCTGGGCTGGGGGCCGGTCCCGGCGATGGGCGTGGCCGGGGCGGCGGCGGCGACCATCGGCACGCAGGGGCTGGCGGCGATCGTGGGCGCGTGGCTCCTCTTCACCGGGCGGCGCCCGGTCCGCATTCGCTGGGCGGACCTCACGCCTGACCTCGACATCGCCCGGCGGATCGGGCGGCTCGGCTTCCCGGCGTCCGTGGACCAGGCCATGCGCGCCCTCGGGCTGACGGTGCTCGTGACGCTCGTGGCTGGGTTCGGGAGCGACGCTGTGGCGGCGTACGGCGTCGGCACGCGGATCTTCTCGTTCGTCCTCATTCCCGCGCTCGGGCTGGGGATCGCCACGTCCACGGTCGTCGGGCAGAACGTGGGGGCTGGGCAGCGGCTCCGGGCTCGGCAGACGACCACCGTCGGCGCCTGGATCGCGTTCGGCACGATGACGGCGGCGGGCGTGCTGGCGTTCGCGTTCGCCGAGCCGCTCGTGGCCGCGTTCGTGCCCACCGAGCCGCAGGTCATCACCGACGGCGCGCGCTTCCTCCGCATCATGGCGCCCGCGTGGGGCCTGATCGGCGTGCAGGTGGTGATCGGCGGCGGCTTCAGCGGCGCCGGGCGGACCTACGTCTCGATGCTCATCTCCATCGCCAGCCTGTGGGTGCTGCGCTTCCCGGTCGCGTGGCTCCTGTCGTCGTCCGCCGGGCTCGGCACCGACGGCATCTGGTGGGCCTTCCCGATCTCGTACGCGGGCGGCGCGGTCGTCGCAGTCGTCTGGTTCCTCCAGGTGCTCCGCACGCCGACCGGGGACGAGGGCGTCGAGGAGCAGGCGGTGACCGAGTCCACCGTGGGACGCCGCTTCGACCCGTAGCGGCACGCGAGAGGCGTCTCGGGCTACGTTGAGGCCGTCTCCCCCCGCCCGCATGTCTGTCGCCCGTGCCGTCGTTCTCGCACTGAGCGTGCTGCTCGGAGCGTCCGCCTCGGGAGCCCAGCCGGGGCGGACGGCGAGTCGCACGCCGACGATCGCGTTCGCCGACTCGGTCCACGCACTCGTGGTGTTCGTCCGCTTCTCCGACGACACGGCGGGAGCGCCCGAGTGGCCCATCGATGGACGGCGCGGTGCCGAGCGCATTCCCGACTGGGGCCACGCGCTCGTCGAGGCGGACCCGGCCGACGTGACGGCCGCGCTGAGGCTGGATCACCCGTCGCTCTCGGCCTACTTCTTCTGGCAGTCGCACACCGGGCCTGCCGGTCCGCACATCCTGACGGGCGAGGTCTGGCCGCGCCGCCGCCGCGAGCCGGTCGTGTACACGCCGTCGCGACCGTCCACGGCCTACCGCGCGGGGCAGGGGAGCGGCTACGGCTACCTCGTGGCCGAACTCTTGGATGCGCTCGTCGCCGACCGCTCCTTCGACATCACCCGGTTCGATGCCAACCGAGACGGCGAGTTGGATCACCTCATGCTGATCGTCCGACGCGACCCCGGCGTGAACGTCACGGGCGGCGTCGCCAGCCTGAGTGGCGTCAACAGCCCGGCCGCACGGACGTTCGGGCGCCCGGCGCCCACGCTGACGGTGGGACGTGGCGACGCCACGCTGACGGTCGACATGGGGAGCCGCGGGTCGGGAGCCATCAACTGGATCGGCGGCCAGCGGTCAGTGGCAACGCTGATCCACGAGTACGGCCACATCTTGTTCGACATGGGTCACACAGCCATGATCACACCGCCTCCCGCGCGGGGCCGCGTGGCCGTGAGCAACGATGTGCCGTTCGAGGTGCCGGAAGGTGGGGGGGCGTTCGCCTGCATCTACAACCGGATGTGTGGCGGCGGCGCCCGGGGCGGGCGGCCCTACGAGTCGTCCAACTACGACCTCACGCTGACGCTCTCGGGCCACGAGTTGCGGCGCATGGGCTGGGCGCGGCGCACGGTGATCGACCCGTCGCGCGACACAGTGGGGGTCGTCGTGCGTCCGCTCTACGGCTCGGGCGAGGTGGTGCTGATCGCGCTCCGGCCGGGCTCCGGGGCCGACACGCTCTCCATCGAGAACCGCCAGCGGACCAACTTCTTCGACCGCTTCCCGCCCTGGGATCTGGAGGACCCGTTCTACGGCCTCGTCTGGCGCGACCTCCCCGCGACGGGCCTGCTGGCGACGCTCAGCCACGGCTCGCCGACCGGGCCGGCAGGGAGCTACCGCTACGACGTCGCACCGCCCTCGAACCGGTTCCTCCGCAGCGGGACGCGGTGCGACGGCACCTCGGAGGGCTGCGCCGACCCGTACGCGACGTGGTCCCGGGACATGCTGACGCCCGAGGGCTCGGCGGTCCAGATGACGCCGTGGACGCGGCCGAACGTGAGCGGCTACACGCTCTACCCGCAGGGCGTCGAGCCCCACTGGTTCGCCCTCACGAACGTCCGCTACACGGGTGACGCCGACCGCTCGATGGCCTTCGACGTGGTCGCCGATGTGCGCCAGCAGCCCGAGGTGGTGCTCTCGGCCGACTCGTGGATGGGCGCGGAGATGTCAGGGTGGACGTTTCGACAGCCGGTGCGCGTTACCGCCGGGGCGACGCTGCGCGTGTGGCAGGGCGCGACGGTGACCTTCGCGGGCGGGCTGGTCGTGGAGCCCGGCGCGTCGTTCGTCTGCGAGCCGGGGGCGACCTGCGTGGGGGCAGAGACGCGTTGAGGGGCTGGGCTACCGCGCCTCCCGGATCGCGTCCACGGCCGCCTCGTCCTCCAGCGCGGTCACGTTGCCCAGGTCGTCGCCGAGGTGGGCGGCCCGGATGACGCGGCGCATGACCTTCGCGTTGCGCGTCTTCGGCAGCGCGTCCACGAACAGCACCGCCTTCGGGCGGAGCGCCTTGCCCAGCGCCTCGGTGATGCGGTCGACCAGTCGGGCCCGCAGATCGTCCGACTCCTCGGCGCCGTCCGCCAGCACCGCGAAGGCGACGACGGCCGAGCCCTTGACCTCGTCCGGCACCCCGATGGCCGCGGACTCCAGCACCTCGGGCGCGGCGTTGAGCGCGGCCTCCACCTCGGCCGGACCGAGGCGCTTCCCGGCCACCTTGATCGTGTCGTCCGAGCGGCCGAGCAGGAACCACTGGCCCTCCGAGTCGACCGCCGCGAAGTCGCCGTGGATCCACAGGTCCGGGTGCCGATCCCAGTAGGTGGCGTGGTAGCGGGCGTCGCCCTCGTCGCCGCGGAAGCCGCGCGTCATCCCGATCCACGGCTGCCGGATCGCCAGCTCGCCGACGAACCCGCGCACGGGCCGCCCGACATCGTCCACCACGTCGGCGTCCATGCCGAGGACCGGCCCCGAGAACCCGGTCGGCTTGAGGGGCTGGACGTGGTTGCCGCACACGATCCCGCCCGAGATCTCCGTCCCGCCCGAGTAGTTCAGGATCGGCTTCTCGGCCTGGAGGACGTGCTCGAAGAGCCAGCGCCAGCTCGACGGGTCCCAGGGGCTGCCCGTGGAGCCGACCGCTCGGAGCGCACGCAGGTCGTGCGCCTCCACCGGCGCCGTTCCGTGCGGCATCAGCGCACGGACGAGGGTGGGGGAGAGGCCCAGCAGCGTCACGCCGTGGCGCTCGCAGATCGCCCACGTCCGGTCCGCCTCGGGGAAGTCGGGGGCACCGTCGAAGAGCACCATTGTGGCGCCGTTGAGCAGCGTGCCGAAGACGAGCCACGGGCCCATCATCCAGCCCATGTCGCTCATCCACCAGACCACGTCGCCCGCGCGCACGTCCATCGGGTGCCGCATGTCCTGCGCCGCCTTGATCGGGAAGCCGCAGTGGGTGTGGACGGCCCCCTTCGGCGTGCCCGTGGTGCCGGACGTGTAGATGAGCATCACCGGGTCCTCGGCAGCCGTGTCGGCGCAGCGCCCGGCGTCCGCCCCGGCGGCCCGTCCCGAGGTCATCAACCGGTCCCAGGGCACGTCCCGGCCAGGCACCGAGGCCGTGCCGATCAGGTCGTCGCCCATGCGGTTGACCACGAACACATGGGTCACGCTGGGCACGTCGGCCAGCGCGGCGTCGGCGGTGGCCTTCATGGGGACCGCCCGGCCGCGGCGCGGGGCGCCGTCCGCCACCACGAGGGCTTTCGCGTCGCCGTCGGCCAGCCGCGTCGCGACGGCCTCGGCGCCATAGCCGGAGAACAGCGGCAGAATCACGCCCCCGATCCGCGCGACGGCCAGGAAGGCGATCACGATCTCGGGCGTCATCGGGAGGTAGAGCCCGACCGCGTCGCCCGCGCCCAGCCCGTGCGCCCGGAGCCCGGCCGCGCAGGCGACCACCTCGGCGTGGAGCTGAGCGTAGGTGAGCGTCCGTACGTCCCCCTCCTCGCTCTCGTAGCGGACCGCGTCGCGCGCCCACGTCGCCGTCCCCGTGTACCGGTCCAGGGCGTTGTGGACGATGTTCATCCGCCCGCCGACGCACCATCGCGGACGCTCGATGCCGCCGCTCGCGTCCAGCACCTGCGTGTAGGGTCGGCTGAACTCGATGTCCAGGTCCTCCATCACGGCGTCCCAGAACCGCCCCACATCGTCCAGCGCCCAGCGTTCGAGGGCCGCGTAATCGGCGAGCCCGAGGCGGGTCCAGAGGCGCGCGAGGTTTGTGTCGGCGACGTGCTCGGGGGTGGGGGTCCAGGCAGCGGACTGGCCGAAGGGGAACGTGTCGGTGCGCATGGGGAGCTGAGGAGGGAGACTCAAGCTAGCGGGCGACGACAGAGCCTGAACGGGGTGGACTGAAGGGCAACGTGACTGCCGGCTCGGAGCCTCCCCAGTCCCGCGACATGCAACTCCGCATGAGCCGCAATCCTCTTTCAGGAGCACGTGCTGGCGGCCGATCTATAATGTGTACAGAGACTTGCGGGGACAGGGCGCAGCATGCTATTGTCGGCGCATGATCCACTTACTGTACGGCTCCATGATCGGTAGGGCTCGCACATCTGTATTGGGTCTGCTCATGGCATGTCTTCTCGCGGGCGTTCCGATGTCCGCGAAGGCTCAGTCCGTCAAGCAGCTTGAGGAGGCAGCTCGGAGCGTCGGCAACGAAGGTGTGCCCGAGGCGGCCCCGGATACGGCGAGGGATGCCACCTTGCGACCCCTCATCGTCGTGTCTGGCGGAGGCATTAGCAAAGGAGCGTACCAGGCGGGGGTCAACTGGGCCGTTCTCAACCTGCTGCGGTTGCAGCGCGACGGTCGCGATCTGGGACTTGATCCCCACGAACTCATCATCGCGACGGGGGCGTCGGCCGGCGGCGTGAACTCCCTGCTCGCGGCGGCGGAATGGTCCCTCTCCAGCGACTCGCTCGCGCCGCCACAAAACAGTCTGTACTGGCGGGTGTGGACGACGGTGGGTCTTCGGGAACTCCTGCCTCCATGCCGGGACGGCACCGGGTGCGTGCCGGACGTCGAGTCGGCGCTGAGCAGGCGGTACATGCGCGACAGCGTCTTTGCGATGGTCAGGGCATCGTTTCGCGACAGCAGTGCGACGCTTCAGCGGCCGGTCGCCACGGGGTTTATGCTGACCGAGGTGGTGCCTCGGGATGTCGACCTCTCCGAGGACGGGCGGCTCACGGTCGAGTCGGTCCGAAGTGCGTTGTTGATGCAGGCGGCGCCGCTGGCTGGCGGAGGACTGGCCTATGAGCCGTTCCCGTTTCCTTCCGACACCTCTCTCTCCGCGAGTCGGCGTGGGTTCGGGTCCCTTGTACACCCCAGGCTCGCAACCCTCGCCACCCGTGGCAGGGCTCCGGTCGACTCGACGCGAGCATCGGTGTGTTGGGAGGGCGCTGAGGAGGTCCGCGACGCTCGGGAGCGCGCGGAGGAGAACATGAATCGCGTCCGAGACATCACGTTGGCGTCGGCGGCCTTCCCCTATGCCTGGGCGCCCATGGAACTCGACATCTCCCTCGCTCTCGACGCCCACGGATGGCCTTCGGAGCATTCCCGTGACCGGGACCGGAGGTGGTACGTGGACGGCGGCGTGTTCGACAACAACCCGCTCGGAGTGGCCCTGAACCTGCGCGAGCATCTGGAAGAGCGGGAGCGAAAGGCCACCAGCTACGCGCCATCATGTTCAGGGCAGAGGCCCGAGTCGCTCGCCTGGGATCGTACCGTGATCCTCTTTACGGATCCCGACGACACCCGGGTCGCGTGGTACGAGAATCAGATCCAGCCGCGGCCTGTGGAGCCCGCCAACGCGTTCGACAACCTCGTCCGCCTCGGGACCAACTTCCTGACGACGGGGCGACAGTACGAGATCGAGAGCATCGGCCGGGATCTCGAATCCCAGGAGCAGGCCTGGATCGTCAACACCGACCGGGCATTTCCGATCGTCGGCTCGACGCTCGGCGCCTTCGGGGCGTTCCTGGCACGTCCGTTCCGTGAGTTCGACTTCTACGTCGGCGTCTACGACGGGTACGTCTTCGCCGCCCGCGCGCTCGCTTCAGAGCGAGAGCGCTCGCAAATCGCCGACGTGGGTGGGCGGGCACGCACCCTCATCAAGAACTCCGGCCTCTGGGCCGCCGACTCCGTCGCCGGGGCCGTCGCCAGTCGGCTGCTCCAGGAGGAGTTTGGGGATGTGGGCCGAGGGGAGCCACAAGGCGATGGCGGATCCATGCGGAGGGATCACCGGGCACTCATCATCGACGCGATTCTCGACATCGCGATCCGGCAGCGAGGGACAGACGCGTGGTTCGACAGTCTGGTAGTGGGCATCCGCCGCGACTCCGTTGCGATGAGGGCGGTCGAGGCGGTGGCGGCCGAATGCGACGACGAGCCGTGCGATGCTAGGCACCTGCGAGACCTCGTCGGCGCCCCGACACCGTTTCTGCAGGGGATGATGTCAGAGGTTCTCAACTTCCGGCGTGTCTACGAGACAGGCTACGGGAAGAAGGCGACGAACGCAGCCATGGCGGTGCTCAACGTGTACATCGCGGAGCGGCGTCGGGGTCTCCAGGTGAATCGGTCTGCAGTGCCTGAGTACGGAGACGGGCTCCACGGCGGCACCTACAACGGCCGCCACCGCTTCGGGCGGCTCGCATACCGCCTGGGGCTGCCCACACGGGCCGTCCTGTCGACGGGAGCCCAGTATGCCACCTGGGGTGCGTCGTACCGGATGCCCTGGGCTCTGTTGTCCCTCGAACTAGCCCCTCTCCGGAGCACTCGCGTCGATCGGGAGGGCGACCAGACGCTTCCGTCGATGAGCGCCCATGTGGGCGTCGAGTTTCCCCTCAAGGCGCCCTGGGTCGCGCTCGGGTTTCGGGCCCACCACGTTCGCGCGACGCAGGCATTCGACCAGGGGTACGGGACGGGTGGAGAGGCGTACCTGCGGCTCGGCCACGTCCTGTCGGTGGGCGTCGAGGCGACCCCGTTCGCGCCGCAGTGGGCCGGTGCGTCAGACGTTCCGACGAGGATGCTCCGGCAGCCGTACCTCACGATCGGGCTCCACGATGTCGGCGGGTTGGTGTACTGGGGGATTCGAATGCTCAAGTGAGGCCACCCAGGCCGTCGCGTCCAGAGCGCATCGTGCGTGCAGATACCGGGCACCCGACCCAGCCGCTGCCGTGGATCAGATCGAGACGATCCGACGAGAGGGCGTTTCACTGTCGTCCCATGTCGTCCCAGGATGACCCAGGGCTGGTCCGTATGGTGCGGGCACGGACTGGCACGGGGCTGGGAATGGCACTGATCAGCCGAGGCACTCGCTGCTGCCCGCCCGGCCCTACTGCTCGCCCGTCCCGGCTTGGTACCCCGGGACGGGCGAGTCTCGTTTCGGAGGATCAGGTCGCTGCCAGTCCCTCGCGGATCGGGGTCGGGCCGGCGGTCATCTCGATGACGGCGTGCTCGGTCTCCGAGATCGTCACGATGGCGGCGAGTGCCGCAGCCACGTCCTCCCGAGCGACCTCGCTGGAGCCTTCTTTCAGATCGAGGGACGCTGCGAACGTAGCCGTGCCGACTCCCGCGCCGTTCGTGAGGGTCGTCGGGCGCAGGATGGTGTAGGTGAGCCCGCTGTCGAGAAGGTGCTGGTCCGCCTCGTGCTTGGCGCGGAGGTAGTCCTGCAGCTGGTCGGCCTCTTCCGGAGCATCGGCGCCGATGGAACTCAGCATCACGAACCGGCGGACGCTGTGCGTCACGGCGGCGTCGATCAACTGGATGGCACCGTCGCGGTCCACCGCTTCCACGGCGTCTCCGCCAGAGCCAGCCGCGAAGATCACCGCGTCGCATCCCGAGGGGGCGTCCGACACGTCGCCGGTGAGGTCGCCCACGATGGGGTGGCCGCCGAGGGTGCGGAGCAGCGCGCTCTGATCGGCATTGCGGATGAGGGCCAGCACGTGGTGCCCGGCCTCAGCGAGGATCTGGACAACGTGCTGTCCGACGGCGCCGTGGGCACCTGCTACGAGAACGGTCATGGAGAGGAGGGGAGAGGGAGCCGTCTCACGGAGGGCGGCGCGGCGCGGTGCCCGCCACGCCGCGTCTCCTTGGGGAGCAGACAAACGGGCGCGGGCCGCTCCCCGGAGGAAGCGGCCCGCGCGGGTCCGTCAGCGTTCGTGCCGAGGCGGTCAGCCGCGCGCGGCGTCGAGGGGCGGCGAGTCGGGGAGCGCCCCCGCGGCGCCGTCGCCCGAGATCGTCGCGCCCGGCGGGATGGGGGCCGCGTCCGGGAGCGGGTGACCGTGCTTCTCGGGTTGCCAGGACAGCACGTAGTCCGGCGACTCGATGGCGAGCGCCTGCTTGGTCAGCTTGAGCGGCGCGAAGGTGTCCACCATGACCGCCAGCTCGTGCGTCTCTCTGGCGCCGATGCTCGCCTCGGTGGTGCCGGGGTGCGGGCCGTGCGGGATGCCACCGGGGTGGAGCGTGAAGCTGCCCCGGCCGATGCCCTTGCGCGACATGAAGTCGCCCTCGGCGTAGTACAGCACCTCGTCCGAGTCGATGTTCGAGTGGTTGTACGGCGCCGGGATCGAGTCCGGGTGGTAGTCGAACAGGCGGGGCACGAAGGAGCACACCACGAACCCGCGCGCCTCGAAGGTCTGGTGGACCGGCGGCGGCTGGTGGATGCGCCCCGTGATGGGCTCAAAGTCGTGGATCGAGAAGGCCGTCGGGTACATGTAGCCGTCCCACCCGACGACGTCGAACGGGTGGTAGCGGTACACGAATGGGAAGAGCTTGCCGTGCTTTTTAATCTTGACCGTGAACCGGCCCTCCTGGTCGATCGCCGGCGGGTCGCCGGGCGGCCGGAAGTCGCGCTCGCAGTACGGGCTGTGCTCCAGCAGCTGGCCCATGTCGTTGCGGTACCGCTTCGGCGGGCGGAACTCGGTGGGCGACTCCATCACCAGCAGGCGCGGCTGGACGTCGCCGGTGAAGGACCACCGGTGGATCAGTGTCCGCGGCACGTGGACGTAGTCGCCCTGCCGAAACTCGACGTCGCCCAAGACGGTGTGGAGCGTGCCCTCGCCGTCGTGGACGTAGATCAGCTCGTCGTGGGTCGCGTTCTTGTAGAACGTGTCCTCGGGCATGCCGTCCGTCGGCACGCACATCGACATCACGATGTCGTTGTTGCCCATGATGGGCACGCGGCCGGTCAGCCAGTCGCCGCCGGGCTCGACCTTCGGTCCCAGAAAGTGGCGGTGCGCCAGAAACGCCTCCTCGGCGTACTCTACCGTCACGTCCTCCGGCTCGCCGACCGCTTCGACCAGCGTCGGTGGGTGGATGTGGTAGGCGATGCTGCCGATCCCGTGGAAGCCCTCCTCGCCGAGGACTTCCTCGGTGTACAGGGCGCCGTCGGGGCGCTGGAACTGGGTGTGACGCTTCGGCGGGATCTGCCCGCGCTGGACGTAAAAAGACATGGGTTCAGAGTTCGTGGTTCAGGGTTCGCAAGGGCGAACGGGAGGAGCGATGCGAGACACCGCGGCACAGCCCCGCCGAGCGGAGTCCAGGTCGCCGGGCGAGAGGTCAGAGCACTTGAACCCTGAACCCCTCAACCCCGAACCTTAGAGGTTTCCTCGGCGCTCCTGCTCGCGCTCGATGGCCTCGAAGAGCGCCTTGAAGTTGCCCTTGCCGAACGAGCGGGCCCCCTTGCGCTGGATGATCTCGAAGAACACCGTCGGGCGGTTGCCGATGGGCTTGGTAAAGATCTGCAGCAGGTAGCCGTCCGGATCGCGGTCGACCAGGATGCCCAACTCGGCGAGCTCCGACAGGTCCTCGTCGATCTCGCCGACGCGCTCGGTCAGCTCGTCGTAGTAGGTCGTCGGGACGGTCAGGAAGTCGACGCCGCGGCTGCGGAGCTTGGAAACCGTCTCCAGGATGTTGTCGGTGGCGAGCGCGATGTGCTGCACGCCGGGGCCGCGGTAGAAGTCGAGGTACTCCTCGATCTGGCTCTTCTTCTTGCCCTCGGCGGGCTCGTTGATCGGGAATTTGACCCGCTCGTTGCCGTTCGACATCACCTTCGACATCAGCGCCGTGTACTCGGTGGAGATGTCCTGGTCGTCGAACGAGATGAGGTTTTTGAAGCCCATTACGTCCGCGTAGTACTGGACGTACCTGTTCATGTCGCCCAGGTCCACGTTGCCGACGCAGTGGTCGACGTACTTGAGGCCGACCGGGTTGGGCGTGAAGTAGTCGTCCTGGATGGCCTCGTAGCCGGGCAGGAAGGGGCCGTCGTAGGCAGAGCGGTCCACGAACGTGTGGATGGTGTCGCCGTAGGTGCCGATGGCAGAGACGGTGACGGTGCCGTGCTCGTCCTCCAGTACCTCGGGCTCGCGGACGGGCACGCCGCCACGCTTGGTCGTCTCCTCGAAGGCCGACACCGCATCGTCGACCCAGAGCGCGAGGTCGCGCACGCCGTCGCCGTGGAGGCGGACGTGGTCCGCGATCTCGCCCTCGGGGCCCATGGGCGAGGTCAGGACGAAGCGGACCTTCCCCTGGGTGACGAGGTAGCTCATCCGGTCGCGGTGGCCCGTCTCGGGTCCCAGATAGGCGATCACGTCAAAGCCGAACGCATGGGCGTAGTAGTGGGCCGCCTGGCGGGCGTTGCCGACCCAGAACTCGACGTAGTCGGTGCCCTTGAGAGGGAGGAAGTCGTCGCCAGGGGCGACGGCGTCGGGGGCGGTGGTGAGGTCCGGCAGGCCCGAGCCGGGCATGGCGGCTTCAGTGGTGACGGCGTCGAGGATGTCGACGGTGCTGTCGGAAGCGCTACCGGCGCCATCGCCGGAGGAAAGATGCGTGCTCATCGGAGGTCGTGAGATCGTCGTACCGTTGACGGGGGGCGCGGCTCACTCCGGCCCCTCGTTCCGGGCTGCTTCTAGATACGTCGCGCAGCCGGAGGCGTTTCCGGTCGCGCGTGCTCGGCGTCCCGGAACAGGGGGGGAGGGCGGGTCGTGGAGAGAGCCCCCGAGCACCCCGCCCATGCCCCAGTTCGAGATCGAGCCGACCGGCCAGCCGTCCGTCATGGTCCGCGCACGGGCCGACCTGGACGCGGTCACCCGCCACCTCGGCGACGCGTCGGGCGAGGTGGTGCTCGGGGACGCCGAGGCGGGCTCGGGCTGGCGACAGGTGGCGGTAGACAGGAAGCCGTGGGGCCGCGTCCGCCCGCGCGACCGCATGCGGTTCCGGCGCGATTGAGGCCGGTAGTCCTGGCGCACTAGCAGAATGGCCGTCGGGGGTCATGGAGGCGGCGGCGGCCATGCCTACCCTTGTGCAACGGCTCCGGCCGTGGCTGGGAGTCTCTCGCCAACGGCGAACTCCGATTCAAGGCAGGCCCACTCCGATCCGTGTCCGGGGTGGGCCTGCTGCCGTTCGGGCGCGGCGCGTCTACAGGGTCGCCAGCGTGACGTTCGAGAAGTGCTGGGTGTAGCGCCCCTTGGCCCGCACCTTGCGGTCGATGGCCTCGATGATGGCCGGTGCGAAGTCCACGCCGGTCGTCTTCTCGATGCCGCCGATGCCGCCGGGGCTGAACACGTTCACTTCGAGCAAGATGCCGCCCGCGATGTCGAGGCCGACCAGGAACATGCCGTCCTGGACCAACTGGGGACGGACCATCTCGGCGATCTCGAGTTCGCGCTCCCCGATCTCCGCCTTCGCGACCTGGCCGCCCGCGCTGATGTTGCTCCGCACGTCGTCGCCCTGACCTTCGCGGCGGAACGCCGCATAAACGCCGTCCTGCACGAGGGGCTCGCCGTTGACGAGGTACATCCGGGTGTCGGCCCCGGCCGCCTCGGCGAGGAACTCCTGGACCACCATGTAGCCGCTCGTGCAGACCGCATCGATGATCTGGTTGAGGTTCGCCTTGTCGTCGCCCCGGACCACGAACACGCCCTCGCCGCCCGAGCCCTGGAACGGCTTGATGACGGCGTCCCCGCCGTGGTCGTCGATGAACCGCCGCACGTCGTCGGCGTGACGGGTGACGAGCGTCTTGGGCCGCACCTCCTGCGGGAAGCGCTGGAAGTAGACCTTGTTGACGGCCTTCGCCAGCCCGTCGGGGTCGTTGAGCACGATCACGCCCCGGCGAGCGAGCATCTGCCCGAACACGATGCCGGCCGACTGGGCCCACGGGCGGGCGGAGGCGTCGTCGGCAGGGTCGTTGCGGAGCAGGAGCGCGTCGATCTCCTCGACCGCCATCCGCTCCTCGACGCCGTCGTCGTGGACGCCTGCCCAGAAGGTCTTGGTGGTCTTATAAGTCCCGCCGGGTCGCCGCACGCGAACGCGCATGGTCTCGTCGGGGTCACAGATGAAGTCCTCGACCGATAGATAGAGCACGTCGTGGCCGGCCTTGTGGGCGGCGAGTGCGAGGCGCGTCGTGGTGTAGACGGCTTTCTCCGTGTCGTAGGAGTTGATCAGGAAGGCGATGCGCATGGGCGTGGGGAGGGGGCCGCGAGGAGGTCCTACGCGTCTGGGGAGAGGAGGTCGGTGACCGTCAGTCCGTCGCGGGCACGGCCGAGGCGGGCGACCGCAGAGGGGTCGTCGAGGTGAAGGGGAAGAAGTCGTGGGGGGCGCAGGATGCCCCGGTCGGTCAGGTCGGCGACGGCGTCGAGGTGGCGGAGGGCCATCTTGCCCGCGAACAGCGCCCGGAACGGGCCGCCCTCGGCGAGGTGGCGGAGCAGGTCGCGCAGGCCGCGCAGGTACACCATGTCCTTGGTCAGCCCGCCGCCGCGGTGGAGCCGGACGGCCACGCCGAACGCGCCGCGCTCGCTCAGGCCCGCGTCACGTCTCAGCAGCCGGTACGTGTCCACGAACTCGGCCCCGTCGGCCACGGCGCGGGCACCGAGCACGCGCGCAGCCAGGGTCCGGAACCGCCCGCCGGTCAGGCCGCCCACGAGCCACTCGGCGAAGACGGCCAGCCCCTCCTGAAGGTCCTCGTACCCCGCCAGCCCATGGCGGAACTGCTCGATCGACTGGGCGCAGCCGTTGGCGTACGTCAGCACGTGCGTGCCGATCTCGTGCGCCAGCAGCGGGGCGACGCGCGCCTCGGAGACCTGGTACCGGGCGCCGATCAGCAGCTCGCCGCTCGACACCATCAGGCTGCTCGGCAGATCCTGGCGGATGTCGACAGTGACAGGGACGTGCTCGGAGAGCGTATGGTAGGCCTCCAACTGAGCCCGCGCCTGAGCGGCGAACACGGTCGCGCCGACCGTCTCCTGGCCCGTCGTGCGTCGAGGCCGGGCGTCGACGGCCGAGACGACGCGGTGCGCCAGGTCGATCAGGTCGTCGTCGGGGGCGCCGAAGACGCGCAGGCTCTCGGGCAGGAACTGGGGCGTGTCGATGTCGAGCACCATCCGGACGTGCGACGCGAGCTCGTCGCGGCACTCGCGCAGCAGACCTTCCACGACCGGGTCCTCCACGTCGTCGAGAGGCAGAGCGAACAGGTCGCGCCGGGCCTGGTCGGGGTCGAACGTGAGCGGACGATAGAGCAGCTCCGGGGCGTGCTCGCAGCCCCCCCCCTTGAAGTCGTCCCAGGCAGCGTCGGTGTTGACGGGCGTCACCTGGAGGAGGAAGCCGAACGAGCGGGCGACATCCGAGAGGCCCCGGTCCACCTCCACGGCGGCAGGCTCCAGCGCCGTGCGCGCCAGCATGGTCGGGGAGACCTGAGTCGCGTCGGCGGCAGCCTGGCGCAGCGCCGGCGCGATCCTCTCGCGCAGGTGGGCCAGCACACGCGGGTAGAACTCGTCGTCGCGAGCGTTGTGGAAGATGGCGTCGACGGCGAGCCCGATGGTATGGGGCCGGTCCAGGGGCGGAAGGCCGGGCGGTGCCACGGTCGGGGTCACCACGTGGTCCACGCTGGCTCCCTGACCCGCTTCCTCGATCCCCGACAGCGCGTCGCACAGCGCGTCGACCGCCTCGGCCGGTGGGCCATCCTCGGAGGTGTAGATCGTGAACCCCGGCGCGCGGTCGAACGGGTCGACGTCGTCGTCGTGGGCATCGTCGAGCGGCGACCAGACCTCGACCAGCAGGAGCCCGCCACAGGCAGCCTCCAGCGCCTCGGCGACGATGCGGACGGTCTCGCGCGCAGCGCCGGGGTCGGGGTCAGAGGTGAGGACGTAGGCGGGCTGGGTCGTGACGAGTTGATGAGCCTGGTCGCAGGCCGCGCGGGCGTCCAGGGCCGGGTCGCCGGTGGCACCGCCGGGGCACCGGTGGACGGCCAGGATCGGGACGGCGTGATCCACGAACACGGTCCCGAGGCCGCCCAGGTCGAGGCGGACGGGCCTCCCCGCGTCCAAGCCGGTACGGAGCACACGCCGGAGGGCGTCTGCCGTCACGACGCCGACCGGGCGGCGAGCACGCCGGGGACGGTGTGGGCGAGGGCCTCGCGAAGTTGCCCGAGGTGGCCCTCGTCGAGCTCCCCGCTCCACTCGTCCATGAACGTCTTTTTGAACTCCACCGCCAGCACGCATGCATCGCTCCCGAACGTCTCGTGGATCCACTGTGACACGTGACCCCCCTCGAACTTGACGTTCTCGCGTACGTCCAGGTCGGGGAGGCCGGCCTGGGCGGCACCCTCTCTGAGGTCGGCCATGAACCCGTCCACCAGGGCGCCCCAGCGCTCCCGGTCGAGCGTCCCCGTGCCGAGGTTGACCTCGGGATTCCCCTCCGGCTTGGCTACGGGGCCATCCGGGCCGTCCCGGCGGTGGTTGTAGGTGTGGAGGTCGTATACGACGACCGACCCGTGCTCCTCGATCTTGAGCCGGAGCAGGTCGCCCAGGGCGGTGTAGAACGCGTCGTAGAGAGCCAGAGAGCGGGCGACGACGGCGTCTGGGACGGTGTCCATCCACACCTGCAGGCCCCAGGCGTCGTCGGGGGTGCGGTAGACGGCGCGGTCGCGGGGGCGGTTCAGGTCGACCTCGAAGCGGGAGCGCCCGCCGACGACGCGCGTCGGCGCGACGTCCGTCAGTCGGCCCGTGAACGGGTCTTCCTCGCGGAGCCGCTCGGCGTCGGGCAGGGAGACGTGGGGGAGCGTCTCCGGGTGGATCGCGTGGCCGTCGTGGACGGCGGTGGCGACGAGGGCGCCAGGGCCGACGGTGATCGAGAACGGGGCAGACATGGTGTCGGAGAGGGGCTGAGGCCTACGCGGCCGGGCGGCACGGGTTCGTGGGCCCTCCCCGGTCGGGGAGCGGGCTACCTTGTGCGACGCCATCGATCGCACATGACTCCAGCCATGCTCCCAGTCGGCCTCCGGTCGATGTCCTGGCTCTGGCCAGCGATGGCGTGACGGCGTCGGTGCTCCCGGTCGGGCTGACGGTGGTCGCCGTGCTCGTTACGCTGGTGCTGACCCTGGTCGCGCTGCGTCGGCTCCAGGTGGTGCGTCGGCTGGCGCCGGAGGTGACGCGCGAGATCCTGCACGCGTCCATGAGCGCGGTCGCGCTCACGTTTCCGTGGCTGTTCGATGCCGACTGGCCGGTCATCGCGCTCGCCGTGCTCGGCGTGGGGACGATGCTGGCGATCCGGATGGTGCCGACGGTCCGCGACGCGCTCGGGGGCGTCCTCCACGTCTCGGACCAGCCGTCGGTGGGGGACCTCTGCTTCCCGGTCGCCGTGTGTGGCCTGTACCTGTTCGTGGGCGACTCGCCGGTGCTCTACACGATCCCGCTGCTGCTGCTCGGCGTCGCGGGGCCGCTGGCTGCGCTCGTCGGCGTGCGGATGGGGCAGACTGCGTACTCGACCGTGGAGGGGCCGAAGAGCCGTGAGGGCACAGCGGCGTTCGCGGTGCTGGCGTTTCTGTGCGTCCATGTGCCCCTGGTGCTCTTCACGCCTGTCGGTCGGGTAGAGGGGCTCTGGATCGCGGCCATCGCGGCGGCCCTGGCGACCATCGTGGAAGCGGTGTCGTGGCGCGGGCTCGACAACCTGTTCCTCCCGCTCGGCACGGTCGCCATCCTGATGCGTCTGCTGACGTTCCCGGCGCCGCTGCTGGCGGGCCACGCCGTGGTGATGCTGCTGCTGATCCTGCTCGCGTCGTCGATGCGGCGCGAGACGACGGTCGGCGGCGCGGGGGTCTTCGGGGCCGTGCTGGTCGGCTACCTCGCATGGGCGCTGGGGGGGACGGCGTGGCTGCTGCCGCCGGTGCTGGTGTACCTCCTCTACACGCGCGTGTGGCCCGCCGCTCGCGAAGCGGATGGCCTTCCGCACGATCCCAGCCGGCGCCCGCACACGGCGCACAACGTGTTCAGCGTGTCGTCGGTGGGGGTGTTGTGGCTGCTGGTGTCGAGCGCGCTGGACCTCGAACTGCTCTTCCCGTACGCCCTCGCCTGGGCCGTCACGTTCTCCTTTCTGGGGGTCGACCGGATGCGGGTCGCGCGGCCGGAGTGGAGCGTCGGGCAACTCGCGTGGCGCGCGGCGTGGCGCGCGACCCTGGTGGGCGTCGGGCCGGTGCTGCTGGTGGTGTGGCTCCGCGTTTGGGCGGTCCGCGTGGCGGGGGAGGCCGAGGGCGGGGCGCCGGTCCCCGATCGGCCCATCCTGCTGACGCTCGCCATCGTGGCGCTCGCGCTGCTCGCGACCGCCGCCTCGGCGGCCATCCTGGCGCGGTGGAAACAGCGGATCGACCTCGACACGACGGACTTCGAGGGGCGCGTCTTCCGCGCGGGCATCGTCGGGCCGCTCTCCGCGCTGGGGCTGCTGGCGTTGCTGGTGCCCTGAGGCGAGTCAGGCGTCCCCGGGGCACGGAATCCGGCCGTGGGGCGTACACTGCATTCAACGGCCCCCTGCCTCATGCTCCGACGTCTCCGCCTCCGCCGTCGCGCGCGCCGTCTCGCCGCGCTCACTGCCGACGCCGCGCGCAGCCGTGCCGCGCGAGGCGCGGCGCTCCTCGACGACCGCGACCCCGGCTGGGCCGCTCGCATCGACACGGACGGGCTGGCGCTGGGGGACGGCGCGGCGTGCGTCCTGGGCCAGCTCTGGGGTGAGTACCGCCTCGGCCTCGGCCGAGCCCGCGTGCTGGACCTCTCCAGCGCCCCGACGCGGTTCGTCTCGCCGGTCGACCTCGGGTTCCAGGCCGTCGGCGACCTCGGCGAGGCGGCCGAGGATCTCGACTACGCCTTCCTCACGCGGGCGTGGCGAGCGGAGGTCACGGAGCGACAGGCCCGTGGTGCCGTCTCCGGAGCGCGCCCCGTGCGTCCCACCGCGTCGCGGTTCGGGTAGCGAGGGAGGTCAGGTCGTCGGGCGGGCCTCCACGAGGAGCGGCTCGCCGCACCACTTGCAGTAGCTCGCGTCCGTGTCGTGTTCGCTGAGGCCGCAGCGCGGGCACGTCGAGAGCTGGACGGTGACCGCCTGGACGGCAGCCCCGGCCAGCGTCTCCGCCATCGATGTCGCTCGCTCCTTGCCCAACTCGACCGTCACGATGCCCGTGGGCACCGCGATGATGCCGTAGCCGACGATCACGAGCGCCACCGTCAGGAGCTGCCCGACGGGCGTCTGCGCGGCGATGTCGCCGTAGCCGACCGTCGTGACCGTAATGACCGCCCAGTAGACGCTCCGCGGGATCGAGTCGAAGCCGTTCTCGCCGCCCTCGATCAGGTACATCATCGACCCGGCGATGGTGACCAGCGTCAGCACGACGAAGATGAACACCAGGATCTTGCGGCGGCTGGCGGCCAGCGCGCGTCGGAGCTGGTCGGCCTCGTCGAGGTAGTTGGCCAGCTTGAGGACGCGGAAGATGCGGAGCGCCCGCAGGATGCGGACCGTGAGCAGCACCTGGGCCCCGGGGATGAGCAGGCTGAGGTACGTGGGCAGGATCGAGAGCAGGTCGACGACGCCGAAGAAGCTCCGTGCGTAGCGGAGGGGCGTCTGGAGGACCCACAGTCGAAGCAGGTACTCGGCCGTGAAGAGGACCGTGAAGAACCACTCCGCGGCGAGCAGCTCCCTCGCGTACTGCGACTGGATCGAGGCGACGCTCTCCAGCATCACCACGAGGACGCTCGTCAGGATGGCGACGATCAGGACCACGTCGAACCCCTTGGCCGCCGGGTCGTCGGCGTGGAAGACGATCTCGAAGAGGCGGCGCCGGATGCCCTGCCCGACAGGTCGGAATCCCTCGGGCGTCGGGCGGTCGGGGTCGAGGGCGGGGACGGCGTCGGGCATGTCGAAAACTAGCCGATGCGCGTGAGTGCGTTCTGGAGCACCGCCTCGATGCGCTCGGCGACGGCGTCGAGGTCGAAGGCCCGCTCGGCGTAGGCGCGTCCGGCGCCGCCCATCCGCTCGCGCTGTGCCGGGGCGGCCAGAAGCGACAGGACCGCCTCGGCCAATGCGTCGGCGTCGCCGGGGGGCACCACCACCCCGGCGTCCTCGCGCGTCACGACCTGCGCGGCGAGGTTGTCGGCCGGGACCGACAGGACGGCCGGGCGCCCCGCACAGAGGTACGCCAGCACCTTCGACGGCACCGAGACGGCGCTCGCGTCGGGCTCGAGGATGGCCACGAACACGTCGGCCGCACCGAGCACGTCGGGAAACACATCGAACGGCTGGAAGGGGAGGAGCACGAGGTTCGGGAGCCCGGCCGCCCGCTCGGCGAGCCAGTCGGCGCCCTGGCCGGACGACACGACGACCATGCGCGCCTCCGGCATCCGGTCGGCGAGGACGCCCGCGACGTGGCCGAGGCTGGCCGGGTCGTGCTTCATGCCCAGCGTGCCGGAGTACAGCACGACGGGGTGCGCATCCAGCCCGTGCGCTCGCGCCCAGGCCGTGTCGCGCGGGCGCTGGGGCAGCTCGGCGAGGGGCGCCCAGTTCTCAATGATGGCCACCCGGGCCGGGTCGACGCCCCAGCCGTCGAGCAGCGGACGGAACGCGTCCGTGATGCCGATCACAGCATCGGCGCCGCGCAGCATCCGGCCCTCCTTCGCCTCGAACGTGCGGCCGAGCAGGTCGCCGGGCAGGCCGAAGCGCCGGGCGAGCACGGACCGCGTGCCGACCGACAGCACGTCCTGGAGCCAGTTCACGAACGCGGCGTCCTGGTCTCGCGCCGCGGCCATGAGCGGGGCGATCACGTCGAGCGAGCCGTTCGCACACACCACGACGTCGGCGTCCCACCGGCGGAGGTGCGCGGCGGCGGCCCGCCCGAACCGCGCCTCGGCCCGCTTTCGCTTCACCAGCCCCATCAGCGACCGTGCCCGCTTGTCGACCGGCGGCGTCACGACCGGGTCCAGCGAGAACGTTGGCGGGTCGTCGGGGCGGGGGGCGAGATCGCCCTGGGGCGCCTCGTTGGTCGCCGAGAACCCGTAGCGGACGGTGTGCCCGCGTCGCGCGAGGTGCCGCGCGAGGCCGACGAGGAAGGCGTGGCCGCCGTAGTCGTGGAGGTAGATCCGCATGACGGGCCGAAACGAGTCGCGCCCGGCGGGAGGGCCGGGCGCGGGAGCCGGGGGGCATCGGTGGCGTGGGAGAGACTTGAACTCTCGACCTCACGATTATGAGTCGTGCGCTCTAACCAGCTGAGCTACCACGCCGATGGCCCACAGGATACGCCGGGCGTCCGGGCGGCGACAATCCAAGGTTTGTCGAGGAAACCCGGGTTGGGACTCAGGCGACGGGCGACGCAGCCTCGGCGGCGTCGGGATCCCTCAGCGCGAATCGCCACGCCGCCTCCACCATCTCCGGCGGCACACCGTCGGCCAGCCGGGGGACGCCGACGGCATCGAGCACGACGAACCGCAGCCCGCTCGCCGTGCGCTTCTTGTCGGTCGCCATGGCGGCCGTGAGCGTCGCCGGGTCGAGAGCGGGCGGGGCGGGCGCGACGCGCCGGACGAGACGGTCCGCCTCGGCGAAGTCCCCGAGGTCGTCGGCGACGCGGTCGAGGCGGAGCGAGGCCGAGAGGTGCAGGGCAGCTCGCATCCCGAGGGCGACCGCTTCCCCATGCGTCAGCGTGCCGTAGCCCGCCTCGCGCTCCAGCGCGTGCCCGAACGTGTGGCCGAAGTTGAGGAACGCCCGCTCGCCCGCCTCCAACTCGTCGGCCTCCACGACGGCCGCCTTGACCGCCGCCGCGTCGCGGACGAGCGGCCCGAGCACGGCCGGGTCGTGGGCCATCAGCGCGTCCCAGTCGCGGGCCAGTCGCGGGGCGAGGTCGGTGTCGGAGATCAGCGCGTGCTTGACTGCCTCCGCGAGGCCGCTCCGGAAGGCGCGGTCAGGGAGCGTGTCCAGCGTCGCCGGGTCGGCCAGGACCAGGAGCGGCTGGTGGAAGGCCCCGAGCAGGTTCTTGCCCGTCGCGTGGTTGATGCCCGTCTTGCCGCCGATGGCGCTGTCGACCTGCGAGATGGTGGTGGTGGGCAGGTGGACCAGCGGCAGGCCGCGCAGCAGCGTCGCCGCGGCGAACCCGGCCAGGTCGCCCACGACGCCCCCGCCGAGCGCCAGCACCGGCGTCCCGCGGTCGATGCCGAGCCCGAGCGCCCAGTCGTAGAGCGCCGACAACTGGTCGAGCGACTTCGACGCCTCCCCGGCCGGGACGGACACGGTCTCGACCTGCCACTCGCTGGCCCGGAGCGCGTCCGTCAGCGTGCCGAGGTGGAGCGGGCCGACGGTGTCGTCGGTCACCACCAGCACGCGCGACCCGGCCACCCCCGCCTCGCGGAGGTGCATCGGCGTCGCCGCGAGGGGCTCGAAGTGGACGGCGTAGCTCCGTCCTCCAGACAGGGCAACGTGGACGGCGGGGGGCGAGTGGGACACGGCGGCAGGGCGGGCGGGCTGGCCAAGATCGCTCTGCCCGATGCACCAGAACGCAACACGGGGACGCCAGTCTCCCGACGCCCCCGCGCGATCCGTGCCGTCCCGACTCCGCTACTTGATCTGGATGCCGAACGTCGGCCCGCTGGTCGGCGCGTTGTCGGCGTAGAACCCGTCGAAGGCGCTGAAGAAGACGTGGGTCGCTCCCGCCGGGATCGTGACGCACGTGTTGGTCGCGTCGAAGTCCTCGGCGATGTCCGTCGTGTACTGGTCGACGCCTGTGACTGGCGTCACCACGTCGGGGTCGACGTCGAGCGCACCGGGGACGCGGTCGAGCTGGTCACTGCCGAGGAGGCGGTCATCGGAACTGAAGACGGCCGTGATGAGCGGGCTGCCTGTGCTGCTCGCCAGGACCCCACCTCCCGAGTTGAAGTCGCCGACCGCGAAGCCGCAGACCTGCTCGCCGGGCTCCGCGTTGAAGTCCGACAGGCGGACGGCGGGCGCGTCGAGCGCGTTGTCCTTGAAGGTGCGGAGGTAGGTCTGGCGCGGGTTGACCGGGATAAACGTGGCGTTCGAGGTCCCCCCACCCGTCGTGCCACCACCCGTCGTGCCACCTCCAGAGGCACCTCCACCAGTGTGGTCACCGCCGGAACAGGAATAGCAGGTGCCAGGATCGTCGAGTCCGGTCGTGTCGCATCCAGTGAGGGCGAGACCCAGGCCGATGGTGAGGCCAATGACAAAGTGGAGACGCATGGAGGAGGGGAGTGGGCTCCCGTGGGTGTGGACAACCCCCTGCCGTCTCTCAGCACTCCTCGATCTGTCGCGCTCATTGTCCTGACTTCATACCCGGACGGGGAATTGAATGCCTTCGGTCTCCTCTGCACGCCAGTGGGCTGCCCCTCCGGCGGAACAGCGGGGCGGCCGCTGGCGTGGCAGAGAGGCGTCCCTCTGACGCTTCTTCACCAACCACTACCCTGACCATGGGACTCCTCGATTTTCTGAAAGACACCGGCAAGGACCTCTTCGGCGGCAAGTCCGGCAACGAGGCCGAGACGATCAAGAGCGAGATCGAAAAGGCGCTCGGTGACAACGTCTCCAACCTCGGCGTCCGCTTCGACAACGGCACGGTCACGCTCCAGGGCCAGGCCAAGAGCGTCGCTGCCAAGGAGAAGGCGGCCCTCATCGCGGGCAACGTCAAGGGCGTCGCCAGCGTCCACGACGACGGCCTGACGGTCGCCGGTGCTCCGGCTGCCACCGCCACTGCGGGCACGGCCACCGCGAGCCGGTACTACACCATCAAGAGCGGCGACACGCTCTCGAAAATCGCCAAGGAGCAGTACGGGGACGCCAACCAGTACAAGAAGATCTTCGAGGCCAACCGCGAGGTCATCGGTGACCCCGACAAGATCTACCCGGGCCAGCAGATCCGCATCCCGGCCTGACCCCATCGGTCATTGGACCGTTCGGCAAGCGCCCCGTCGGCTTTCGAGTCGGCGGGGCGCGTCGTGTCTGGGACCTCGTCGAACGTGAGCCCATGCAACGGCTCGTCTGGTGTCAGCCGGCCAGTCGCGCGGTCATCCAGAGCACGAGGCCACCGCGGAGCGTCCACGCGAGCGTGCGGATCCAGTTGGTCGCCACGAGACGCCCGTGCGCGTCGGCGTCGAAAGCACCGCCGAGGGCACTGTGAAGCGGCACCTGGACAAACGCCGTCGACAGCCAGATCACGCCGACCAAGACCACGCCGGCCAGGGGCGCCCACGCCGGGAGTGCCGCCGGGCGCGCGGCCACGAGCCAGACGGCCGTCGCCAACTCGGCCAGCATCAGCGGCCCGACGATGAGCGTGATCCGCGATTGGTGCGCCGCCTCGTACGCCGCCCAGCCCTCGGCGCCCACCCCTGAGAACAGGGGGTAGTGGACCATCTGGATCACCCAGATGACGCCCACCATCAGGAGCGTCGCGCCGAGGTGGACGAGGAAGGGAAGCGGCATGTCAGACCCCGAGGTCAGCCAGGATCGCTTCCGCGGCATGTCGGCCTGCCGTGAGCGCCCCATTGATAGAGCCGTTGCGTCGCCAGTCGCCGGTGACGTAAATGCCCTCACGCACCCACGGCGGGCGCTCCGGTGGGTCGAGGGAGGGGAGGTCGGGGAGCGCGTTCGGGACCCGGTCCACGCGCAGCGTCCGCCACCCGTCGACTGTGTCGCCGAACCATCCGCGGAGCTGGGTGCGGGCGGCGGCGTCGAGCGCGTCGTCGCCCAGGGACGGCGTGCCGAGCACGCTGCCGGTGACGAGCGCCTGTCCGGCAGGCGCGTACGTCGGCTGCACGGCACTAACGACCTGCACGTTGTTGAGCGGGCCGCCGGCCTCCCCGTCGAGCAGCAGCACCGGCGCGTCGACCGGCGCAGCGTCTGCTGCCCAGGCGATCTGGACGGTGCCCTTCCAGGCTGGCGTCTCCTGCCCGAGCAGCGCGCCCGCGCCAGTCGCGTCCGCCGCCACGACGACGGCGCGTGCTGGGATGGCGTCTCCGCCCTCGACTCGCACCTCGCCACGCGTCACCCCGCTCACGCGAGCGCCGAGGCGGACGGTGCCGTCGGGCAGGGCTGCGGCCAACTGCTCCGGCAGCGCCTGGATGCCCTCCGCAGGCAGAGCGGCATCGCCTTCGGAGAACCGCCTGAAGTACATCTCGAAGGCCCGGCTCGACGCGCCGAGCGACGCGTCCAGCAGCACGCCGCCCAGAAACGGGCGGAAGAAGCGCTCAATCATGCGCTCCGAGAACCCGTAGCGCTCGCGCAGGGCCGCCTCGGTCGTCATCTCGGGACGGCGCCACAGGTCGTCCACCGTCCCCGCGCGGACGGACTGGCGGAGGCGGAGCACCTTCAGCTTGTCAGCCAGGGAGCCGACGCCGGCGAGCAGCGTCGGGATCGCCTGCGACGGGCGCCGGAAGGGGTCCCCGATGGTCTGAAACTGGCCCCCGACGCGCACCCAGGCGCCGGGCGCGAACGCGCCGAGACGGAGGGCGTCGTAGTCGAACACGGCCTGCGCCTCCGGATAGGCAGTCAGCAGAACCTGGAAGCCGCGGTCGATCAGGAAGCCGTCCTGGCGCTGCGTCCGTACCCGCCCCCCCACGGCGTCGTCAGCCTCCAGCACGACGGTCTCGACGCCGCGTGCGGTCAGGGCGCGAGCACACGCGAGGCCCGACAGGCCCGCGCCGACGATGACGATGGGCGCGCTCATCGGCTGCCCTCCTGATAATAGACGGGCGTGTCTCCTCCCAGCGGGACGACACGGACCGTCAGTGGCTGCGGGCCGAGGGTGCCGGGCGTGTTGGTGTAGGTCCCCGCAGCGAGTTGCTCGCGGACGGTCGCCACGTCGACGCACGCGGTCCCGCTGGCGAGGTCGACTCGGTAGCGGCCTGCGGTGTCGTAGGGGAGCGTCCGCCCGCCATCGTCCGGGTCGGCCCGGCGCGTGATGCGGTACGCTCCTGAATAGGTGCCGTCGTCATCTCGCGTGATGTCGAGCGTCACCACCTCATCGTCGCGCGTGTACGGCGCGATGGGAAGCGGGACGTAGCGGACGGCGACCCCGTCGCCATCGCGCGACACCGAGATCTCCGACAGCGAAGCGGCGCGAAGGCCTGTCCGGCCAGCTTCCGCGCTGCCGAGCAGGGCGTAGGGCGTGCTCGGGAACGTGCCGCTCGCATCGTGGACGAGAGCCGCCGTGGCCAGCACGGCTGTCACCGTGGTCAGGTCGGCGCGGAACCGGTCGGCCGTCGGCGCCAGCGCGGGATCCGACTGGGCGAAGGCAGGAGTGGTGAGGAGGGCCGCGAGTACGAGGGCGCGAAGCATCAGAGGGTGTGGCTGTCGAGGTGGCCGGTCAGGTGCGCGAGCGCGAGCCGGAGGTCGGGTGTGGCGAACCGGAATCCGCGATCCAGAAGAGCGGCTGGGCGCATGCGGACGCTCTTCAGCGCCTCCTTGCGGACCAACTCGCCGCCCACCAGGCGGAGGAGCCCCTCGGGCACACGCAGCACGGCCGGTCGGTTCTGCACCGACGCCAGCGTCTTCACGAACGCCTTCGAGGTCGCCGGGGCCGGGGCCGAGAGGTTGACCGGCCCCGCTAGCTCGTCGTCCAGGATCGCGTGGTGGATCGCGTAGAGGACATCGTCGAGGGCGATCCATGGCATGTAGCTGGCGCCGGCGCCGGGCCAGCCGCCGAGGCCGAGCGTGGTGATCGGGAGGAGCATCTGGAGGAACCCGCCCGCAGGCGTCGCCACCAGCCCGATGCGCGTGTGGACGACGCGGATCCCGGCCGCCTCGGCCTCGGCAGTCGAGGCCTCCCAGGCCTGGCAGACCTCGGCGAGGAAGCCCTCGCCCGGCAGCGAGGCCTCCGTCAGCACCTCGTCGCCCCGGTCGCCGTAGATGCCGCTGGCCGACGCGGAGACGAGCACGCGCGGCGGGGAGGGCAGGGCGGCGAGGGCGCGAGAGAGCAACTGCGTCCCCTTCGTCCGGCTCTCCCAGATGCGCCGCCGCGCCTCCGCGCTGCCGTCGAGCGAGGTCACCGGCTCGCCGGCGAGGTGGACGACCGCGTCCGGTGCCAGCCGCGCGAGCGCGTCGGCGTCGATCTCACCCGCCTCGACGTCCCAGTAGACCGCCTCGTCCTGGGGCCCTCGCGACGCTGCATCTTCCCGGCGGCGCACGAGGCGGACGACCGTGTGGCCGCCGCCCTGGAGGAACGCCGTCAGCGCGCGGCCGATCAGTCCAGAGGAGCCCGTTATGGCGACTGTCATCGGCTCCGCGCCGGCCTCGGCGTGGCGGCGGAGGTCCTCGTGTGTGATCCGGTGGCGGTAGGCGAACATCCGCTCGATCTGTGCCTCCCCGACCCCGGCCACGACGCCTGAGAGGGGCGCGAGGGGCAGTTCGTACGTGATGTCGTCCTCCAGAATGGAGCCCTCCGCGGTCGGCCGCATCGAGTGGCGGTGGTGCCACGCGCCGAACGGGCCGCTGAGCTGGGTGTCCTCGAACTGGCACGCGCCGTCGCCGCGGAGGCAGGCATCGTCGTACCCGCCGTGCTCGGCCACCCAGTCGAGGCCGACGAGCCGCGTGCCGAGGCGGATCACCGCGCGGTCGCCGTCACGGATGCCCTCGTGGCTCGTCAGCGAGACCGGCTGCCAGGGCGGGGTGAGTCGCTGGAAGGCGCCCGGCCGCTCGTGCCAGCGGAAGAGGTCGGCGGCGGGCACCGGGACGGCGAGGCGGGACGTGTAACGCATGCTCCGCCAACCCGGGCCGTCGGCGGAGGGTCCCCGGCGGCGCGCGGAAGAGGCCTGGGGCGCTCAGATGGCGGAAAAACCCTACGTCCGCGGGGCGAGGTACCGCTCGTGCAGAATCTGGACATGGTGCCGCTCGTGCCCGGCGACGATCCAGCCCGCCGCACGCGCCGAGAGTGGGCTGCCACTGGCCGTCCCCACGCGCCGCGCGTCCGCCTCGGAGAACGCCTCGAAGAGGTCGAGCGTGGCCGCGCGGAGCCGGTCGAGGGTGTCCGCGAGAGTGGAGAGGGGACAGACCGGCGCGAGCGGCACGTAGGCGTCCTGGTCGAAGCCGGGGAGCGGGGTCGCGTCGCCGCGGGCGATGCGGAGCGCGCGGGTGGCGAAGATCCGCTCCGTGTCGATCACGTGCTGGACCGACTGCGCCAGCGTCCACTTTCCGGGGGCGTAGGCGTGCGCCCCGAGCGCAGGGTCGAGGTCCTGGAGCGCGTTCGCGAGGACCGGCATGCGGAGGGCGGCGAGCAGGTCGTCGCCCTCCACGAGGTCGATGTAGCGGCGGTAGAAGTCGCCGAACTCGTCGGGCGCCGGGCGGCCGATCATCCGGCGAGGCGAACGCGGGAGAGCCAGTCGGGCGCCACGGTGTCCTCCACGACGGCCGTCAGGCCGCCCGAGCGGTAGGTCTCCAGCAGCGAGCGCACCTCGGCGCGCGTCTCGGCGAGCATGTTCTGGACCAACTCGGCCGAGTACCCACGCTCGCCCAGCTCGATGGTCATCTCCATGGTCACGATCCGGCTGATGGCCTTGCCGAGGTCGACCAGCTTGCGCTGCGGCATCGACCAGTCGATGTCGAAGGCGAGCGACTCGCCGAACGTGCTCGCGGCGCGGGCCGTCAGCGGCTCGGCGCGGAGGTAGGCGCCGAGGTCGACCTGCTTGAGGCGCCGCATGGCCTTCACCACCGACTCGGTGACCTGCTGGTAGAGGATGTCGTTGGAGCCCTCGAAGATCTGGTACGGGCGGCTGTCGACGAGCGCGCGGCCGGCGCGGTGGTCCTCCCGGTATCCCTGCGCGCCGGAGAGCTGGAGGAACGACTGTGCCGCCTCCTGCATCCAATCCGTCACGACCGTCTTGAACGCATTCGCCTTGAGGCCGTCGCCGAACAGGTCGCGGTCGATGCCCGCGGTGCCGGCCGTCTCCATGCACATGGCCGCGGTGCCGGTCACGAACGACTGGAGCCGCGCGAGCCGCGCCTTGACCTGGTCGTAGTCCAAGAGCGCCTTCCCGCCGACGAACCGCTCGCGAGCGTGCACGAGGGCGTCGTCGAGAATGCGCCGGAGGTACCCCATCCCCATGCCGGGGATCTGGAGACGGCTCCGGTGGAGCGTGTCGAGCATCATCTTGACGCCCGTGGAGGTCGGCTCCAGGCGCGACGAGGTGGGCACCTCCACGTCGACGCGGTTGAGGCCGTAGGGCAGCATCTTGAGCCCCAGGTTCGGGTAGAGCTCCTCCACGTCGACGTGCTCTCCGGGCTGGTTCTGGTCGGCGATGAAGAAGTCCACGTCGCGGCGCAGGCCGCCGTCCTTGGTCCGCGGGCGAGCGGTCAGGAGCCAGTAGTCGGCCCAGCCGGTGAGGCCGGCCCAGTGCTTCGTGCCCTCGATCTTGACCGTGTCGTGGTCGGTCGCACGCCAGCCGGTCTCCATCGAGAGGGCCTCCGAGCCGTAGTCCGGCTCGGTGATCATGAGCCCCGCCAGCTTGCGGTCGCGGACGTACGACGGCAGCACGCGCTGCTTGGCCTCCTCGGTGCCGTACTTCACGACCGGCTGCAGGAACAGGCCGCCGTTGATGCCCACGATCAGGCTCAGCGGCAGCGAGTGGTAGCTCGTCTCTTCGAGCATCGTCAGCCCGTGGCCGATCGGCCCGCCTCGGCCGCCGTACTCCTGGGGCACGAACACCGACAGGGGGTCCACGTCGCGGAAGCGCTGGATCACGAACGGGGGCACTCCGCGCTCGGTCCCGGTGGCGTCCACGTCATGGCGCGTGCCGAAGAGGTGCGTCAGCCGGTCACGGTAGGCGGAGACGAAGTCTGAGAACGACTCGCGAGCGCGCTGGACGACGGGAGGCGCAGACGGCATAGGGAGGGAAGACATCGGGAGGGCACACATAAGGCCGGAGTCTGGGTGGGCATAACTTACGACGCGCCCCGTGGGGTCCCCTCGGGGAGATCCTGCGTGTCACAGGCACTTCTTCGCACCGCCAGGACGCGACTATGACGGCTCTCGATCTGGCGTGGAGGCCCGGTGCCAACGTGGCGGCCTCGCTGCTTCGCGCCCCGGAGGCAGACCCCGCGCTGCTGTCCCACACGGAGCGCGAGCGAATGGCGACGTTCGGCCACCCGGACCGGCAGCGCCAGTTTCTCCTCGGGCGGACCGCCGCGCGGTCGCTGGTCGGCGCAACGCTCGCCACACGGCCCGAGGCCGTCGTGCTCCGCGTCGGGGCGGACGGCGCGCCGGTCGTGGACGGCGTGCGCCTCTCGATCGCCCACACGGGGCACGCGGAGTCCGTCGCAGCGGCGGCGGCAGTGGCAGCCGGGCCCGTCGGCGTGGACCTGGAGCGCGTCGCGCGGCGGCGTCCCGACCTCTGGCGCCGCATCCTCCGTCCCGACGAGTACGGCGTGCTGGAGGCTCTGGGTGGCCCCACCGACGACGCCCAGACGCTCCTCTGGACGCTCAAGGAGGCCGTGCTCAAGGGGCAGCGGACGGGCTTCCGCGCAGGGGGCCGTTCTGTCCGCCTCGCGCTCGACGCTGACGGCCGGCCAGCCGACCACGGCCGGGCTACCGCCGATGCGGATGGGTCGGGGGCGTGGACCGTCGCCTTTCGTCGCGACGGCGACCTGTGGCTGGCCGTCGCGTGGCAGGCACCCGAGGATCAGGAGAAGCAGACCCGGTAGTCTCCGGAGCGATATCCGCCCACGAACGCGTCCACACGCTGCTGCGACGAGCCGTGGGTGAACGACTCCGGGCGGACGGCCTGCCCGGCGCCGCGCTGGATCGCGTCGTCGCCGACGGCGGCGGCGGCCGAGATGCCGGACTGGATGTCGGTCTCGTTGAGCACGATCCGGCCGCGCTCATCCCGCGCGTGATTGGCCCAGATGCCCGCGAGACAGTCGGCCTGGAGCTCCGTCTGGACCGACATCTGGTTGGAGCGCGAGGCCGACAGCAGCCCTTCCAGGTTCTGGACGTGGTGGGCCACCTCGTGGGCGATCACGTAGGCGATGGCGAACTCGCCCTGCGCGCCCATCCGCTGGAGCTGGCGGAAGAACGACAGGTCGATGTAGACCGTCTGGTCGTTGGGGCAGTAGAAGGGGCCCATCGCGGCCTGACCGGTGCCGCAGCTGGTCGGCGTGAGATCGGTGTAGAGCACGAGGTTGGGCTCACGGTACGTCTCGCCGGACTGGCGGTAGAGGTCGCCCCAGACCTCCTCGGTCTCGACGAGGATGGCGTCGATCATCTGGCCCGCCTCGTCGGTCGGGTCGGACGCCTGCTCGTTGGCCGGAGGTGCCGAGGACCCGCCACCGCCCAGCAGGGGGCGGATGTCGACGCCGAAGAAGAACGACGCGATCAGCACGAGCAGCATCCCGCCGAGCCCGATGCCGACGCCGCGCCCGCCGCCGCCGCTGCTGCCGCGACGGTCGATGAGGTTACCAGAGGAACGGCCAGGGCGGATCAGCATGGGGACGGGTGCGAAGAGAGGGGCAGGGCCAACGCGGCGGGCGGTCAGCCGGATCCGAGCACGGCGCGCGCGCGCGCCACGAGCCCGTAGGCGGCGACCCCGAACGCCACCGACACGTTCAGCGACGCCTTGACGCCGTACTGCGGGAGCCCCACCACGAGGTCCGCCTCGGCGAGCACATCGGCGGGGACGCCGTGGACCTCGTTGCCCAGCACGAGCGCGAGCGGGAACGCCGACGCGGGCACCGAGGGGGGCTCGACGGCCTCGGGCATGCGCTCCAGCGCGGCGATCGTGTAGCCCTCGGCCCGGAGGTCGGCCACCGCCGTGTGCACGTCCTCGACGTGGCGCCACGGGACCGCGTCCTCGGCGCCGAGCGCCGTCTTGGCGACCCCGCGGTGGTCGGGCGTCGCGGTGAAGCCCGCCAGCACCACGCCCGCCAGCCCGGCGCAGTCGGCCGTGCGGAAGATGGAGCCGACGTTGTGGGCCGAGCGGATGTCGTGGGCGACGACGACGAGGGGATGGGGAGGCACGTGACCGGGGCGCGGGGAGAGGCGGCTGAGGGACGCGGGACCCGACTCCGGCTCGCGCGTACATGCAATCTCGCTCTCTCTCCCGCCATGCCCCGTCTCGCCTCTCTCTCTGTCGCCCTGCTGGGCGTCCTTCTCACCATCCCCGGCTGCACGACGCTCCAGCAGCTCGCCAGCCTCCAGAACGTCGAGTTCCAGCTGGACCGCGTCTCGAACGCCTTCGTCGCGGGCGTGGACCTGGACCGCCTCCGCGGCGGCGGCTCGCTG
Organism: Rubrivirga sp. SAORIC476; assembly: GCF_002283555.1. Classification (NCBI taxonomy): domain Bacteria; kingdom Pseudomonadati; phylum Rhodothermota; class Rhodothermia; order Rhodothermales; family Rubricoccaceae; genus Rubrivirga; species Rubrivirga sp. SAORIC476. Next base: position 164,174 of record NZ_MVOI01000015.1, on the reverse strand, counting down.
GGCGCGCTCGACCTCGCCCGCCTCGGCACCGCCGTCGCCCGCGACGACGTGCCCCTGAGCTTCGTCCTCCACGTCGGCGCCGAGAACCCAGACGGCAACAGCGTGCCCGCGCAGCTCGTCTCGCTCGACTGGACGCTCTTCCTCGACGGCACCGAGACGGTGTCGGGCATCTACAACGACGACCGCCAGATCCCGCCCGGCGGCTCCGTGGACCTGCCCATCTCGATGGAGCTCAACCTGACCGACTTCTTCGGCTCCAACATCCAGTCGCTGGCGACGCTCGCGGCCAACGTGGCCGGGGTCAGCAGCCAGCGCCAGACGATCCGCCTGGACGCCCGGCCCTCGATCAACACGCAGTTCGGCCCGATCCGTTACCCCGGGGTGATCTCGATCGAGTTCCCCGTCGGCGGCTGAACCGACCGGCCCGATGCAGGAACGCCCCGCTGACCGAGGTCGGCGGGGCGTTCGTCGTTTCTGCGGAAGGCGTGGCTTACGCTGCTTCCATCGACGCGACGGTCTCGATGATCGCCTTGCCGAAGGCGTCGAGATCCTCAGGCTTGCGGCTCGTGATGAGCGTGAACGGGCCGTTCTGGCAGACGACGACTTCCTTGTCGTGAACGGTCGCGCCGGCGTTCTTGAGGTCGGTCCGGATGGACATGTAGGAGGTCATGTCGCGACCCTCGGCGAGGCCCGCCTCGATGACCACCCAGGGCGCGTGGCAGACGGCCGCGATGGGCATGCCCGCCTCGGCGAAGGCCTTCACGAACGCGACCGCGTCGGCGTCGGCGCGGAGCAGGTCCGGGTTGATCTGGCCGCCGGGGAGGACGAGCGCATCGTAGTCGGACACGGTGGCTTCGGAGACCGTCTTGTCGACGGCGACCGACTGGCCCCAGTCGTCCTGGTCCCAGCCCTTGATTTCGCCGTCCTTCAGCGAGACGACGTGGACCGTGGCGCCCGCCGCTTCGAGATCGGCCTTGGGCTGCATCAGCTCGGACTGCTCGAAGCCGTCGGTGGCGAGGATGGCGAGGGTGCGGTTCTGGAGTTGCGTAGACATAGAAGGGGGAGTGTGGAGAGGGGAAGGGGTTCCACGGGCGGGGCTCATCGCGGGTCCCGGTTCGCCGGGTCTTCGGGGGCGGGATCGGGTAAGGAATCGCCCGATTTCGACTCCATCCGCCAGATCTGCTCGGTGAGGCGTGCGATGGGGAAGCCCCAGAAGCGGACGGTGGCGAGGTTGAGGGCGAGGCCGCCGCCAGGCTGGAGCGAGAGTTCCTGGTGCATCGAGAGGCCCCTCGGCATCGAGTAGCGGATCCAGAGGCGGTCGCCCTCGGCCCAGGCCTCGACCGGCCCGTCGGCATCGGTCAGCGTGCCGGTCCAGCGTGCGGGGCCGGCGGGGCGAAGGACCCACGTCCGCTCGGAGGGTGGGGCGTCCCCGAGGCGGACCGACTGCACGAGCGTCAGCCCGCCGCCGGGCGTCCGCGTGCCGACGCTCCGGACCCGGACGGTCTGCGGCGAGCGGGTCCGGATGGTGAGCGTGCCGAGGCCCTCGGTGGAGCCCTCGAAAAAGGCGACGGCGTCGAAGGCGGGGGCCTCCCCGGAATCTATGTGCGGAAGCGCGGGGAGGCACCCGCAGACGAGCAGGGCGAGGCCCCAGAGGAGACCGCGTCGGTGTCGGTTAGAGGGGGAGGAAACCGGCAGCGAGGGCGGCAAGGGCGAGAAGGGCGACGAATCGGAACGGACGGAAGTGAGTCATCGGAAGAGAGAGGAGGAGAGAGGAGATGGATATGTACAACACCCATCCGTGGAGGTCCCCCTGAGATGCCCCGCCTCGGGTAGCTTAGGGAAGTCCCCCAACAGTCCGATGGCTCTCGACCTCCTCCTCTCCGGCGGCACCCTCCTCGACGCTCGAACGGGCGACACGCGCCGCGCCGACGTGCTGATCCGCGACGGCAAGATCGCCGCGGTGGGCGATGACCTCGGCGGCGCGCCCGAGGCGGACGGGGTCGCGGTCTACGACGCGTCCGGCAAGACGATCTCGCAGGGCTGGATGGACATGCACGTCCACTTCCGCGAGCCGGGGCAGGAGCACAAGGAGACCATCGAGACGGGCGCGCGGGCGGCGGCCTTCGGCGGGTTCACGGCGGTCGCGTGCATGCCCAACACCGAGCCGCCCATCGCGACGCGCGACGTGGCGGAGTTCGTCCGCAAGCGGGCCGAGGGGCTCGCCGTCGACGTGTACCCCATCGGGACGGTCTCGAAGGGGCGCAAGGGCGAGGAGTTGGCCGAGATGGCGGACATGGCCGCGGGCGGCGCGGTGGCCTTCTCCGACGACGGCTCGCCGGTCCAGCACGGCGGCCTGATGCGCCGCGCCCTGGAGTACGCGCGGACGCTCGACAAGCCGATCCTGGGCCACGAGGAGGACCTGACGCTCAACCCGCACGGCCACATGAACGAGGGGGCGGTCGCGACGCGCCTCGGCCTGCCCGGCATCCCCGGACTGGCGGAGGAGGCCATGATCGCGCGGGACGCGCTGCTGGCGGGCTTCACGGGCGGGCGCGTCCACGTCTGCCACATCTCGACCGCCGAGGCGGTCGACATCGTGCGGCGGGCGAAGGCGCGCGGCGTGCCGATCACGACCGAGGCGTGCCCGCACCACTGGGCGCTGACGGACGCCGCGGTCGAGGCGTCCAGTTACGACACGCACACCAAGATGCACCCGCCGCTCCGCACGGCCGCCGACGTGCAGGCCATCAAGGACGGGCTGGCCGATGGCACCATCGACGTGATCGCGACCGACCACGCGCCGCACGCGGGCTTCGAGAAGGAGGTCGAGTTCATCGAGGCGCCGTTCGGCATTCTGGGCCTGGAGACGTGCTGGGGGCTGACCGTCCGCGACCTCGTGCGGCCGGGCGTGCTGACGCTGGCGCAGGCGGTCCACAAGCTGGCGGTGGCGCCGCGCGAGATCCTCGGCCTCGACGTGCCGTCGGTGGAGGTGGGCGCGGAGGCCAACCTGACCGTGTTCGACGACTCGACGGAGTGGACGTTCGAACAACGCCACATCCGGTCGAAGTCGCACAACACGCCGTTCGTGGGGGCGCCGATGGTGGGGCGGGCGTGGGCCATCGTGAACCGCGGACAGTTCGTGGAGGCGGAGGCGTGACGGCGGACGGGTTGCCACGGGACGAGGTCGCGCGGCGGCTGGACGCGGTCGAGGCCGAGCACGACGTGCGGATCGTGTACGCGGTCGAGTCGGGGAGCCGGGCGTGGGGCTTCGCCTCGGCCGACAGCGACTTCGACGTGCGGTTTCTGTACCTCCACCGCCCGGCGTGGTACCTCGCGATCGATAAGCGGAGGGACGTGATCGAGTACGCCATCGTGGACGAGATCGACCTCGCGGGGTGGGACCTGCCGAAGGCGCTCGGGCTGTTCTTCAAGTCCAACCCGCCGCTGTTCGAGTGGCTTCGGTCGCCGCTGGTCTACCGGGAGGTCGGGCCGGTCGCGGAGGGGTTGCGCGGGCTGGCGTCGGCGTTTTACGACCCGCGAGCGGGCTTCCACCATTCCCTCCACATGGCGGAGAGCAACGTCCGGGCGGAGCTTCGGAAGGAGCGGATCCGGCACAAGAAGTACTTCTACGTGCTCCGTCCCGTCCTCTCGTGCCTCTGGATCGACGCGGACGGGACGACGCCTCCGATGGAGCTTCAGCCGCTCGTGGAGCGGTTCCTTCCGGACGGCCCGGTCCGCGAGGAGGTGGACCGGCTGCTGGTGGCGAAGCGGGCGGGCACCGAGGCGGATGCGGGGCCGCGGCTGCCCGCGCTCCACGCGTACCTGGAGGACGAGTTGGCCGATCTCGCGGTGCGTGCGGGCGACCAGCCGAAGCCGCCGCGCTCGGTCGAGCCGTTGAATGCGTTCCTGGTCGCGTCCTTGAAGGCGGTCTGGCCGGACGATCCGTTCTGGAGTCGGACTGGCGGGTGATCGCGTTTGCGGGCTCCGGACGCGTGTCCGGGGCGTCGTGGGGCGCGTCGGAGGTCTCTGGGGCCGGGCCGGAATGCTCTGGTGGCGTGTCGGACGGCTCCGATGGCGTGTCGGGTGTCTCCGATGCCATGTCGGAGGTCTCCGATGCCGTGTCGGAGGTCTCCGATGCCATGTCGGAGGTCTCCGATGCCATGTCGGAGGTCTCCGATGCCATGTCGGAGGTCTCCGATGCCATGTCGGAGGTCTCCGATGCCGTGTCGGATTGCCTTCACAATTGCCGGGTGCGGGGCTAGGCGGGGCTGTCAGCGAGGCGATCCGTGGGTATCGTTGCGGGGTTCTTCGTCGTCTGGCTCTGCGCGTTATCCGGCGCGGTGCCGGATAACTCCTGGTTCTACCGCAGGCCCGTAGCAATTGAAGCAATCGCTTTTGACACATCCGCTGGTCACAGCCGTCAGCGATGGCTATTACGCTGCGTTTCAAAGCGCGACCAAGCGAACCGGGCGCGAGGTCGAGTGGACCCGAGAACTCAACTCGGACGAGAAGTACGCACAACGCCTTTTCTCGTCCGTGCCTGCGGTCATTGACAATTTGAATCAAATCAGGCAGGCGGGCCTTTTCCTGTCCGGCTTCCGCACGACCAAGCGCCTCAAAGAACACGAGATCACTCGGCTAGATCACATTGTATACCACGTCGAGAACTTCTTCCTCCGCACCACGGGGTGTCTCGACCGCTGTTTGGTTCTCGTGAACGACGCTCTTGATTTGGGTCTCCAGCCAGAGGACTGTACCCACCGTCTCATCCGCACTATCAGTCACGTCAAACGCTCTCCAGTCCAAGGGGTCCTTGGAGAAATCAACGCCATCGTCAAGCCATACCGGAACCAGCGGAATCTCATCGCCCATCGTGCTCGGCACACGGACGACGAGTTGGACGATGTGATACTGTTTGATCTAGTGGTAAGGATCGAGCCAACAGACGAAGCGAGATATCACCATTACAAGCTCCGATCGGATCGGTATGTAGCGGCCAAGCAAGAGGAGATCGACCAGGTCGCGGACAAGCTGACGACCGCTTGCAGCCACTTGTTCGACAAGCTGAAACCAGATGTAGACAGGCACCTCTCAGCCCTAAAGCCTGCGGTAGAACCCGCCGCTGCAGGCCGACCCAAAGCGTGAGCGTTCTCGGCTCATCCGAGCGTCGGCGTATCCTGTGCTTCTTTCCAACCGCCAGTCGTCAGCTTTGGGCGGCTGAGCGGCCCCCTGTTCTGCGGCCTACGCGATAGCCCCAAACGTTTTGGAAGAGCAACCACTTCCCGATCTCGTTGAGCCGGAGCCGAACGGTGTGGAACCGATGCCCTCAGAGCCCAACGTTCCGTCCGGTCTGACCTACCAGCTTCGGTTCGAGCAGTTCAAGCAGATCGCTACGCTCGCCGTGGCAGCCGCGGGCGGCGTCCTCATCTTGCTCCAAGCGGGCTACGTCGAATCGACCTTCAAGTCCGGGGCAGTCGTCGCTGCCTTCGCACTCTCGGCCTCACTGGCATTGTTCGGGCAGGACAAACTGGTCGAGGGTTTGGAGGCGGGGAAGGGACGGACACAGACGGCCCGACTCCTACTCTTCGTGTCGTTCGCGCTGCTCGGCGCGGGGATCGGGGTGCTGATCCAGCTGGTGATCTGAACCAGGACGGCCGCAGAACCCACCGCTGTAGGCCGACCGGGGGCGCCAGCGTTCTTGGTTCGTCCGAACGTCAGCGCCTACTTTCGCTCGTCCAACCGCCGCACCGCCAGCCCCGGAGGCTAAGCGGCAAACTTGTTACGCGTCGTGGACTGGAATGCCGGTAGACCCCAAGTTCAGCAGACAGATCATCGAGAGCCTTCCTGAGACCGAGAGAGGCTCGCGGCTGAGGGAACTAGAGCAAGCGCTGACATCGAGGCTCTCGGAACATCAGTATGACTGGAACACCTATTGGCAGCAGGCCCAGCGCATCGTCGAGGAACTTAGAGGTCTCGGGCACGACCTGTGGTCACACGATTACGACGGACAGCGACGGCACCTCTGGGGGTGGGACTACATGAAGCCTGATGGAGCTGGTCTTCTCCAGATTCAGTTCGATTTCGAGGGCACCGTTGATGCGTTCTGGAGGAGCGAGGACCCCCAACTCGGCGTGCTGCGGCATGACTCCTGACCCGCCGCTGCCCGCTGACCGTGGGGCGAGGGCGCTCTCTGCTCACTCAGCGGTTGGCCAAGCGCCTTCGTCATGAAGCTCCGATTCGGGAAGGCACACCGCGGCTGGTTGCCGACCGTCCTCGAAGTAGAGGGCCAAGAACTCCGGTTCGACGTGTCGTACATCCCGTACGATTTCGTCAGCGAGCTCGTCGCTGCTCTCTCGGGTGTTCTGGGCGACCCGGGCGAGTACGTCGCGCGGATCTGCGAGGAGCCCTCCGAGCATGACTGGCGGTTCCAGTCATCGGACTCCTCCGCCGTCTCGTTTCGGGTCATCAGCTACCCGTCGGGTCGCCGCACCAGGAGCGAAGCCGAGGTCCGAGCGGAGACGTGGGGCGCTCCGCTCGAGATCGTGCTCCCATTCTGGCGCGGGCTTCAGGAGCTGGCGAGTCGAGTGCGGGCAGAAGGGTACCGGTCCCACTGGCGCGAGCCGTTCCCGTTCAATGCGCTGGACCGCTTGACAGACAGGGTCCAGCGCGCGCGTGCCGAGATGCCGTAGACCCACCCCGACCTCCGGCGCCAGCCTTCTAGGCTCGGCCAGCCCCAGAGGGAGCGTTGCGGTGGTTCAGAGCAGGGAGGTCGTGCTCGCGATGGGGTCGGGCTCACCAACATGGAGCCCGGGGGCCGTCACCGCGCCACGTCCACCAGCGTCAGGTCGAACGTGAGCGCCTGCCCGGCGAGCGGGTGGTTGGCGTCGAGCGTGATGCCCTCGTCGGACACGTCCACCACCTGGGCCTCGATGGACCCGCCGCCCTGCATCCCGAGGCGGACGCCCTGGCCCACCGGCGGCGGCGCATCGCCGGGGAACGCGTCCGTGGGGACCGTCAGCACGAGGTCGTCCCGGCGGGCGCCGTAGGCCGCCTCGGGCTCCATGCGGACCGTCTTCTGCTCGTCGATCGACATGCCGGTCACGGCCTCGTCGAAGCCTGCGACGACCTGGCCCGCGCCGAGGGTGAAGGAGAGCGGCGCGCGGCCCTCGGAGGAGTCGAACGGGGTGCCGTCGTCGAGACGGCCGGCGTAGTGGACGGAGACGACGTCGCCGGGCTGGGCAGTCATGGCGTGCAGTAGGTGTGAGGCAGGGGGATGGATCGTGGCGGGCTCCGGTTCCGGCGTGTCGGACGGCTTCGACGAGATTGCGCGCGGGCACGAAGCCGCCGGGGTGGCGCGTAGCTTGGCCTCCTCGTCTCCCTGCGCCCGTGCGTCTCGCGCTCGTCCTGGTCCTCGGTCTCTTGTGTGCCCTCGGCGCGTCGGCGCAGGGAGGGCTGTCGGACGCCCGCCGCTGCGCCACGCCGGAGCCGACTCTCGCGCAGGCGTTCTCGACGGCGCGCATCGTGGAGCAGTACCGCATGGCGACCGCGCTCGGCCAGCGGCGTCGGGCCGGGTCGGTGACCGTGCCCGTCGCGGTGCACGTCCTCCGGTCGGGGCCGGGCGCCGGGCAGGGCGACGTCCCCGACGCCTGGATCGAGGCGCAGGTGGACACCCTGAACGCCGCCTTCGCCGCGACCGACCTCCGGTTCGTGCTGGCGCTGGTGGAGCGGGTCGACAACCCCGACTGGGCGGTCGGGCTGACGCTGGGGTCTGAGAACGAGCGCGACATGAAAGAGGCGCTCGCGCTCGACCCGGCGCGCGTGCTGAACCTGTACACGGCGTCGCTCGGGCTGGACTACCTCGGGTGGGCGACGCTCCCGGAGACGGCGGCCGAGACGGACGACTACCAGGGCGTCGTCCTGCTGAACCAGTCGCTGCCGGGCGGGGCGCGGGCGCCGTACAACCTGGGGCACACCGGCACCCACGAGGTCGGCCACTGGGCGGGGCTGTACCACACGTTCTCGGGCGGCTGCACGTCGCCAAACGACGGCGTCGCCGACACGCCCCAGCAGCGCGACGGCACCTCGGGGTGCCCGCGGCCCGCCCCCGACTCGTGCCCCTCCGACCCCGGCCTCGACCCGGTCCACAACTACATGGATTACTCGGACGACCGGTGCATGACGGGCTTCACCGACGGCCAGGACGTGCGGGCGGAGGCGATGCTGGCGGCCTTCCGCCCGACGCTGCTCGCGGGTGGCTTCGCGCTGGCGACCGCGCCGCGTCCGGTGCTCGACGAACTGTACGTCGGCATCGACACGACTGTGCCGGTGTGGGTGACGAACACGACCGACGGGCCCGTCACGGTGACGGGCGCCACGGCGACGGGGGCGGAGGTGAGCCTGCCCGGCCCCGTCACCATCGCGCCTGGCGCCGTCGCCCGGCTGGCGGCCAGGGTCCGTCCGGCGCGCTCGGGTCCCGTCACGATCCGCCTCGCGACCGACACCGGCGTCACGCCGGATCTCCTCGCGGTGTCCGGGACGGCCGTCGTCGCGCCCACCGCTCGCCTCGGGTCGCCGACGCTGGCGGCCCGCGTCGTCGAGGGCGGGACGACCGAGCGGACGGTCGTGCTCGCCAACGACGGCGAGGGGACGCTCCGGTTCGACCTCACCGATCAGCCGGCCTGGGTGGACGCCGTGACGCCGTCGGCCGGGACCATCCCAGGCGGTGGGTCGCAGGCGCTCACGGTCGCCTTCGACCCGTCGGGCGTGCCGCCGGGGGCGCTTTCGGCGCCGCTCGTGTTCGCCACCAACGACCCGGTCCGCCCGACCGTGTCGCTCCCGCTCGGCCTCGACGTGCTCGTGCGCCCGACCGCGCTCGGCGTCGGCGCCGTCTACCCGAACCCTGGCCGCGGGCGGATCGCGGTCCCGCTGGCCCTGCCGGACGACCTCGCCGTCTGGGCCGACGTGGCCGACCTCCGCGGGCGCGTCGTGGCGCAGATCGCCGAGGGCGAGACGCTGCCGGTCGGCTACCCGGAGCTGATCTGGGACGCGACGGGCGCGGCGGCGGGCCTCTACCTCGTCCGCGTCCGCACGGCCACCGAGGCGGCCGTGGGGCGGGTCGTCATTCTGCGCTGATCGACGGCGTGTCCTGGGCGCGCAGGGAGCGCACCAGGAAGGCGATGGTGGCGGCGGCGATGGCGAGCGTCACGAGCCCCTTGAGCGTCTCGCCGAGGACGGTCCACCCGACGCCGAACAAGGCGGCGTAGATGGAGGCGCTGCCGAGGAGCCACATGGCCGTGAGGCGCATCATGCCCGCGTCGGGCACCACGTCGGCGTTGCGCGCGGCGACCGGCCGCCAGCCGGGGCCTCCAGGGCGGACGCGGCGGTAGAACGCGTCCAGCACCGGGCCGGGCGTCGGTCGGGTCACGAACGTCGCGAGGAGCCAGCAGGCCGTCGTCACGGCGGCGATGCCGAAGAGGTTGGTCGGGAACGGTGAGGTCAGGAAGGGGACCACGAACGCCGGGATCGTGTCGCCGTCGGCGCCCGTCGTCCCGAGCGCGTTGGCGACGAGCTGGATCAGGACAAGCAGCAGCGGCACGACGGTCGCCACGAGCTCGCTCCAGGCGTTGATTCGCCACCAGTACCAGCGCAGGATCAGCACGAGCCCCATGCCGGCGGACGCGGCCAGCAGCAGGCCCCACGCGCCCGAGACCGAGTCGAGCTGTGTCGCCACCAGAAAGCCGCTGATGGCGAGCGCGAACGTCAGGATGCGCGAGACGAGGACGTAGTGGCGCTCGTCGCGGTCGGTCACTGCGAAGCGCCGGTAGAGGTCGTTGACGAGGTAGCTGGTGCCCCAGTTGAGTTGCGTCGAGATGGTCGACATGAAGGCCGCCAGGAAGGCGGCGAACAGCAGGCCGAGCAGTCCCGACGGGAGCGCGTCGCGCATCACCATCACGTAGCCCTCGCCGGGGTTCTCCAGGCCGGGGTAGAGGACGAGCGCGGCCAGGCCGACCAGGATCCAGGGCCACGGCCGCAGGCAGTAGTGCGCGATGGCGAACCACAGGACGGCGAGCACGGAGTCGGTCTCGGAGCGCGTCGAGAGCATCCGCTGGGCGACGTAGCCGCCGCCGCCGGGCTCGGCGCCAGGGTACCAGCTCGCCCACCACTGGACGCCCATGTAGGCCGCGAAGGCGACCCCCGAGAGCGCCAGCGTGGCTGCGCCCTCGACCGGGTTGCCGAGCACAGGCGTGAAGCGGAACGCCTCGGCCGGGAGCGCCGCCTTCAACCCGGCGATGCCGCCCACCTCGGGCAGGTCGAGGGCGAACCACGCCAGCGCGATCGAGCCCGTCATGGCGAGCACGAACTGGAACGAGTCGGTGACCGTGATCCCCCAGAGCCCGGAGATCAGCGAGTAGACGCCCACGAGCAGCATCAGCCCGCCGACCGCCAGCGTCGGCGCGTCGAGGCCGAGCATCTCGGTCTGCCCGAACACGGTCATGTCGGGGAAGAGGACCCGGAAGACGGTCGACATCGCCAGCACCACCCAGCCGATCACGATGGCGTTGGCGAACAGGCCGAAGTAGACCGCCTTGACGCCGCGCAGCCAGGCCGCGGGCGGCCCGGCGTACCGCATCTCGACGAACTCGACGTCCGTCAGCACGCCGCTCCGCTGCCAGAGGCGCGCGAAGAAGAACACCGTCAGCATGCCGCCGAGGGCGGCGTACCACCAGAGCCAGTTGCCGGCCACGCCCGACTGGGCGACCAACTCGGCGACGGCCAGCGGGGTGTCGGCGGCGAACGTCGTCGCGACCATGCTCGTCCCGGCCAGCCACCACGGCATCGACCGGCCGCCCGCGAAGAACTCGTCGGTGGACCGGCTCGCACGGCGGGCGAACACGGCCGCCAGCCCCAGCGTGAGGCCGAGGACGGCGAGGACGATGACCCAGTCGAGCGGACTCATGGCGGCGTGGCGAGGAGCCCGAAGCTATCGACGGGCGCTCCGTCCCGTCAGGATTCTGCCGTCGCGCGCCCAGGCTCGCCGGACACCTAGGCCGCCTTCCGCACGATCGTCTGGGTCGCCCGGGCCATCGCGAGCGCCGTCCCGTCGGGCGCGGTCACCGTCGCGTCGAACACCAACTGGCGGCCAGCGCGGGTGACGAGCGTGGCCTCGACCGTGATGTGCCCGAGGTCGGGGGTGACGGGCGCGAGGTACGTCATCGTGAGCTGCGCCGTCACGCTGGGCGGCGCGACGAGGTAGCTCAGCGGGCCGACGACGTTGTCGACCGCTGCGGCCACCATGCCGCCCTGCATGATCCCCATCGGGTTTTGGTAGCGCTCCAGCACCGGGAACCGCACCACCAGCGCCGCGCCGACGCCGTCGGGTCCGGCGGGCCGGTAGTCGCGGATCTCGGCCTCCATCTCCTCCAGCACGGGCGGGGGCAGCTTGAGGTCGCCCGCGCCGAGCGCCTTCATGCGCTCCATCATGCCGGACAGGTCGAGGGGGGAGGGGACGGACATCGGGGCGAAGCGGGGGGCAGTACGAGCAGGCGAGACGATGACGCCCCCGAAAGGTTCACCCGTGGGCACACGTGAGAACCCTGACCGCTCAGTCCGTCGGCATCGCCTCCGGCGGTAGCCACGACGCGATCGCGGCCACGATGCGATCGGCCCGGCGCGCGTTGACGCCGAGGTCGGAGCGGCCGGAGCGCGAGGCGCTGCGGACCCACAGGATCGAGCCCTGGGGCGCAGGCTCCACCTCGATCACTACGTCGTCCTCGAAGGGGCCGACCGAGAACGACGCCAGCGCGCCGCCCGGCGTTGGGACGTAGGCCGTCGGCTCGCCCAGGCCGGAGTCGCCGAGGCCGTTGAAGACGTTCTGGACCGCCTCGGTGACGGTCAGGGGCGTGGCGCCGACCGCGACGCGGAGCCGCGCGCAGTTGGGCGTGCTCGGGCAGGGCGGCACGGGCGCGTCCACCTCGGTGGCCTCGGGGCGCGAGCCCATGAACTCGCCTACCGCGCCGAGGGCCAGCAGGCCGACCCCCAGCCCGATCCACGTCCGCCGCGAGATCTTCGGGAGCGTCCAGCGCTTTCGCCTCCGGCGTCGGCCGGTCGTGCCCGACGAGGAGGGAGCGGAGGACCGGCGTCGGCGACGGCTCACGAGCCCGCCGACGTCTGCGTGACGGGCACGCCCGGCTCGGCCGCCTCGAACTCGGCGCCATCGTTGTACTTCGACGGGCACTTGACCAGGATGTGCTCGGCCTCGAACACGTCGCCCTGGGCGGCCGTCGTCATCCGGCCCTGCACGACCACGCGCTCGGCGTCCTCGAAGTTGGCAGGCTTGGGGTTGGCGTAGATGACGGGGCGCGTCGTGCCGGACGTGTCGGTCATCACGAACGTGAAGACGTTCCGCGACGGGTCGTAGGTCGACGGCGCCTCGCGGTCCCACGTCCCGACGACGTGCGCCTTGCGGCCGCTCTCCGCAGCGTCCTCGAACGTCTCCCAGCCGGAGACCTGGTCTCCGAAGCTGTTGACGACGAAGAACCCGAAGATGCCGACGAAGGCGAGGCCGAGGAGGGTCGGGAGGCGCATGGCAGGGAGGAGACGGGGTACGAGGGGACAGGGTACGGTGAGCGGGGTACCTCGTACCGTGTACCCCGTACCAATCTCACGCTCGGTCGTCCAGGTCGCGCTCGATGCGCGCCAGCCGCCGATCGGTGCGGAAGAGCAGCAGGAGCACGCCCAGCCAGACGATCAGCACGACCGCCAGCACGACGGGCAGCTTGTCGTCGGCGAGCATGACCCGCTCGATGCCCTGCGGCTGGGCCGTCGTCGCCTGCAGGGCGGACTCGTCGACGACGGCGATGGTGGTGTCGGCCTGGAGCAGCATCATGTGACGACGGGGGCGGCGGCGGGCGCGGGCGCGGCGAGGGCCTCGACGCGGAGCGCGGCCACCTTGGCGCGGACCCGCTGGGTGTAGAGCCACCAGCCGAGCAGCAGGAAGCCGACCGCCGCCGAGTAGAAGATCCACCGCATGTCGGACGCGATGTCCATCTCGCTGAACGCCGGGTTCCCCTCGGCGCCGGGGTGGAGGCTCGCCATGCGGCGCGGCAGCACGTAGGTCAGGAACGGCATCGAGGCGGTCGCGAAGAGCGCATACACCGCCGAGAGGCGGGCGCGCTGCCGGGGCCGGTCGAGCGAGCCGCGCAGGATGAAGTAGGCGCCCGAGATCAGAAGCTGGACGGCGACCATGTTCTGGCGCGGCTCCGGGCTCCACCAGAGGCCCGTGCCCTGGTACCACGTGAAGCGCGCCCAGACGACGCCCGTGACCAGCGCCGTCACGCCCGCCACCGTCGACACCATCCAGGCCGCCTCGGAGCGCACGTCGTGGACCGTGCGGCCGGTCGCGAGGTAGCGCCCCGCGTGCCACGCCCCGGCAATGGCGCCCGCGTACAGCACGAACCACATCGGGACGTGGAAATACAGGTTGCGCGCGGTGTGCTCCAGGATCGGCAGGTTGGACACCGGCCCCATCACGCCGAGCACCAGCACGACCGTCAGCCACACGGCCACGACGACGCCGAAGAGGCGATACACGAGGCCGTAGCGGGGGAGGGCGAGGTCGCGGTCCATGGTGGGGGCGTCAACGTGCATGATCCGGCCGCTGTGCCCGCGAGGACCGTGAAAACAGGGGGAGGCCCGCTGCTGCTCGGGGCATCCTCTGGCCCGGCGCGAGCCGCTCAGTCCCGCCACACGAAGTCGAACAGCAGGAACGACGCGGAGGTGAGGAGCCCGGCGTAGGACGCGATCAGCACCAGGTCGTCGCGGGCGGCCTCCCACACGCCCGACGGGCTCCCCGAGGCGAGCTCGGTCAGGGCCACGGCCGGGATCAGGATCGGGACCAGGATCGGGAACGCCAGCACGGGCAGGAGCGGGCCCGCGGCTCGCGCCCGCGCGACCAGCGCCGACAGCAGGGTGGTCGCAGACGCGATGCCGGTGGCGCCGAGCACCAGCGCGGCCAGCAGGACACCCGGCGCGCCCAGCGGCACGGGGACGAGGATGCGGAAGCCCAGCCCGGCCAGCAGCACGACGCCCGTCATCAAGGCCGCGTTGAAGGCCAGCTTGCCCGCGAACACCTGGCTCGGCCGCAGGTGGAGTTGCAGCAGCAGCGACGTGCCGCGCTCCTCCTCGGCCACGAACGCGCGCCCCAGCCCGACCGCCGCGGCGAACACGACCACGATCCACAGCAGCGCCGCCGCGATGGGCACCGTCGGCACGCCCTTGCCGAGGGCGACGCGGACCAGGATCAGCGACGCGGCCACGAACAGCCCCAGGCCGCTCAGGGCGACACGCGTACGGAGTTCGAGGCGGGCGTCGTTGGCGACGACGGCCCAGGCGCCGGTGAGCCAGGCCACAGAGGAAACAGGGGAACGGAGGCGGGGGCCTCAGGATAGCACGCCTGCCCCGCGCCCGACGCGCTTGCCCGTCTCCTCACCCGGTCCTCTCGTGCCTGCTCCCTTCCGCGACCGTCTCGTCGCCACCCTCCTCGGCTCCGCCCTCGGCGACGCGCTCGGGATGCCCGTCGAGGGCCTCAGCCACCAGAACGTGCGGACCTACTACAAGGGCATCAAGGACCTCCGCGGCGACGAGAAGCGCGAGGACCTCGGCGCGGGCCAGTGGACGGCCGACACGCAGCGCGCCCGCGCGCTCACCGAGGCGCTGACGACCGGCGCGCCCGACAGTCCCGAGGAAGTGCGCGTCGCGTTCCTGTCGGCGCTTCCCGGCGCCACCGAGCTGCGCCGTGGGCCGGTCCACTCGCCGAGCAGCGCGGGCGCAGCGTGTGCGGCTCCGCTCGGCGTGCAGGCCCGGTTGCGGGGCCTGAAGGACCTCGCGAGCGTCCGCTGGGCTGGGCTATTGCTCCAGTCGGTCGACCCGCATCCGGTTGCCCACGTCGCCGCAGCGGCACAGGTGGCGGCCATCCGGACGTGCCTCGGCAAAGACCCCGACAGCCTCTCCGGGCCGGAGATCCTCGCCGCGGCGCGCTCGGCGGCCCTCGACGGCGAGAAACTGCTCGGCGCCGACGACCGCGTCTCCGCCCGCCTCGGTCGCGTGGCGGAGCACCTCGACGACTACCCGCTCGACCTCCAGGACCTCTGTGCGGGCACCGGCTCGGCGGCCGACGAGGCGTTCCCGTTCGCGGTCGCCATGGTGGCCCGCTCGCCGCAGCTGGTCGAGTCGACGCTGCTCGCGGCCGTCAACGTCGGGGGCGACGCGGCGGCGGTGGGGGCGTGCGTCGGCGCGATGCTCGGCGCGCTCCACGGCCTGGAGGCGCTCCCGGTCGAGTGGCTGGGCGCGCTCGAAGACGCCGACGCGCTCCGCAGCGAGGCCGAGGCGCTGGTGGACGCGCTCGGCGGGTAGGGTCTCAGCGGGCCGGCTGGGCGGTCCGTCGCGTGAGGGCCGCGCGGGCGTCAGCGGCTGTCCCCGGCGGAAGTCCACCGCTCGCGTAGGTGACGCCCCAGTCCTGAAGCGCCTCGGCCATGTCGTCGGGGCTGACCCCCTCGGCGAGCACGCGGACGCCGCGTCGGGCGGCCTGCCGCACCGTCTGCTCCGTGGGCACGCGAGCGGCACGAGCGGATGCATCCAGCACCAGCACATCGAGGGAGACCGCCGGGGGCAGGTCGTCGCTCGCAAGGCCGAGGCCGAGCGCGGTGTGGGCCGCGGCGAGAGCCGGGGAGAGGGCGGCCTGCGGCCAATTCAGCACGAGGTGGTCCGGGGGGAGCCCCGCCATGTCGGCCACGGCACGGGCGAAGAACGGCACGTCGGGGTCCTGCGCGGTCGACGCGGCGCACGGGACCACCAGCAGGCCGAGCGCATCGAGGGCTTCGGCGCCCCAGCCCGTGGCGGCATCACAGGCGGCCTGGATGAGCCACCGGTCGAGGTCGTCGGCCAGGTCGGTCCGCTCGGCCACCGGGCGGACGACCTCCGGGCCGAGCACGCCGCGTGCCGGGTGGTGCCACGTGGCACGGGCCACGAACCCGGCCACGGCGTCGGTCGCGAGCGCGACGACGGGCTCGAAGGACGCCACGAGCTGGCCGCGTGCTGCGGCGTAGCGCAGGTCGAGGTCGAGGTCCGGGTCGGCAGGGAGGGGCACCAGAGGGAGATCGGCCGCTCCGGGGGCCGACTCAAGCCGTCACCGCCGCTCGGCGTCGCGGTGGGCCTCCGGGTGGCCGCCGGGAGGCACGCCGTCGTCGAAGCCGTCCGCGTTCTCCCAGCCCGCCTCGGGCAGGTCGCCGAGGTCGCCGAAGTCGCCAATCATGCCGATCTCGGTGCTCAGGCGGTAGCCCTGCTCGCGCTCGACGGTCTCCTGCACGTACGCGATCAGGTGCCGCACGTCGCGCGCCGTGGCGGGCTGCCCCTCCATGTGGCCGACGTTGATGAGGATGTTGGCGTGCTTCTGCGTCACCATCGCCCCGCCGATGCGCGTGCCCTTGAGGCCGCACCAGTCCGCCAGCCGCCCCGCGCCGACGCCGTCGATCTTCTTGAAGATGGACCCGGCCGAGGGCTCGGTGTCGAGGGGAGGGTGCCGCGCGCCGCGCCACGCCAGGTTGGCATCCACGATCTCCTGGAGCCGGGCCGGGTCGGCGGGCTCCAGGCGGAACGTCGCGCCCAGGACGAGGTCGTCGGTGACGTGGAGCGTCGAGTAGTCGTAGCCGAAGTCGAACCACGCGTGGTCCACCGTCCGTCGGGTGCCGTCGGCGCCCAGCAGCACGGCGCTCTCCACGACCTCCTCGATGAACATGGTCCGCTCGCGCTCCGGCGGCGGCGAGAGGAAGTGGAGGTTCTGCCAGAGCGCCCCGCCGACCGTGGAGGGGATGCCCGCGTAGTGCTCGACGCCGCTCAGCCCGGCCGCCAGCGTCGCCTCGATGAGGCCCGGCCAGACGATGGCACCGCTCTCCGCCCAGACCCGCCCGGTCTCGGCGTCCAGGTCGAGGTGGTCCGCCCGGTTGCGGATGACCACGCCCGGGAAGCCGCCGTCGCCCACCAGGATGTTGGCCCCCAGCCCGAGCAGGAAGAACGGCACGCCCACCTCCCGCGCGGCGCCCACGGCCCCGGCCAGTTCGTCGGCCGAGTGGGCCTCGAAGAAGACCTCCGCCGGGCCGCCGACCTTGAACGTGGTGAACGGCGCCAGCGGCACCTCGGCGCGGACCCGGGACGGGTCGAGGCCGGGGAGCCGGTCGGCGAGGGCGTCGCGAAAGGCGGCCTCGCGGCGGGCGCGCTCGGGTGCGTCGAGGGGGCCGTCGGGAGCGGGGGAGACGAGGGACACGGAGCCGGGGGACTGGGGCCATCAGGATACCGAGGCCGCCCCCCTCACCGCAGCACGGCCTGGCCGTATGCTCCAGTGGTTCATGCTGCCGACCATGCCTGCCGAGCCCACCTTTTACGACCGTGTGTATGCCGTGGTGGCCCAGATTCCGGTGGGTCGCGTGACCACGTACGGGCACATCGCGCGAGCGCTCGGAGCCGCCCGCGCGTCGCGGGGTGTGGGGTGGGCGCTGAAGGCCGCCGCCGGGGCCGATCCGATGGCTCTGCCGTGCCACCGTGTCGTCAACCGGGAGGGGCGGTTGAGCGGGCGGCGCCACTTCGCCACGCCGTCGCTGATGGAGGAGCGGCTGCGGGCGGAGGGCGTTCAATTCGTTGATTCCGACCGAGTTGAGCTGGTTTCGTGTCTCTGGGACCCTGCCGAGGCGGGCAGTCCGTTCAGCGGCGACCTCTGACCGTTCGCACCGGGCGAGCGACCGTCCGACCACGGGATTCGACCGCCTCGGGGAGACCCTTAGGCTCTTCAGGTAGGCAGGGCAATACCCTGTTGCTCGTCGCAACAGTAGCTCCTCCGGACGGGAGGAGTGGGCAGATAGGCAGTGGAGTCGCCGCGTCGACTCCGGGTTTGCTGCCATGCGTTTCGTCGGAAGACACACACCCCATCATCTCATGACTCATCTCCGTTCACGCGTCCAGCCGGGCGCCCTCGGCGGACTGCTGGCGCTCGCCGTGGCGCTGCTGTTCTCCGCCTCCGCCTCCGCTCAGGATGCGACCCTCACAGGCACGGTCCTCGCCTCCGATACCGGCGAGCCGCTCATTGGGGCGGCCCTCCTCGCCGTCGACGCCGGTCGCGGCGCGGCCACCGATCTCAACGGGGCGTACCGCCTGGAAGTCCCGGCGGGCACCTACACGTTCCGCGTCTCCTACACAGGGTACGAGCCGCAGGAAGCCACCCTCACCCTGCAGGCCGGTCAGACGCTGACCCAGTCCTTCACGCTCGACCCCGACCTCGCGGGTCTCGAAGAGGTCGTGGTGACGGGAGCGCTCTCGTCCCGGTCGCGCTCGCGGTCCGAGGTCTCCGTCAGCCGGATCGACGCCGCCGCGCTCGCGGACGTGCAGCAGTACGGCGACGTGAACCAGCTCCTCAACGGGAAGGTGGCCGGGGTGAGCGTCCAGCCGTCCTCCGGCAACGTGGGCGGCGGCATCCGCTTCAACGTGCGCGGCGGCGGCGGCCTCAACGGAGACGGCCAGCCGCTGATCTACGTCGACGGCATCCGCATCGACAACGCGGAGTACGCTGGTTTCGGCGCGGGCGGTCAGGGCATCGGCGCGCTGTCCAGCCTGTCGCCGGACGACATCGCGACCATCGACGTGCTGAAGGGGCCCGCCGCGGCGGCCCTCTACGGCACCGACGCGTCCAACGGCGTGGTGCTGATCACGACCAAGAAGGGCACCATCGGTGGCGGTGTGGGGGCTCCCATCCCGTTCCAGGTGACCTACTCGGGGACCACCGGCGTCAACGAGCAGCAGTTCGAGTACGACGCGCTGACCGGGGGCGAGACCTTCGAGGATGCGAACGCCATCTTCGAGAACGGCGGCATCCAGCAGCACACCTTCGCGGTCTCGGGCGGGTCGCCCTCGGTGCGGTACTTCTCGCAGTTCGACTACCGTGACGAGGACGGCATCGTCTTCGGCAACTTCCAGGACCGGCGCTCCATGCGCGGCAACTTCGAGGCGTTCCCGCTGCCCAACCTCTCGGTGGGGGTGAACACCTCCTACACGTTCAGCACCATCGGGCAGCCGCAGAACGACAACAACATCCTGGGGTACCTGGGCAACGTGCTGCTCCTGCCGGTCCCGTACCAGTTCACCGACTCGCTGGCGGTCCGGAGCATCAGCACGATCTACCGCACCAACCAGTACCTCGGCTCGGCCGAGGCGCGCTACACGCCGATCCAGAACCTCGCGCTCCGCGCCCAGGTCGGCATCGACGCGTCGGACACGCGCCAGGACCAGACCTTCCCGTCCCAGTTCGTGTACTCGGGCACCAACAGCGGCGAGCGGGATGTCTACACCCGCGAGAACGATCAGGTCTCGTTCATCCTCGACGCGCGGTACAGCTACCGCCCGATGACCGGCCTCAACGCCACGACCGCGGTGGGCGTCCAGGGCTTCGACCGTCGCCTGCGGACGTTCAGCTTCGGCATCCAGAACTTCGGGACCTCGCTGCTGGCCGACGCCGGTGCGGGCTCGGACTACCAGAGCGCCGGGGAGTTCTTCAACAACCTCCGCCAGGTGGGCATCATCGCCGAGCAGTCCTTCGACTACCAGGACACGTACTTCCTGACGGCGGGCCTGCGGAACGACTACGCGTCGACCATCGGAGACAACGCGCCGAGCGTGGTGTACCCGCTGGCGCGTGCGGCCGTCCGGCTCGACCGCTTCGAGGCCGTCCCGGCCCTGTTCTCGCTGCTGAAGGTCCGCGCGGCCTACGGCGAGAGCGGCCAGCTGCCCGGCTCGTTCGACGGCATCCCGCTGCTCTACGCCTCCGAGGTCGGGGGGGACGGGTCCGGCGCGACGATCCAGCAGATCGGCAACCTGGCCATCCAGCCTGAGAAGGTCCGCGAGTTCGAGACCGGCATCGACCTCGAGGTCGCCGACCGCGTCGCCGTCGAGTTCACGTACTACAACCAGACGGCGGAGGAGTCGATCTTCGGCCGCCAGCTCGCGCCCTCGACGGGTCTGGTGGCGTCCACGCTGCCGTTCAACGTCGGCGAGATTTCGATCCAGGGCTTCGAGTTCGCGCTCAACATGACGCCGCTGTCGTCGCGCAACGCGTCGCTCGACCTCGGCGTGATCCTGAGCCATCAGACCAACGAGGTCAAGTCGGTCGGCGTCGACCGCAACGGCGAGCCGCTGCCGCCGCTCTTCGACGGCTTCGACATCAACGTGCTCAAGCCGGGCCTGCCCCGGGCGGCGTTCTACGTGCAGCCCGTCAACGGCGCCCTCTTCGACGCCGACGGCGTCTACGACGGGGTCGACGTGGGCGTGCAGACGAACGCCGACGGCACCCCGGTCGACGAGGACTGCAACGTCGAGGACGGCCGCTGCTACCGCGGCAACCCGTACCCGGACTTCAACGGCTCGTTCACGGCGTCGCTGCGCCTGTTCCAGAACCTGACCGTCTACGCCCTCGCCGACTGGGCGACCGGGCTCCGGGTGTACAACAACACGGACAACTTCCGCGCTCAGTTCGGCAACCTCACCCAGCGGAACGAGCTCGCCGACCAACTCGGGTTCACGACCTCGGGCGACGACCAGGGCGACTTCCCGGACCTGGCGCCGGGCACCCAGGAGTACATCGATGCCGCGAACGCCTACGCGCGGACGGAGGGCACGCTGGACGACAACTTCATCAGCGACGGGGACTACCTGAAGCTGCGGGAGGTGACCGTCCGCTACAACCTCGGCCCGGTCCTGAGCACGCTGCCGTCGCTCGGCCTCGTGCGGACGGCCGCGCTCGCGCTCTCGGCCCGCAACGTGTTCCAGACGTCGCTTTACAGCGGCCTCGACCCGGAAGTCAACTTCAATGGGGCGCGCAGCCTCTCCCGTGGGCAGGACTTCCTGACGCTCCAGAACCCGCGTCAGTACTTCCTCACCCTCACGCTCGGCCTCTAAGACGTCGGCAGGGGAGGGACCTCCCCGCCGACCGCTCTGCCCCCCCCGATTCCACCTCTCCCATGAGAAACCCCATCTTCACCGGGCTCCTGGCCCTCGCGGCCGTCGGCTCGCTCGCCGCCTGCGACTCGTTCGTCGAGGGCATCGACCAGCCCATCGACCGCGTCAACAGCGACTCCCTCGACCTCCAGCGCGAGGTCGACTTCCAGATCACCGGCATCAAGGAAGGCTTCAACGACGCCTACGACCAGATCGCGACGTTGTCCGACCTGCTCTCCGACGTCGGCGAGTTCAACCGGGGCGTCCGCAACTCCACCTTCCCCACCTTCGGCGACATCGACCGTGGGGAGATCGGCTTCGACAACAACTCGGTCGACAACCTCTCGGACGCGGTCAACGAGTACCGCTACGCCGCGGACGACCTGCTGCGCCGCATCGACGAGACGATCACGTTCTCGGACGACGCGGACGGCGTCGCGACCGAGGCCCGGGCGCGCTTCGCGGCCAACTTCCACGGCGCCATCGCGCGCTACTTCCTCGCGACCTACTTCAGTGAGGACGGCGTCAACGGCGGCGCCCCGATCAGCACGGACCGTGACGATCCGGGGCCGGTCATCCCGGCGGCGACGCTGTACCAGCAGGCGCAGGACAAGCTCGCCATCGCGTTCGACCTCGGCAGCGCGACCCAGCAGCGTCAGATCAACACGCTGCGTGCGCGCATCGCGCTGTTCCAGGGCGACCGCGGAGCCGCTGGCGCCTTCGCCGCCGAGGGCATGATGGAGGGCGACGCTCCGTACGTCGGGCGTTACACGGCTGCGTCCTCCAACGACTGGTGGTCGCAGGGTGGCAACGGCCGCGTCCAGATCTCGATCGCTCGCCGCTTCGCGGACTACGACGCCATCGACACGCGGGACCTCGTCGTGCAGACGCTGAACTTCGACCGGACGTTCAGCCGCCCGTACTACCAGCAGGCCCTGTACCCGACTCCGGACGTGGACCTGCCCTTCATCACGTGGCAGGAGAACGCGCTCATCCAGGCGGAGGTCGCCCTCCTCGAGGACACCGATCCGGACGCTGCGGAGGCCTTCGTCAACCCCGTCCTCGCGGACCGCGGATTCGATGAGATCGGGGCTGCCGACCCGGACCTCACCCAGGAGACCCTGATCCAGATCCGGGACCGGGAGCTGTTCACCCAGGGGCAGCGCCTCGTGGACCAGCGGCGCTTCGGGCTGCCGTTCGAGTACGCGGTCTACGCCGGGGGAGGCGGTGGCGACGGCAGCTTCACGCTGCAGCCGCTGCCGGGCATCTACCGCTACTTCCCGCTGACGCAGACCGAGCGGAACGCGAACCCGAACCTCTAGGCGTCTCGCCGACAGGTCGTGATTCTGGGGCGGTCTGGTGCAGTGCACCGGGCCGCCCCATCCTGTTCGTACCCTGCCGGTCGCGGATGCCCTGCCGTCGCCATGCGTGGTTCCATCGCTCTCCTAGTCGTCCTGTCGGCGGTCGCCTCGGCCCAGACGGCCGAACTGACCCTTCTGGTGCGGGACGGGCTCACGTCGCGTCCCGTCTCGGGCGCGACCCTGACCGTGGCGGGCCTGTCGGGCACCGCGGACGACTTCGGCCGGGCCGAGTTGCTCGGCGTCGAGCCGGGCCCGTTGCGCGTGGTGGCGCGCGGGCCGGGGTACGCCGTCCTCGACACGACGCTCCAGATCCCTGCCGAGTCCCACGTCGTCGCGGTGCTGCCGCTCGCGCCCGAGGTGGAGCACCTCGGTGAGGTGACGGTCGAGGCCGAGACCGTCAACGACGCGCTCCTGCGCCGCCGTGGTTTCTTCGCGCGGCGGCAGCAGCGGACGGGCGTGTTCGTGACGCGGGAAGAGCTCGATCAGCGGGGCGCGTCGCAGGTGGCGGACGTGTTCGGCGGGGTGGCCGGGGTCCGGGTGCAGCACGACGCGGCGGGCACGTCCCTGGTCTCGTCGCGTCGGCGCGGGTGCCTGATGGCGATGTACGTCGATGGCACCGAGATGACCTACCTGGCACGCAACCTCGACGCGTTCCCCTACGACGACATCGCGGCGGTCGAGGTGTACCGCGGCCCCGCCGAGGTGCCCCTGGAGTACACCCAGACGAAGTCGCAGGAGACCTGCGGGGCGGTCCTCATCTGGACGCGCATCGTCGCGTCGGACCGCTAGCCCATCTCGACGGCCCCGGCGGCGACGCTCTCCAGCGCGTCCCAGAACGCCGGGAAGGAGACCGCGGCGGCTTCGGCACCGTGGATCGTCGTCGGCCCGTCGGCCACGAGCGCGGCGACGGCGGCGGCCATGGCGATGCGGTGGTCGTCGCGGGCGTCCACCGCGGCGCCCTTGAGGGGACGGCCGCCCTCGATCACCAGCCCGTCCGGGCGTTCCTCCACGTCGGCGCCCATGGCGCGGAGCACGTCCGCGATGGCCTCGATGCGGTCGGTCTCCTTGACGCGCAACTCCTCGGCGTCGCGGATCACCGTCCGGCCCTGCGCGCAGGCCGCGGCGACGGCCAGCACCGGGATCTCGTCGATCAGGTTGGGCACGATGTCGCCGCCGATCTCGACGCCGGCCAGCCCGTTCGCCGGGGCTTCGACGCGGAGGTCGCCCAGCGGCTCGCCGCCGCGCTCGCGCTCGTTGGACGTGCGGATGTCGGCACCCATGGCGCGGAGCACGTCGAGGACGCCGCTGCGGGTCGGGTTCAGGCCGACGCCAGTGAGCTGGATCGTGGCCATCTCGGCGATGCTGCCGGCCACCAGGAAGAAGGCCGCCGCCGACACGTCGCGGGGGACGACCCACTGCCGCGCGCGGATGCGGTGCCCGCGCTCGATGGTCAGGTGCCGCTCGCCCCCGACCTCCAGCGCATCCAGTTCGAGCATCCGCTCCGTGTGATCGCGCGTCCGGACGGGCTCGATGACGGTCGTGGTGCCGCTGGCGCTGAGGCCCGCCAGCAGGACGGCGCTCTTGACCTGCGCCGAGGCAACCGGCAGGCGGTACGTGATGCCGGACAGCGCGCCGCCCTCCACGACCAGCGGCGCGTGGCCGTCCGTCATGCCGATCCGCGCGCCCATCTGGCCGAGCGGGATCGCGACGCGGCTCATGGGCCGCGGCGTCAGCGAGTCGTCGCCGACGAGGGTGCTCGTGAACGGGCGTCCGGCGAGGAGGCCCGCGAGCAGCCGCATCGTCGTGCCCGAGTTGCCGCAGTCGAGCGGGCCCGCGGGTTCCACGAGGCCGTTGAGTCCGCGGCCCTGGACGAAGAGGCTCGGGATGCCGTCCGGGCCGAGCACATCGTCCCGCTCCTCGAACTCGACGCCGAGGGCGCGCAGGCAGGCGACCGTCGACTGCGGGTCGGCGGCGTCGGAGAATCCGACGATCTCGCTCTCGCCGTCGGCGAGGGCCGCGAAGAGGGCGGCGCGGTGGGCGACCGACTTGTCGGCCGGGAGCGACGGGGTGCCCGCGAGCGCGGCGGCGGGGTGGACGGTGACGATCATGGGCGGCAAATGCAGGAATCGGGGGGGCGGACCTTGCCCGCCAGGGGCGGAGGGGGCGTTCTGTCTCAATCTCCCATCCACCCGGGGGACGGTGCGACCGCCGCGCGGGCGCGGCTCGGTCGTCCGAGGGGAGGGAGGCGCTAGTTCGCCGAATACGTCACCGGCCAGTCTTCCGGGGACAGCGCCGCGTCGCACGCCGTGTGGGCGCGCACGCGCTCGACCTCGGCCCCGCCGGTGGCCAGCAGGCGGTACGTGGCGTCGGTGCCGCAGCCGCCGTGGCCCGCGCTCTTGGTGACCACCCCGAACCGGCCCGGCGCCGGCGACGCGACCAGCGCGCCGAAGAAGCTCGCCGTGGTGTCGGCCGAGAGCGTGCCGTCCTCCAACACGCCGAGCGCACGCACGAGGCGGGGTGTCTCATCCGGGCGGACATCCACCAGGGCGAACGTCGCCTGGTAGGCGAACCGCTGGCAGACGACCTCCACCAGCGGGTCCTCCTCCCCGAGGGCGAGCAGCCGGATGTCGCCCCGGCCCGTGGCCGTCGGGTCGTCCTCGCCGCACGCCGTGCGCCAGTCGACGGCGTCGAGGAGGGCGGACGACAGGGCGACCCGCTCCGCCTCGGTTTCGGCGGCGCGGACCTCCGCCAGCCACGTCGCGGCGTCGAACCCCTGGACCGCGATGGGGGCGGCCTCGGGCGTCTCAGCCTCGGGCCCGCCCGCCTCGGTCGGCGACGGCGGTGCGGCGCAGGCGCCGAGGAGAAGCAGGGTGCAGAGGAGCGTGCGCATCGTGGCTAGTCGGCCGTGGAGAGGAGGGGTTCGACCTCGGCGAGCAGCGCCAGCTTCTCGCGGTGCGGCAGGAACGCGTGGCGGAAGCCGTTCAGCACGATCTCGCGGAGCGCATGCGCCGGGATGCCGCAGCGGGTATGCGCCAGCCAGAGCTCGTCGGTGGTGGTCGTGTGGCTGAAGAGCGTGTTGTCGGTGTTGATGGTGACCGGCACGCCCGCGCGGACGTACTCGGCGACCGGGTGCGCCTCGTAGCTCGCCACCACGTGCGTCTGTACGTTGGACGTCGGGCAGACCTCCAGCGGGATCTGGCGGTCGACGACGTAGCGCAGCAACTCGGGGTCCTGGCCCAGCGTGACGCCGTGGCCGATGCGATGCGCGCCGCACTTGAACAGCGCCTGCCGGATGGACGCCGGGCCGAAGCTCTCGCCTGCGTGGACGGTGATGTTGAGCAACTCCTTGCGCGCGAGGTAGAACGCCGACCCGTGGAGGTCGGCCGGGTTGCCGCGTTCGCCGCCTGCGAGGTCGAACCCGATGACCCCGCGTCCGCGGTAGCTGGCCGCCAGCTCGGCCTGGGCCAGCGACGCGCTCTCGAACCGGTCGCGCAGCCCGCACACGATCACGCCGGATCGGATGCCGTGGTCGCGCTCAGCGTCCGCCAGACCGGCCAGGACGGCGTCGTTGACCTGCCACATCGTAAGGCCTTCCTCGGTGTGCAGGATCGGCCCGTACCGGACTTCGAGGTAGCGGACGTTGTCCTTCGCCATGTCCTCGGCCAGTTCGTACGCGATCCGGTGGAGCGCGTCGCGCGTTTGCATGACCGGGATCGAGTAGCCGAACCACTTCAGGTACTCCTCCAGCGTCGGCGAGCTGTCGATCTTGCGGAGCTCATCGGCGAGGCCGGTCTCGTCGGAGGCGGGCAGGAGGTCGGTCTTGCCCTGCGCCTCGGCCAGTTCGAGGAGCGTGCCGAGGCGGAGCGAGCCGTCGAGATGGCAGTGGAGCTCGGCCTTGGGCCAGGCGTGGACGGTGTCGCGGTCGAGGGGCGTCGGCATCGGGCGGGGGGGAGCGTCCGAGAAGCTACGGGCGAGGGAGGCGCGGGGACGCCGTCACGAGGAGGCCCGCTCTGTGGACTCGGCGAAGACGCATGGGCTCGGGCACCCGAACGGGGCGGGCACGTACTTTCGATCCACCTCCTCTCTCTCCCCGCCATGGGCAGCCTCGGTCCGTTCGAGATCATCGCCATCCTCCTCGTCGTGCTCCTCCTTTTCGGAGCCAAGCGCATCCCTGAGATCGCGCGTGGTCTCGGCAAGGGCATCCGCGAGTTCAAGGACGCCACCAACGACATCAAGCAGGAGCTGACGGTCGACACCCGTCCGCAGCAGCGCATCCAGCCGCCCCAGGGGCCTCCGGCCCAGACGCAGGCGTCCGCCCCGGTCGCCGAGCAGATGGCCCCTCCGTCGCCCGCTCCCGAGCCCCCGCAGGACTCGCAGGCATAGTGTTTAGAGGTGCGGGGTGCGTGGTACGGGGTACGCCAACCTCATCGCCCACGGCCCCGCACCGAGTACCTCGTACCCCCGTACCCCGCATTTCCGCATGAGCATCCTCATCGATTCGAACACCCGCCTCGTCGTCCAGGGCATCACTGGCAAGGAGGGCTCCTTCCACGCCGAGCAGATGATCGAGTACGGCACCAACGTCGTCGCCGGCGTGACGCCCGGGAAGGGCGGCTCGACCCACCTCGACCGGCCGGTCTACAACACCGTCCGCGACGCCGTCGAGAAGGAGGGCGCCAACACGTCCGTCATCTTCGTCCCGCCGCGCTTCGCCGCCGACGCGATCTTGGAAGCCGCCGACGCGGGCGTCCAGACGGTCATCTGCATCACAGAGGGCATCCCGGTGCAGGACATGATCCCGGTGAAGCCCTACGTCCAGAAGAAGGGTGTCACGCTGGTCGGGCCCAACTGCCCCGGCCTGCTGACCCCGGGCGACTCGGTCAAGGTCGGCATCATGCCGACGATGATCTTCACCCCCGGCACTGTCGGCGTCGTCTCGCGCTCGGGCACGCTCACCTACGAGGCCGTCGATCAGCTCACGCGCGCCGGACTCGGCCAGTCGACCGCCATCGGCATCGGCGGCGACCCCATCATCGGGACGACGCACCTCGATGCGATCCGCATGTTCGAGGCCGACCCGCTCACGGAGGCCATCGTCATGATCGGCGAGATCGGCGGCAGCGCCGAGGAGGAGGCCGCTCAGTTCGTGAAGGACCACGTCACGAAGCCCGTCTTCGGCTTCATCGCGGGCCGCACGGCGCCTCCCGGCCGCCGGATGGGCCACGCCGGCGCCATCGTGTCGGGCGGCGCGGGCACGGCCGAGGCCAAGCTGGAAGCCATGCGTGCGGCGGGCATCACGACCGTCGAGAGCCCCGCTTCGATCGGCGAGACCGTGGCCGACCACTTCAGCGCGGTCGCCTAGCGGCGCCCGGGCATGCGGGAAGGGGCAAGAGGCATGGGGCGAGAGTCCCATCCTCTTGCCCCTTGCCACATTCTCCCTGCCCATGAAAGTCAAGCACGCTGAATTCGCCCTCGCGGCCCCGTCGTGGGAGGCGCTCCCGCACCCGACGGCGCCCGAGGTGGCGTTCGTGGGGCGCTCCAACGTGGGCAAGAGTTCGCTGCTGAACGCGCTCCTGGGGCGGAGGCAACTCGCCAAGACGTCGGGCACGCCGGGCAAGACGCAGGCGCTCAACTTCTACGCGGTCAACCCCAACCCGCAGGGCCATCCGGACGTGTTTTTAGTCGACCTGCCCGGCTATGGCTACGCGAAGGTCTCGAAGGCGCAGCGGGCGCAGTGGCAGCAGTTCATCGGCCGCTACGTGACCGAGCGGGCCGAGGAGGGAGTCCTGAAGGCGGTCGTGCAACTGGTCGACAGCCGCCACGGGATGACGAAGATGGACGAGGAACTGCTCGCCATCATGCGCGAGAGCCCGGCGCCCCACCTGATCGCGCTCACGAAGTCGGATAAGCTAACGGCCACCAAGCGCCAGCAGGCCGTCGGCGGCATCCGGGACTATCTCGCTCCGTACGGCCTCGAACTGCCGACCATCCTCACGTCGTCGGAGAAGAAGCAGGGCATCGGGGAGCTGTGGAGCTGGATCGACACGGTGCTGGTGTAGCGCCCTGGCGCACGACCCGGGGGCGGCGGTGTGGCAGACGTGGCCACCTCGGTGCCGAGTCGGCCCCCTTCGCGGTCGCTACAGGCGGACCCAGTTCGTGCGCTGACCTCCGGCGGGGTTCTCCAGGCGGAGCGTGTCGCCGTCGAGTTCGATCTGGAAGCGACCGTCCGGCCCGAGGTCGTCGATCCACTGGAGCGTGAGCACGGAGTCGCCGACGACGGCGTAGCGCGCCTCGTAGACCTGGGGCGTGTCGCCTCCCCGCTCGACGATGCGCGCGGTGCCGTCGGCGAAGAACTGGTAGCGCATGTCCAGCGAGTCGGCCCCGGCCGCGCGCCACGTGCCGACGTAGGCGTCGTCGCCCTGGCAGGCGCCGAGCAGGAGGGCGCCGAGGACAAGAATGCGGGAACGGGACACGGGGTGGAGCACGGGGGGCGGTGACGGGTAAGGTAGCCGTCCTCCCCCCCGCGCCCGTGCTTCAAGAGCTCCTCGCCCTCCCGCCCGTGACCCTGTTCATGCTCGTCATGAACGTCGCCGTCGGAGCCTACTCGCTTCTCGTCGACCCGTCGCTGATCGACCGGTGGGCGTTCAAGCCGTTCCGGGTCGTCCGCGAGAAGGAGTGGAGCCGGTGGCTGACGGCGGGCTTCGTGCATGTCGGGTTCATGCACCTGCTGTTCAACATGATCACGCTGTTCTACTTCGGACCGTACGTGGAGACCGTCGTGGGCTCGGGACGCTTCCTGGCGATCTACATCGGCTCGGAGCTGCTGGCGAATGCGCTGACGTACGCGAAGTACAAGGACGCGCCGCAGTACTCGGCGGTAGGCGCCTCGGGTGCGATCTCGGGGGTGCTCTTCTCGTTCTGCCTCTTCGAGCCGTTCTCGCTGCTCTACATCTTCTTCGCGATCCCGATGCCCGCCATCCTGTTCGCGGTGCTGTACGTCGGGCTGTCGATCTACGCCTCGAAGCGGGAGGTCGGGCGGATCGCCCACGAAGCCCACCTCGGCGGCGCGCTGGGCGGCCTCGCGCTGACGCTGCTGCTGTACCCGGCGGCGCTGAGCATCTTCCTGAGCCAACTCGGGCTGGGCTAGGGCGTCCGCGCGGGACCTCGGACACGACTCCTCTCTCTGCATGCGTGCCCGCTCTGTCCTTCTTCTCGTGGCCCTGCTCGCCGGCTGCGACCTGTTCGGCGGGGACGCGCTCGAGCCGGGGCAGGCAGACGCCCGCTACGAGTACACGAACGCCGCGGACCCGGACCAGAACGAAGCCCTCGACGTGATCGGGAGCGTCCACTACAGCGTCCTCCACCGAGCGGACGGGACCGTCACCTCTTCGGGGGGCCTGCTGTCGCTTCCCCAGGGCACGTTCTTCTTCGGCGGCGAGGGCGGCGCGCTGGCAGAGACCGGTACGGTCGTACTCGGCACGGACCCGGGCGAGGTGTGGTTCCGACGGGACGGGCCGGGAAGTGGCCTCCTCCCCCCCTTCGACGGCCAGATGCAGATCGAGGCCTTCGGCCAGGAAGCCCGCGGCTCGTTCGACGTGCAGGCCCTCTACGCGGGCGGCGACCGGCGCCTCTCACTCGTGGGTCGGTTCCGAGCCGTGGTGCAGCGCGACACGCTCGCGGACTAGCCCGGCTCACATCTCGAGGCGGGCCATCAACTCCGTCCAGGCGTCGAACACGAATGCGCCCTCGGGGGCGCGCTCGGCGTCGCCGCGGATCCAGGCGACCGGCCACCCGGCGCCGGTGCCCCCCAGCACGTCGGAGTGGTACGAGTCGCCGACGTAGAGCAGGTCGGACGCGTCCACCTCCGATCCCAGCGCCGTCGCCGCTTCGCCGCGGACGTGCTCGAACAGGCGGGGATCGGGCTTCATCACGCCGACCTCCTCGGAGATGACGACGAACGCGGCCCGGTCGGCGATCTCGGGGAGCGCCGCCAGCTTGCCCCGCTGCTGCGCCGAGAACCCGTTCGTCAACACGCCCACCGGCAGGACGTCGGCGATGGCGTGGTAGGCTGCGCGGGCGCCCTCGGCCCAACGCCAGTGCGCGGCATAGCGGTCGAGGTAGTCGCGGTTGAACGTCTCTGGCGCGAGGGTCCGGCACTCCAGGGCGTCCAGCAGGCGCTCGCTTCGCAGCCGCTTCAGGTCGGCCGAGGTGATGCGCCCGGCTCCGAAGTCGCGCCACAGTGGCACGTTGCAGGCGTGGTAGGTCTCCTGGAGGTGTCCGAGGTCGTGGTGCCCGAGATGGGCCTCGTGCATCCGGTGGACGTCGGCCAGCGCTTCGCGCTCGGCCGCGCGGTGGTCGAGCAGCGTGTCGTCCAGGTCGAAGACGATGAAGCGGGGGAGGGGCATCGGGAGGGCGGGGCGGAAACGAACGACGCCCCCGCGGCCGGAGCTGCGGGGGCGTCTCGAACGGATCGAGCCGGGGGCTACGCCTCGGCCACGTCCACGTGGACCGTCTTGCGGCCGCCGCGCTTCGTCTGGAAGCGGACGCGGCCGGTCGCGGTCGCGAACAGCGTGTCGTCGTTGCCACGGCCGACGTTGACGCCGGGGTGGAACTTGGTGCCGCGCTGGCGGACGATGATCGTGCCGGCGTGGATGGTCGCCCCACCGGGGGACTTCACGCCGAGCATGTTGGGGTTGGAGTCGCGGCCGTTCTTGGACGAGCCGACGCCTTTCTTATGTGCCATGTCGTTGGGGGTCTGGAGCTGCGAGGGGAGGCGGCGGGCCTTAGTTGACCGACAGGCTGCCGATCTTGATCTGCGTGTACGGCTGGCGATGGCCGTTCTTGACACGGTAGCCCTTGCGGCGCTTCTTCTTGAAGACGATGATCTTGTCGCCCTTGACGTGGGCCAGGACCGACGCGGAGACCGAGGCGCCCTCGACCGTCGGCGCGCCAACGGAGACGCCGGCGTCACCGGAGGTCAGGAGGACGCGGTCGAACGTGACGTCGGCGCCGACGTCGTCCTTGAGGCGCGGGACGTAGAGGCGGTCGCCCTCGGCGACCTTGAACTGCTTGCCGGCGATCTCGACGATTGCGTACATGGGGTGCGAGCTTGTGGCCCTCCGGATGGCGGTCCCGGCCGGGTGCCGGGCAGGCCCGCGGAGGGGCGCGGGACAGAGCCGGATAAGCTAGGGGCCGGGAGGCCGGGCGATCTGGTGATTTGGCGAAGAATGGGGGCGCAGGAGCGGGAGACGAGAATGGAAATGGGCAGAGGGGATTGAGATGGCCGATCCCGCGCTCGGCGCTCATCTTGTGGGTCTCCGCATCCCGCTTCCCCGCATGCCGCTCGCGCTCTTCGGTGGCTCCTTCAACCCCCCGCACCTCGCGCACCTCGCGGTGGCTGAGGCGTGCGCCGAGGCGGCCGGGCTCGACCGCGTGCTGTGGATGCCCGCCGCCACATCCCCGTTCAAGCAGGGCGACCCGTCGCTGGCACCCGCTGAGACCCGCCTGCGGATGGTCCAGGCCGCCATCGCGGGCAACGACCGGTTCGCGGCCTCCGACCTGGAGGTCACCCGGAACGGCGTCAGCTACACCGTCGATACCGTCCGTCAGCTTCGAGCGGATGGGCACGAGGACCTCGCGTTGGTCGTGGGAGGAGACAGCCTCGCAGGCTTCCCACGGTGGCGAGAGGCCGAGGCCATCGCTCGCATGGCGAGGCTGCTCGTGTACCGCCGCCCCGGCGACGCCGTCGACCTCAGCGGGTTGCCGGACTGGCTGGCGACCGCGGTGACCATCGTGGACGGCCCCGCGCTGGATCTGTCGAGCACCGAGATCCGCGCCCGGATCGGGGCGCGGCGGACGGTCCGCTACCTCGTGCCGGACGCGGTCCGCGCCGTGATCGAGGCGGAGGGGCTGTACCGGTAGCGCACCGCTGGACTCGACCTATGCCGCCCCCCATCCCCTGCTGCGTCGACGTGCCTGCTGCGGAGGCGTTGCTGCGCTACGGACTCACGGAATTGCTGCGCGGGCTGGGGCTCACGCCCGACTGGGTGCGCCGGGGCGACGCCCGCCTCGTTGTGTCCGCCGACGGTGCAGCCGAGGCGGGGCCGCTCGGGCTCCAGGTGGCGTCACGCGCTCTGGCCGACCTCGCGGCCCCTCACCTTCCAGCCGTCGCCGACCTGGGCCGGGTGGACGTCCGGGGCGAGCGCTGGCCCGTCCCCGTCGGCTCCCCTGGCCGGACGGACAGGCTGGGCGACCTCGTCGCGGGGAGCGCGTGGTGGCTGGCGGGTCTCCAGGAGCACGCCACGGGCGCCCGCGACCGGCACGGGCGGGTCCCGTTCGATGCCTCGCTCCAGGCGGCCCTCGGTGACGCGCCTGGCGGCCCCCTCCGCCCGGCCGTGGACGCCTATCGCGCTCACCTCGGCGCCGCGCTGCGCGCCCACGGCATCGAGACGCCCGGGCGGACGTGGGGCGGGGCTCCCTGGAGCGTCGCCTTGACGCATGACCTGGACGCGGTCCGCACCCGCCGCATGCGTGCCCTCGCTGGAGACCTCCGCCGTGGGCGCCCTGTCGCCGCCTTGCGCCGTGCCCTCGGCCCTGACCGCCGCCGCGCCAGCATCGACGCGCTCCACGCCCTCGCCGCCCGCCACGGAACGCCTGCCACGTGGTTCGTCAAGCCTGGGGCCTGGACGTCCGAGGACGTGCCGGGCGGGCTCGACCCCTGGCTCGTGAGGCGGCTGCGCCGGTGGGAGGCCGAGGGCCACGAGGTCGGCTGGCACCCGGGGTACGGCACGTACGGACACCCCGCCCGCTGGGCCACCGAGGCGGACCGGTTCGAGACCGCGTTCGGTCGCCTGCCCACCCTGGCGCGGACGCACTTCCTCCGGTGGACGGAACCCGACACGCCTCGTACGCTGGCCGCCTCGGGGGTCCGCCTGGACAGCACGCTGGGGTTCGCCGAGCACCCGGGCTTCCGGCGCGGCACCGCGCAGCCGTTCCGTCTCTTCGACCCCGTCGCCGACCGCGTGACGGACCTCTGGGAGATGCCGCTGGCCCTCATGGATGCGACGCTGACCGACTACCTCGGCCTCGGACCGAAGGCGATGGGGGAGCGGATCGCCGCCGTGTTCGCCGCCGCGCGCGAGTCGGGAGGGGTGGCCGTCGTCCTGTGGCACAACCAACTCGGCGCCGACACGGCGGCCTGGGAGGCTGGGGTGGACGCCCTCGACCACGCACTCGGACAGGCCCGCGCCGACAGCGCCGGCATCGGTCCGCTGGAGGCCCTCCTGTCGGCCTGGAACCGGGATTGAGCGGGAAGAGCGCGTGGAGAGAGGCTGTGCCGGGCCCGTGGCACAGCGTTCTCTGGGGAGGGGTCGGGGCATGCTGTGACAGACGGAACGCCGCCTCGACCTGCCCATTCAACCGACTCGCCAGCCTCCTCTATGGGACTGTTTACTACGTCGCCCGCCGAGCGCTTCGGACCCGACCTCCTCGACCGCCTGCCGCTCGGCATCTCCGTCTACCGACTGGAGGATCCGGCCGATGTGGCGTCGTTCCGGCTCATCTACAGCAACCCCGCCAGTGCCGCGATCACCGGGCTGGAGACCTCCGCCGAGGTCGGGCGGCGGGTCGTGGAGGTGGTTCCTGGGATCGGGGCGACGGGCATCCTGGAGACCTACCGGGACGTGCTGCGTGCGGGCGAGCCCCGCGACCTCGGGACGGTCGTCTACGGCGACAACCGCATCGATACGGCCACGTACGCCCTGCAAGCCGTGCCGCTCGACGCGGAGGTGCTCGCGGTCGTGTTCCAGAATGTGGCCGACCGGGCCGAGGTTCAGGCTCTCCAGGCGGCCCAGTCTGAGCTCGGCCGCGAGGAGGCGCGGTACCGCTCGCTGGTCGAGGCGACCGCCGCCATCGTCTGGACGACGCCTCCTTCCGGCGAGCTTCGGCTCGACGCCCGCCAGTGGCACGCGGTCACCGGGCAGACCCCCGAGGAGGCCGCGGGCTGGGGCTGGGTCGAGGCCATCCACCCGGAGGACCGCGAGGCCACGCAGGCTGCCTGGACGCACGCCGTCGCGACGGAGACGCCCTACCAGGTCGAGCACCGCCTCCGCCAGGCCGACGGCGGCTACCGCCGCATGACCGCCCGCGCCACCCCGGTCCGGGACGCCGATGGGGCGGTCGCCGAGTGGGTGGGCATCCACACCGACATCGAGGAGCAGACGGCCGCTGCGATGGCGCTGGCCGCCAGCGAGGCGCGCTTCCGGACGCTGTTCGACGCCCTCGACGATGTGGTCCTCGTCTACCCGATCGGGACGGACGGGCCGGAGCCGTTCCTGGCCTTCAACCAGGCGGCCGTCGCCACCTACGGCTGGACGGCCGACGAGCTCCGGACGAAGACCGTCGCCGACATCATGGCTCCTGGTGCCGTGGACGTGGCATCCGCTCTGACGGAGCTCCGGCGGACCCGTCGGTCGACGTTCGACTCGACCCACATCACGCGCGACGGCACGCGGCTGGCGATGTCCACCAACGCCCGCCTCGTCGAGTACGACGGGCGGCTGTGCGTGGTGGCCCTGTGCCGGGATGATTCGGACCGCCGCCAGTTTCGGCGCCAGCTGGCCCGGTCCAACCGACAGCTGGAATCCGCCGTCGCCGACCGGACGGCCCAGTTGGAGGCGTTCGCGGAGGACCTCAAGATCCTCCACGGCATCACGACGGCCGAGCACCCGTCGCCCGAGGCGCGCTTCGAGGCCTACCTCCAGGCCGGGTGCCAGATGTTCGAGCTGCCCATCGGCATCCTGTCCGCGACGCCACTCGACCCTGCGACCGGCGAGCGGCTCTACCGCATCGAGGCCGTCGTCTCGCCCGATCCCGCGCTGGAGCCCGGCCTGACGGTCCCCATCGGCGAGGCGTTCTGCGACGCCGTCGTGGAGACGGGCGCGACGGTGACCTACGCAGATGCCATCGCGGAGGCGCCCGACCACCCGGCCTGCGTCTCACGCGGTCTCCGGGCGTTCATCGGGACGCCGGTGCTGGTGGACGCCGAGGTGGTCGGGACGCTCAACTTCGTGTCTCCAGAGGCTCGTCCGGGCGGCTTCTCGGCGTCCGAGCGGGACCTCATCGAGGTCATGGGGCAGGCTGTCGGCCGCCGCATCGAGGCCGACCGGGCGACCGACGCCGAGCGGGACGCGCGCGAGCGCTACCGCACCATCGTCGAGACGGTGGATTCGGGCGTCATCGTCGTCGACGCCGACCTCCACGTGATCATGTCGAATCCCTCGGCGCGCACGTTCCTCGGTCTCTCGGAACCCGGCGGGGGAGAGGGCGAGACGGACCACATGGCCGACCGGTGGCCGATGATCGACGCCGACGGGCAACCCGTCACCCCGGAGGCGCTCCCGGAGAGCGAGGTGATGCGGACCGGCACGCCGGTTCGCGGGGTCATCCAGGGGGTCACGCCGCCTGGCGAGCCGACCCGCTGGTACCGCGTCAACGCGACGCCCATCGACCAGGACCGCGACGGCACGCCCGAGGTGGTCGTGGTCTCGTTCCACGACGTGACCGACTTCCGCGAGATGACGCGCAGCGCGGCCGACGCCGAGCACCGCCTCCGGTCCGTCCTCGACGCCGTCTCGGACGGCATCTACGGCCTCGATCTGGAGGGGCGGACCACGTTCGTCAACGAGGCCGCGGTCGCGCTCACGGGCTGGCCTGCCGCCGAGCAGATGGGCGCCCGCCAGCACGCGCTGATCCACCACCGCCACGCCGACGGCACGGACTACCCGGTCGAGACCTGCCCCATCTACCAGACGCTGCGAGACGGCGAGCCCCGCGTGTGCGACGATGAGGTGTTCTGGCGTCACGACGGGACGCCGTTGCCGGTGCGCTACAGCGTCACGCCGATCCGCGAGCAGGGCGCGCTGACCGGCGCGATGGTCCAGTTCCGCGAGCGCCCGACCCCATGAGCCGTCCGGCCCTGATCGTGTTCGCCAAGGCGCCCGAGGCGGGGCGGGTCAAGACGCGCCTGTCGCCCGCGCTCACGCCCGCCGATGCGGCGGCGCTCTACGAGGCGTTCCTGCGCGACGCACTCGACCGCTACGCCCGCCTCGGCGCCGAGGCCGGGGGACCTGCGGTGCGGCTCTACCTCGCCGGCGACCCCGGCGACCTCGTGCCCGACGGCGTCAGCGTCCACCCCCAGCGGGGCGACGGGCTGGGCGAGCGGATGCTGCGCGCCTTCGTCGAGACCTTCGCGGCCGGGCACGACCGCGCCATCGTGGTCGGCACCGACCACCCGACGCTGCCGGAGGCCTTTTTCGGGCTCACCTTCGAGGCGCTGGACGACCCGCTGACGGCGGTCCTCGGGCCGAGCGACGACGGCGGCTACTACTTGCTCGGCCTCAACGACATCGTGCCGGACCTCTTCGACATGGCGTACAGCCATCCGGACGTGTTCGAGGACACCCTGGAGCGCGTCATGGAGGTGGACCTCACGCCGGTGGTCCTCCCGCCTCACTACGACGTGGACGACGTGGCGACGCTCCGGCGGCTCATTGAGGAGTGGCGCGGTGGTGCCGATACGGGTCCCCGTACGGCCCGCATGCTCGCAACCCTCACCGAGCGGTACGACCTTGGCCCGTAGCTTCCTCGCGACCCGCCGCCTCCTGAAAGCGCTTCCGATCCCATGACGTTCTCCCACAATGGCGCCGCTGGGGCGACCCTCGCGACGGGGGGCAGCTCGTTCATCACCCTGGAGCAGTTCATCATCGAGCGCGAGGCGGAGTCGCCCGGGTCGAAGGGCCAGTTCTCGCGTCTGCTGCGCGACATGGCCGTGGCCGCGAAGATGGTCGAGCGGGACGTCCGCAAGGCTGGGCTCGTGGACCTGTTCGGCGAGACCGGCGAGATCAACGTGCAGGACGAGGAGCAGAAGAAGCTCGACGTGCTCGCCCACGAGGCCTTCGTGAGGGCGCTCCGGCGTGGCGGCGAGGTCTGCCTGATCGGCTCCGAGGAGCACGCCGAGGCCATCCCGCTGCTCTTCGACGACTGCCAGGGCAAGTACGTCGTCCTGTTCGACCCGCTCGACGGCTCGTCCAACATCGACGTCAACATCTCCATCGGGACCATCTTCTCGATCTACCGCATCCCCGACGACCACGTCGGCAAGGTGACCATCGAGAGCGCGCTCCAGTGCGGGCGCCAGCAGGTCGCGGCGGGCTACATCGTCTACGGCTCGTCCACCATCCTCGTCTACACGACCGGCAACGGCGTCAACGGCTTCACGCTCGACCCGTCCATCGGCGAGTTCCTGCTCTCGCACCCCGACATCACCACGCCGGACCGCGGCAACATCTACTCCATCAACGAGGGCAACTACAACTCTTGGGAGCCAGGCCTCAAGGAGTACATCAAGTGGATGCAGCAGGAGGCGCCCGACGATGCGCCCGCGCGCCCCTACACGACGCGCTACATCGGCTCCTTCGTGGCCGACTTCCACCGCAACCTGATGAAGGGGGGCGTCTACATCTACCCGGCCAACACCCGCAACCCGAACGGCAAGCTGCGCCTGATGTACGAGGCCAACCCGATGGCCTTCATCGTGGAGCAGGCGGGCGGGCGCGCGGAGACCGGCAACGGGCCGATCCTGGACGTGGAGCCCGAGGCGTTGCACGACCGCTGCCCGGTCTACATCGGCAGCCCGGCGATGGTGGAGGACGCGCTGGCGTTCCTGTCCGGCGAGCGCACCAGCCGCGACTGATCCGCCTGGCCTCGGCGTCGAGGCGGGACCACTCAGAACCGGACGCCCAGCGCCAGACGGTGGCGGCTGGCGTCCCCGAAGCCGATCGTCCCTTCGAGATAGAGGGGGCCGACGGCGCCACCCGCCCCTGCGACCGCGCCGGCCTGCCAGTAGGAGAACACGAGGTCGCCCGATCGGATGCGCTCGTACTCATTGACGACGCCGGCTTTCAGGTAGGGCACCGCGGGGCCGGGCGCAGCCGTCCAGCGGACCAGCACTTCCGCGCCGAGCCGGGTCACGTCGGAGTCGCTCGCGTCGGACCGCGCCGGGCGGGTGGCGTCCAGCGAGACGAACGGGATCGACTCGGCGAACACGACATCGACGGAAGGACGGAGGGCGACCGAGAGGGGGGACTCCGGGCGGGCCCACTCCACCTCGGCACCGAGGCCGACCGACGGCGCTGCGTATCCGGCGTCGTACCCCGCGTTGGCGAGGCCGCGAACGTGGACCTGCGCCGCCAGCGGGACGGCGGTGACGAGAAGGACGAGGAGGACGAGCGCACGCATGGGAAAGGGGGACCGGGCAGAGCGCACAGGCTACGCGCCGACGGGGGGGCGATCGCGACCCACAACGGCGTCCACTCAGGGGGATAAAAACGCCCCGGCCGCAGGAGCGACCGGGGCAGGACGAACGGGGAGCAGGGGAGAGACTACGCCTCCATCACCTCGGGCTCGCGAGTGTGGCCGTCGCCCTCATGAAGCTGGCGGGCGCCGCGCGAGCCGATCTCGATGCGGCGCGGCTGGCGCGCCTCACTCTTGCCGATGCGGACCGAGAGCACGCCGTCGTCATAGGTCGCCTCGATCGCCTCGGGGTCCACGTCGGTGCCGAGCACGAACGAGCGGAAGAAGCGGCCATGGGCGCGCTCGACGCGGTGGGCGCGGGCGCCGGTCCGCTCGGCAGTATGCTGGCGCTCGCCGGAGATCTTGAGCGTGCCGTCGTCGAAGGTCACGTCGAGGGCGTCGCGGTCGATGCCCGGCAGGTCGAGCGTGAGGAAGTAGGCGTCGTCGGCCTCGGCCACGTCGGCCCGGGGGCTCCAGACCGTCTGGGCACTGGAGCGATCGCCCGCGGTGGCGTCGTCGAAGAGACGGTCCATCTCCCGGCGCAGGATGGCGAAGTCGCGGCCGGGTCGGAACGGGAACGTCGTCATGGGAGGAAGGGGATGGATGAA
Organism: Rubrivirga sp. SAORIC476; assembly: GCF_002283555.1. NCBI lineage: Bacteria > Pseudomonadati > Rhodothermota > Rhodothermia > Rhodothermales > Rubricoccaceae > Rubrivirga > Rubrivirga sp. SAORIC476. The sequence continues at coordinate 124,825 of NZ_MVOI01000015.1, read as the reverse complement.
ACAGGATGCCCGGAGGCAGGGAGCGGCCTTTCAAGTCCTGTGCCAGATCCGTTATTGGAACAAGTTGTCACCGGAGGTGCGGTTCCGCTGTCAGGCTGACAGCCAGAACCCGGCATGGTCGGCGCCGGTTGGGAAGAGCGGTCCTCCCCCTTTGACATCGTGACGCCCGACCTGCCGCTCGTCCCCGCTGCCGCCCCGCCGTTCGCTCGCCCACAGCCGCTGGACCTGACGTTCGAGGGGTTTCCGGCCGAGGGGTTCGAGGCGCTCGCGCGGCTCCGCGCCGAGCCGCACATCGGGCGCTACCAGAAGGAGAAGGCCGTGCTGGACCGCGCCGTCACCGCGCCGTTCAAGCGGTACCGCGACGACCTCGCCGTCAACTGGGTGCTGCCGAACGGGCTGCCGTTCGAGACCGAGAGGAACGTCTTCAGCCGCATCCTCAAGAACGACTTCGGCCGCGGCGGTTCGCACAGTCACCTGTGGATGAGCTTCTACCGCCGGCCCCGAAAGCGGCTGACCGACGTCCAACTGAGCCACGCCATCCACGCCGACGCCTTTCGGTGGGGCCTCTACATCGGCGACTATGCGAAGGGGCTGTTCGGTCCGGCCCGGCGTCGGCTGGTGGAGGAGCCCGAGGTGTCGCTCCCCATTCTGAATGCGCTCATCGACCGGGGCTACCGGCTGTCGTTCGCGCCCCACGTCACGAAGCCCGAGGGGCACCCGGAGTTCGACACGGCCCTGGACGCGCTGCCCGACGGGCTCGACCGCGCCAAGGGCATCTGGGTGATGCGCCGGATCGACCGCGCCGAGGTGGACCGCCTCGGGCCGATGCTGGTCGGGGCCGCCATCGACGCGCAGGAGGAGTTGTGGCCGCTGTACCGGTTTCTGGCGGTCGCCGCGAGCGGCGAGCGGGAGGGCGGCAGTGGTGATCCTGCGTTCGGGAGTGGCATGTAGAGACCGTCGTCCGCACCTTCGCCTCACGCCTCACGCCTCACGCCTCACGCCTCACGCCTCACGCCTCACGCCTCCATGCTCCAGTCCCACTCGTCCGGCTCCATTCTCACGCTGACCCTCGACCGTCCGGAAGTCCGCAACGCCCTTTCGGGCGAGTTGGTCGAACAGTTGACCGAGGCGCTGGAAGCCGCTGGACGCGACGACGCGGTCCGCGTGGTGGTGCTGACGGGCACCGGACGCGCCTTCTCGGCCGGGGCCGACCTCGCGGCGCTCCAGGGGCTCCAGACGGCCAGCGCCGAGGCCAACCTGGCCGACTCGGAACTGCTCGCCCGGCTGTTCGAGACGATCTACACGCTGCCGAAGCCGGTGGTGGCCAAGGTCCAGGGGCACGCCATCGCGGGCGGCTGCGGGCTGGCGGCCGTCTGCGACGTCTCGCTCGTGGCGGACGATGTCAAGCTTGGTTTCACCGAGACGCGCATCGGGTTCGTGCCGGCGCTGGTGGCCGTGTTCGTGGTCCGCAAGCTGGGCGAAGCCGCGGCGCGCGACCTGCTTCTGCGCGGCCACCTCATCGACGCGGCCGAGGCGGAGCGTATCGGCCTCGTCACGCGCGCCGTGCCCGCGGGCGACCTGGACGTGGCGGTGGATGCCCTCTGCCGCGACCTGGCGACCGAGACGAGCGCGAGCGCGGTCGCCCTCACCAAGCGTCTCCTGGCCGACGTGCCCTCGATGGGCCTCGCCGAGGGGCTCAGCTACGCCGCGCGGCTGAACGCCTTCGCGCGCTCCACCGACGACTGCAAGGCAGGCGTCGCGGCCTTCCTCGGGAAGACGGACCCGCCGTGGCGACGCGACGCCCCATGACCTACTGGTCGCCTTCGAACCGTCGGTAGCGTGCGTTGACGCCACAGTAGAGGCCGTACGCCGCCAGCCCAAGCCCGACGATGGCGAGCAGCACCGCGCCGTATGGCTGGTCCCGGAGCGTCGACAGCGCGCCGTCCAGCCCTCGCGCGGCCTCCGGGTCGTAGCGGTAGGCTGCGACGCCGAGCGCGAGCCCGATGATGCCGTACACGACGCCGCGCGCCACCAGCCCCGCGCGCCCGATCGTCCGGATGGCGTCGCGCCGCTTCGCGGCCTCGCCGGTGAGGGACAGGTTGTCCATGAACGACGCCTTGTGCGCGCGGATGAACTCGTACCCGCCATACCCGAGTACCGCCAGTGCGACGGCCGCCAGCACGAACCGGCCGCCCGGAAGCGCGAGGGCTTGCTGGGCGCCTTCTTCGGCCCCGCCCGATCCGCCGCTCGCGCTGCCGCCCTGCAGGATCCGGTAGGCGGCGTACGCGAGCGTGCCGTAGGAGACCGCGCTGATCAGGTAGCCGGCTCGCTTGACGAGTCCGTGGGCGTCAGTGCCTTGCCGCTCGGGGTCGAGGACGGCCATCGCCAGCCGCCACGCCGCGTAGGCCGCCAGTCCGATCCCCAGCAGGGTGAGCAGGATGGACCCGAAGCTGCTCTCCGCGACGGTCTGGAGGGCTCTTCGCTGGCCCTCCGTCGAACCGCCGTCCAGCGCGGTGTCCACGGCGAGCAGGCCGAGCAGCAGGTACAGCACGCCCTTGAAGGCGTAGCCGATGCGTCCGGCGGTTTCCAGGGGGTGACGGGCGACGGACGAGGCGGACATGACGGGTAGGGAGAGAGAGGGCTGTCGGAACGCGCCTCTCGCTCACGCGGGTCCGCTACAGCCGCACGGCCGCTGCCGCCGCCTCGGCGCGCTCGCGGGCGAGGTCGAGAGTCTCGGCGGCGACCGTGACGTGGCCCATCTTTCGGGTCGGGCGGACGGAGTCCTTGCCGTAGAGGTGGACGCTGGCTCCCGGCACGGCCAGCGCTGCCGAGAGATCGGGCGCGGTCGTGCCCTCGCGGTCGCCGAGCACGTTCACCATGCAGGCCGCAGGCACGCGCAGGCCCGTCTCCCCGAGCGGCCAGCCCAGCACGGCGCGGACGTGGTTCTCGAACTGCGACGTGTGGCTCGCGTCGATCGTCAGATGGGCGGTGTTGTGGGGCCGCGGCGCGACCTCGTTCACCAGCACGCCCCCCTCATCCAGCAGGAACAGTTCGACCGTGGCGACGCCGGTCACGTCCAGTGCGGTGACCGTCGCCAGGGCGACGCGCCGGGCCTCGGCCTCGGTCGCCTCGGACAGGCCGGCCGGGACCGTCGCCGCGTGGAGCCGGTGGTCGCGGTGCTCGCTCCGCACGACCGGGTACACCGCGGCCTCGCCGTCGGGCCGCCGGGCCACGGTCACGGCGACCTCGGCGACGAACGGGACGAACGCCTCCACCAGGAGCCCGTCCTCGGCAGCGAGGGTGTCCCAGGCTGCGTCCACCTCATCTGACGCCCGGCAGGTCGCGTTGCCGTAGCCGTCGTACGAGCCCTCGAACTGCTTCAGCACGGCCTGGCCGAATCGGGCGACCGCGTCGCGGGCGTCGGCGCGGGTGGCGGCGAGCACGTGGTCGGGCTGCGGGAGCCCGGCCTCGGCGAGGACGCGCTTCTGCCGCCCCTTGTGGCGGATGGCCGTCAGCGTGGCGACGCCGGGCCGAAGCCGCACGTCCGGAACGGCCGCCAGCAGGCGGTCGGCGGGTGCCCACTCGCTCTCCACCGTCACGGCGTCGCATCCGGCAGCCCAGTCGCGGAGCACGGCGGGGTCGGTCCAGTCGGCCACGGTGACGCCCGCGAGCGGCCGCCCGGTGCCCGATTCGTGGTCGGCGAGGATGCGGACGGTGACGCCGAGGCGGGCGGCGGCGAGGGCTGTCATGCGGCCGAGCTGGCCGCCGCCGAGGATGCCGAGAACGGGGAGGGGCACGGGCACGCGCGGGGGGAGAGGGCAAGCTACCGGGAGCCTCCCGGTCGGTGCCGGATGTTTCCCCACACTCGGGTCCGAGCCCCGTCGCTACACTCCGCCATGCGCCTGCTCGTCCTCTCGCTCACCGCCCTGGCGCTCGGCCTCGGCGGACGGCCCGCTGTGGCACAGACGGCGGCGTGCGTGTCGGACTGGCTGGTCGAGGCGGGGGAGCCGCCGGCCCTCACGCGCCACCGCGAGGCCTTGCGTGCGGTGCCCGGCCGCGTCGGTCTCGCGGAGCAACTCTGCCCGCCCTCGCGCCTCGAGTCGGGCGCGGAGCGCCTCGCGTCGTCTCGCGCCGAAGGCTCCATCGAGGAGCAGCAGACGTGGGACCGAACCACCTCCGCATGGACGAGCACTGACCGCATCCTGCGCGCGCTCGGCGACGACGGGCGGCTGGCCGAGCGCGTCCGACAGCTCCCCGTGGGGACGGGCTGGGTCAACGACCAACAGACCCGGTACGCCCTCGACGGTGCCGACCAGGTCCAGACCGACGCCCGGTGGGACGCGTCCGCCTGGATCCCGACGACGCGTGCGACCTACTTCTACCGGCCCGACCAGCGCTCGCTCGGCGAGCGGCAGGAGCGGTGGGATGCCGACGCTACCCTCTGGCGCATCCTCGCCCAGCGAAGCCTGGGCTACGATGCGGCCGACCGCGTCGTGCTCGTCCTCACCGAGGCCCTGCGTGAGGAAACCCTGGAGACCCTCCCGGTCGACCGCACCCTGACCAGCTACGCCGCCGACGACCGCGGCTCGGTGGTCCTCTACCAGCGCTGGGCCGAGGTCGGTCGCTTCGTCGATGTCTCGCGCACCACCCTCACCGCCGACGCCGACGGCGTGCGCCTCGCCAGCGTGACCGAGGAGCGGCAGGCCGGAGCGTGGGTCCCCTCGGGCCAGACGCTGTACCTGTTCGGTGCCGAGGCCGACACCGTGCGCACGCAGGGGTGGAACCGAGCGACGGCCGCCTGGGAGAACACCTTCCAGACGATCCGGTCCGACACGGAGAGCGGGCAGCGCGGCGTCGAGGTCACGCAGTCATGGCAGGACGACGCGTGGATCAACGTGTCGCGCTCCGAGACCGAGACCGCAGGTGGTCGGCTGGTCGCGTTCATGACGAGCGTCTGGGAGGGCGCCTGGGTCCCACGCCGACGCCTGCGCCGGGCGTATGAGGGAGGACGCCTGGTGGACGAGGTCACCGAGCAGTGGGAGGTGGGGGCGCAGATGTGGGCCCTCATGATGCGGTCGGTGTTCTCCTTCCACCCGACGGGTGCCCCGCTCCGGACCCTGTCGGAGGCCTTCGCCGAGGACGGCGTCACCCTCCGCTCGGGAACCGACACGGTCTGGGAGTACGACGCGCTCGACCGCGCGACCTCCCGCGTTGCCGCTGCCTGGGACCCGACGCTTCGCACCTGGGTGGATGCGAGCCGCTCGCTGTACTCCTACGGTACCGTTCCCATCGCCACCGAGCCTGAGGAAGTGGGCGGGAGGCTCGCGCTCTCGGTCTCACCGAACCCTTCCGCGATGGCGGCGAGGCTCGAACTCGCGATCCCCTCCTCGGCGCGGGTCCGGGTGGACCTGTTCAGCGTGTCGGGGAGGCTCGTGCAGTCGGTGTGGAATGGCCCCTTGCCCTCCGGCCGTAGCGAGCACGCTCTGGACCTGGGGGCGCTCGCGCCCGGCCTCTATCTCGTTCGCGTGAGGACCGAGGCAGGCGAGGCGACCCGCATGGTGACGGTCGTGCGCTGACCGACGCCGCGCGAATCGACATGCGCATCGAGGGCTACCTCTACGATGACCTGACGCTCCGCTTCGACTTCACCGATCAGGGCGCCCGGCGTGTCGCGGCCAGCTTCCTGGAGGCGGGCTACGACGGGGGCTGCGAGGGGCACGGCTGGCGCGACGCTACGTTCCAGACCGACGCCGCCAACTCGTCGGGCTCGGCGACGTTCATCGCCGAGCAGAACTGCGGCGTGTAGCGCACGCCCGGTAGCTCCGGCTCGCGGGCCTCTCGGCACCGTGGGGCGGTCCTGTTCTTCTCTGAGCGCCTCCGCCTCGGCACCGAGGCGGGTCGGCGAGGCCCCCGCCTTCTTCCCGAGTCGATAGCGCACGCGTCGGCTCGGTGGTATGCTGACCCTATCTCGGGAGCCAGAGCGGAATTCGCCGTTCGCAGGCCCCATCGTCGCCATCGTGTGGGGGCCTGCGCCGACCCCCCTCGCCGATCTGCCGCATGCGTCGTCTCTGCCTGACCGCTGTCGCGGTCGTCCTCGCCAGCCTCTCCGCGCTCGCCCAGCCGACCTACGACCGCTGGGCGCTGGCCGACTCCATCGACGCCGTCCTCGGCGAGCGCGCCTTCGGCCCGGCGCACTGGGGTGCGCACGTCGTCGACCTGGAGACCGGTGAGGTCTACTACTCCCGCGACGCCTACGCCTCGTTCATCCCGGCGAGCAACATGAAGCTGCTTACGACCGCAGCGGCGCTCGACGTCCTGGGACCGGACCACCGGTTTGTGACTCGGCTCTCAGGGGCGGGGACGGTCGCCTTCGGCACCCTCGACGGTCCGCTCGTCGTCCGCGGCGTGGGGGACCCGGCGTTCGCGGGATCGCGCTACCGGACCGAACTGCGAGGCGTGTTCCAGGCCTGGGCCGACAGCCTCCGCGAGCGGCGCATCCGGACCATCTTCGGCCCCATCCTCGTGACCGACGCGGCTGTGCCGGATCCCGACTCGAGGTTCGTCCGGGCGCTCCTCACAGCTCTCGAGGACGCGGACATCCAGGTCGTCGACCGCACGGTCCGGGTGGTGCCTCCCGAGGCGCTTCCCGACGAGGAGATGCTCGTCCCGCTGGCGTCGTACAGCTCGCCACCGCTGGCTTCGATCGTACGCACGACAAACGAGGACTCCGACAACCTCTACGCCGAGCGGCTCCTCTGGGTGGCTACGGCCGCCGCCTACCCCGGCGCTGGGCCGCCGCCCTCCAATCTGCGGTCGGCGGCCATCGGCTCGTTCCTGCGCCGGATCGACATCGACCCCCAGATGGCCGTCGTCGCGGACGGGTCGGGCTTGTCGCGGCAGAACCGGCTCACGCCCTCCGGCACCGTCGACCTTCTCACGGTCATGTGGACGCATCCGTCGCGTGCTACGCAGGAGGCGTTCGTCGGGTCGCTTCCGGTAGGTGGCATCACGGGCACGCTGGAGCGGCGCTACCGGATCGGTGACGCCCGCGGCAACGTCCGCGCGAAGACGGGCTTCATCAACGGGGTGCGGACGCTTTCGGGCTACGTCACAACGGCATCCGGCCGTGAGCTCGCGTTCTCGCTGATGTGCAACGGCTACACCGTCCGCACGAGCCGCATCAACTGGGCGCAGGACACCGTGGTCGAACTCCTGGCCGACTTCCGGGGCCGCCCGGTAGGCGGCTGACGGCACGGCCGCGGCGTCCTCGGCGCTACACCTCTGCCTCCTCCGGCTCGTCCTCCTCCACCTCGTCGCCGTCGTCGCCTGAGTCGTCGCCGGACGCGAGCTGGTCGAGGTCGATCTCGCGGACGGCCAGCATGGGGCTGGTCGCCGTCCGGGCGCGCTCCAACTCCTCCGCCATGAAGGGCGCCGTGGGCGTGTCCGCCTCGGCGAGGCCCTCAGGCGGACCGGCGTAGAGGATGTGACCGCCGCCCGCGCCGCCGTCCGGCCCGAGGTCCACCACCCAGTCGGCCTGCTTCGCCACATCCATGTTGTGCTCAATGACGAGCACGGTGTTGCCCTTGTCGACGAGCGCCTGGAGGACCAGCAGCAGGTGGCGGACGTCCTCGAAGTGGAGGCCCGTCGTAGGCTCGTCGAGGATGTAGAGCGTCTGGCCCGTGCCCGGCCGCGAGAGCTCCTTGGACAGCTTGATGCGCTGCGCCTCGCCGCCCGAGAGCGTCGTCGCCTGCTGCCCGAGGCGGATGTAGCCGAGCCCGACCGCGTCGAGCGTCCGCAGCTTCTTGGCGATGCGGGGGACGGCCTCGAAGAAGCCGAGCGCCTCCGAGACCGGCATTTCCAGGACCTCGGCGATCGACTTGCCCTTGTACTTGACGGCCAGCGTCTCGGCGTTGTAGCGCTTGCCCTTGCACGTCTCGCACTCGACGTAGACGTCCGGCAGGAAGTTCATTTCGAGCTTCATGATGCCCGCGCCCTTGCACGTCTCGCAGCGCCCGCCCTTGACGTTGAACGAGAACCGTCCCGGCTTGTAGCCGCGGATCTCGGACTCCGGCAGGCGCGCGAACAGGTCCCGGATGAGCCCGAACAGGCCCGTGTACGTCGCCGGGTTGGAGCGCGGCGTCCGCCCGATGGGCGACTGGTCGATGGCGATGACCTTGTCGATGTGCTCCAGCCCCTCGACGTCGTTGTAGGGGAGGGGCACCGACTGCGCGTTGTGGAAGTGCGCCGCCAGCATCGGCGCCAGCGTCTGGTTGACGAGGCTCGACTTGCCCGAGCCCGACACGCCGGTGACGACCGTGAGCGTGCCGAGCGGAACGTCGAAGTCGACCGAGCGGAGGTTGTGGCCCCGGGCGCCCGTCAGGCGGAGCCAGTGGCCGGAGCCGGGCCGCCGATCCTCCCGCGCGGGCGTCGGGACGGCGCGGAGGCCTGCGAGGTAGGCGGTCGTCAGGCTCTCCGGCGGGGCGCCGTCGCCGGACACATCGGCGATCTCCTCCGGCGTGCCCGCCGCCAGCAGCAGTCCGCCGAACTCGCCCGCACCGGGCCCGAGGTCGACCACGAAGTCGGCCGCCTCGATCATCTCGCGGTCGTGCTCGACGACGAGCACCGAGTTGCCGAGGTCGCGGAGCGCGGTGAGCGAGGCGATCAGCTTGACGTTGTCGCGCGGGTGCAGGCCGATGCTCGGCTCGTCGAGCACGTACAGCACGCCCGTCAGCTGGGTGCCGATCTGGGTCGCGAGCCGGATCCGCTGCGACTCGCCGCCCGAGAGCGTCCGCGCGGGGCGGTCCAGCGTCAGGTAGTCCAGGCCGACGTTCAGCAGGAAGTCCAGCCGCTCGCGGATCTCCTTGACGATGGGCGTGCCGATGGTGCCCTGCCGGCCCTGCAGGTCGAGGTCCTCGAACCACTGGCGGAGCGTGCGGAGATCCATCTGCACGAGGTCGGCGATGGATTGATCGCCCTCGTACGTGCCCGTGTTGCCGACGCGGTAGCTCAGCGACTCGGGCTTGAGGCGCCCGCCGTCGCACACCTTGCACGCGCGGAGGCGCATGAACGCCTCGCCCCACGTCCGCTGCGCCTTCGAGGACGCGTTGTCGAGCGTGTGCTGGACGTGCCCATAGACGCCGCTGTAGCGGTGCTGGTAGGTCACCTTGCGGCCCTTGTACGAGTAGACGATGTCGAACTGCTCGTCGCCCGCGCCGTCCAGGATGACCGCCTTGTGGGCGTCGGTCAGGTCTTCGAATGGGGTGTCGTAGTCGAACCCGTAGACCTCGGCGACGGCGCCGAGCTGGCTGAAGACCCACACGTCGCGCGGCGTCCCCAGCGGGGCGAGCGCCCCCTGGCGAATCGTCTTCTTGGGGTTCGGGACGACGAGGTCCGGGTCGATCTCACGGCGCACGCCGAGCCCGTTGCACGCCGGGCAGGCGCCATACGGGCTGTTGAAGCTGAACGTGTTGGGCGAGGGGTCGTCGTAGCTCAGCCCGTCGGCCAGCGCGGTCAGGTGGCGCGAGAAGAGGCGGTCGCCCGTCGGCAGCTCGGCCTCGTCGCCGCTCCGGTCGATCTGCGCGATGAGCGTGCCGCCGCCCATGCCGAGTGCGATCTCGGCGGCCTGCGCCACGCGCGGCCGGACGCCCTCCTTCACGATCAGTCGGTCGACGACGACCTCGATGTCGTGGACCTTGTACCGGTCGAGCTGCATCCCCTTCGTGATCTCCACGATCTCGCCGTCCGTGCGGACGCGCTCGAAGCCGGACTTGGCCGTCTGCTCGAACAGGTCGCGGTAGTGGCCCTTCCGACCACGGACGACCGGCGCGAGGATCTGCACGCGCGTGCCCTCCGGAAAGGCCGCGATGGCGTCGATGATCTCGTCGTCGGACTGCCGCTTCATCGGCGCGCCCGAGACGTACGAGTAGGCGTCGGCGGCGCGCGCGTAGAGCAGGCGCATGAAGTCGTAGATCTCCGTCACCGTGCCCACCGTCGAGCGCGGGTTGCGGGAGACCGTCTTCTGCTCAATGGCGATCACCGGCGAGAGGCCGTCGATGAAGTCGACGTCGGGCCGCTCCATGACGCCGAGGAACTGGCGGGCATAGCTCGACAGCGACTCCATGTAGCGGCGCTGCCCCTCCGCGTAGATCGTGTCGAACGCGAGGCTCGATTTGCCGGACCCGCTCAGGCCCGTCACCACGACGAGCTCGTTGCGGGGGATGTCGAGGTCGATGCCCTGGAGGTTGTGCTCGCGGGCACCGCGGATGAGGATGCGGTCGTCCATTCGGGGGGGCGGGGGGGCCGACAGCGGTGAACCGGCCGGTGGGGGCGCCGTTCCGTCCGGCGCGTGCGCCGAGGTACGTACGGCGGGTGCCCCCGTCGTGTCACCCCGTCCGACTCGGTCACTCCCCATCCAGGCCGAGGCGGGCCGACTCAGCGCACGACCGTGAGCCGCCGCGTGATCGCCTCCGCCTCCGTCTGGGCGCGGACGAGGTAGAGGCCTGCCGGGAGCCCGGTCGCGTCCAACGCGAAGAGGTGGTCGCCGGCCGCGAGCGGACCGTCGTGGAGCCGGGCCACCCGCCGCCCCAGCGCGTCGAACACCTCGACGTGGACGTGGGCCGAGGCCGCGAGGGTGAGGCGGACAGTAGCGGCCCCGCCGGTCGGGTTGGGGTGCGTCGCGAGGGCGAACGCCCAGTGGTCGTCGGCCTCCGCGCTCGTCGACCGGCCTGCGACGACGACGGCCTCCCCGGCGGCGTGGGCGAACTGGAGCGGCGCGTCGAGGCGGAGCGACCCGAACCCGACGACGGTCCGCGTCTCCTCGGTCGCGCTGCCGGGGCCGATGGTGACACGGTCGCCGACGGCGAAGGGGGCGGTGCTGCTGACCGCGAGCGCCTCGGCGCCGGGCGCGGTGTCGTCGGTGAGTGAGGTCTGAGGCGGCGGTGCGTCGCCGAGGAGCGCGCGCCAGCGCACCCGCTGGCCCTGCGGGTTCGTGCCTGTTCCGACGATCGTCATCCCGTCGTCCGAGACGCCGTCGACGCGTTCGAGCTGCCAGCCAGTGAGGTCGAGGCCATAGTCGGCTTCGAGCATCTGGCGGACGGTCCGGCCGCCGGTCTCCCACACCATGGCGACGCTGCGGCCCGTCCGCCCGGCCACGCCGAACACGGCGGCCCCGTCGCCCATGACGTGCGTGGCGGTCGAGAAGGTGGCGCCGGGGCCGAGCCCGAGGGCCTGCATCCCGCCGCCGCTCGTCCAGCGGAACGCCTCGTAGCCGAAGGCGAAGCTGGTGCCCGACGAGAGGCTCTCGCCCACCACCGTCGAGCCGTCGGCGGAGACGTCGTAGGCGTAGCTGCGGAACTGGCCCCCCGGCAGGTCGCCGAGGCCCACCATCGCGCCCGACGCCCACCGGAAGGCCTCGATCCCATCGTCGGACCAGCCCGTGCCGACGACGACCTCGCCGTCGGCCGAGACCGCGCTGGCTTCGCTCTGGGCGTTGCCGCCCGGCAGGTCGCCGAGGGGGATCATTCCGTCGTCCTCGGTCCACCGGAAGGCGACGCTCTGGTCGAAGTGCTCACCGACGACGACCATGCCGTCGTCCGAGACGCCGGTCGCCACGGCGTTCACGCCGCCCAGCGACTCGAACCCTGCGCCGGCCGACTGGCGGAACGCCTGGAACTGCGCGTCGGTGCGGCTGCCGCCGACGACCACGCTCCCGTCGCGCGAGGTGGCGTTGCCGTCGCTCCGCCCATCCCCGGACGGGAAGGCGCCGATCCACTCGAAACCGCCCGCGTCGCTCCAGCGGAGCGCCTGGGGCACGGAGCCGCTCGAAGGGCGGGCCCGCCCGACGATCGCCCGGCCGTCGCCAGAGACGGCCCGGATGTCCCAGTCGAGCACCGCCGGCCCGTCGGGCAGGTCCTCGATCACCTGCACGCCGACGCCGCTGGTCCACCGGTAGCCGGAGATCGGGCTGCCGTCGTCCTCGCCGACGACCACGCTGCCGTTGGCGGAGACGCCGGTCGCGACGGCGGGGAAGACGGGGTCCGAGAAGCTGCCGATCTCCTCCATCTCGTTGGCCAGGGTCCAGCGGAAGGCGACGAGCGATCCCGAGCTGGCCCGCGTCTCGCCGACGACGGTCGTTCCATCGGCCGAGACCGCGAGGGCGCGGCTGAGGGGCGTGGCCGTGTTGAGGCTGCCGAGCCCGCGCATCACGCGCTCCCCCTCGCCCTCGTCCTCCTCGGTCCAGCGGAAGGCCTCCGCCCCGAGCGCCGACGTGCCCTCGCCGACGATGACAGCGCCGGTCTGCGAAGCCCCGGTCGCGACGCTCGCGAAGAGGCCCTCCGCGAGGTCGCCCAGGCCCTCCAGTCCGGCCGCCTCGGTCCACCGAAAGGCCTCGGGGCCGTCGCCGCTCGTCCCGCCGCCGACCACGACGCGCCCGTCGCCGGAGACGGCGTACGCGGTGCTCTGGAAGGCCCCGCCGCCGAGGTCGCCCAGCCCGGTCATGCCCGCCGACGTCCAGCGGAACGCCTCTTCCCCGGACGCCGAGACGCCGCCCCCGACGACGACGGCGCCGTCGGCCGACACGCCGCGGGCGACGCTGGCGAACGCGCCGCCCGGCAGGTCGCCCAGCCCGACCATGCCGCCGCCCGCGCTCCACCGGAACGCCTCGGTGCCGCTCGCCGACGTGCTGCCGCCCACGACGACGCTCCCGTCTTCGGAGACCGCGAGGGCGAAGCTCCGGAACCCACCGCCCGGCAGGTCGCCCAGCCACTCGATACCGTCGCGCGCGGTCCAGCGAAACGCCTCGACCCCGCGCGACGACTGCGCGCTGCCGACGACGGTCAGGCCGTCGTCCGAGACGGCACGGACGGTCAGTTCGCTCAGAGCCGCGTATTCGTCGAGCGAGTGGAACGTCTGGGCGTGAACCGGGACTGCAACGGCCAGCGCGGCGGCGACGAGAAGGCAGGAGGCAGGAGAGCACATGGGGCGAGAGGGGCGTTCTCTTGCAACAGCGAAATCCGCCCCTCATCGGGGTCATCCCGGCGAGAGGTCAGCGCACGACCGTCAGCGGCCGCGATGCCACGGCTCCGCCCGCCTCGGCGCGGACGAGGTAGACCCCGGCGGGCAGCGCCGACAGGTCGGCCGCGATCCGGTGGGCGCCCGCGCCCAGGGGGCCTTCGTAGAGAGTGGCGACGCGACGGCCGAGCAGGTCCGACAGCGTCACCGAGGTAGGGCCTGCGGCAGCCAGCGTCAGCGCCACGGTGGTCACACCCGACGTGGGGTTGGGGAACGTCGCCAGGGCGAGGCCGCGGACCTCGGCGTCGGGTTCGCGGTCGGTGGGCTCGCTGCTCGCCAGCACGATCTCCCCGAGCCCCTCGACTCCGGTCACCACGAGCTGGTCGGCGGCGCTCTCGTAGGTCGTGGCGAGCGCGGTAAACGACCCGCTGCCAGGGACAGGCCGCGAGTAAGCCTTCAAGGTCGGCGGGGCGCCCGAGACAGTGCTCAGGTCGATCCGGAACGTCGCCGCCGAGAGGGTGCCCGCGCTGAGCCGGACGACCCACCGCGTCGGCACGACGTATGGCTCTGGGATGCTGCCTGCACTCGTGGGCGCCGCGTCGAACCGCTCGGCAGAGATCCGAGCCGAGCCCTGGGCGCCCCCGCCCGCGACCTCGAGCGTCGCCCCGACGCGGGTTCCGAACCGGTACGTGCCAGCCCCCGTGAAGGCGCGCGAGGTGACGGCCGGCTCCCGGAGCACCAAGAGCTCGACCCCGGTCGACCCGTCCGAGGCGGCGGCGATCAAGGCGCCGTGGCTGGTGCGGAGGCTCGTCGCGGCCAGGCCGGTTTCCGAGTCTGGGTTCAGGTCCAGGGTGAGGACCGTCCCGCCGATGGTGCCGTCGGTCTGCCACAACTCGGCGCCAGTCTCCTTCGCGGAGGCGAGGAAGTAGAGCCGGTCGCCGAGCACCTGATAGGCCTCGAAGCCGGGGATCCCGCTGGCGCTGCCCGGGCGGACATCGGCCAGCTGATAGGTCCCCGCCGCCGTGCCGTCGCTGTACCAGGGCTCGTATCCGGCATCTGGCGTGGCGGCGGCGAACACGATACCGGCCCCGAGCCTTCCGGTCGGGAATCCCAGAACCTCGTCGCTGCTCGTCGGGCCGGGGCTGATGTCCCGGACCAGCCTCGTGCCGCCGGGCGTGCCGTCGCTGGTCCAGAGCTCCTGGCCCGTGTCCGCCGTGAACGCCGTGAAGAGGACGCGGTCGTCCAGCGCGACCATCCCCGTGATCTCACTGTCCGCAGGCCCGGCGTTGATGTCTGCGACCAACTGGGTGCCCGCCTCCGTCCCGTCCGTCACCCAGAGCTCCTCGCCCTCATCCGGCGTCGAGGCCACGAACAGGATTCGGTCCCCGACCGCCCGGAACAAGCCCGGGTCTGAGTCTGCAGACCCCGGGTTGATGTCTTTGACGAGGGTGGTGCCGCCGCTCGTCCCGTCGCTGATCCACAACTCGCGACCGCTGGAACCCCGGTCGGCCGAGAACACGACGCGATCTCCGAGGGCGCGGAGTTGGCGAGGTGACGAGTCGCCGGATCCCGGCACGATGTTGCGCACCAGACGGGTGCCCGCCTCGGTCCCGTCGGTCGCCCAGAGCTCGACGCCGGTCGTGGGGGTGTTGCCCGGGAAGAACAGCAGGCCGCCCGCGATGGCGTTCTCGATGAGACTCTGCGGGGCCGGCCCGCCGCTCGCGACGACCTTGTGCGTCCCTTGCTCGGTGCCGTCCGACACCCACAGATGCCGCCCGGTGTCGTCGATGGCGTAGAAGTAGGCGCGCCCGTCCCACGAGACGAAGTTCGTGAGAGAGGACGTTACGGATCCGGGCCGGATGTCGCGGAGGAGGCGCGAGCCGTCAGGAGTTCCGTCGGTCACCCACAGTTCGCGGCCCAGGTCCGGGTGGATCCCCGAAAAGACGGTCACCTCGCCCGCCTCGGCGAAGTCGGCAGGGAAGGAACCCTCGGGACCCGGAACGAGGTCGATGAGGGTCTGTGCCTCCGTCGCGGGCAGACATCCTGTGCAGATGAGCGCGGCTGTCAGGAAGAAGCGGTACATGGAACCGGTCGGCAGGGTGTGCCTCTTGAAACGAAGACTGCTTCCACATGGGCTCACCCGGAGTGGGTCGCGGTTCCCGTCGGAGGCATCCCGTGCCTCTTTCCGCAATGCCTCGTGCCCTGTCCCCCTGCGTCCTTGGCAGGTTGCCGAAGGGTACTGCCGCACCACCGTTCCTCTCTCAGGGGGGGGCGCCTACCTCTCCTGTGCGTGGCCCAGGTGCTAGAACGCGCTACCGGACACGGGCCTCCGCTTCTGCCAGCGCGCGGCGCGCACCGGCGATCGAGGGATGATCGGGGGGGTACAGCATCTCGACCTGCTCGACTGCGTCGCGGAGAAGCAGGACGGCCTCGGCAGGTGAAACGAAGCGCGCCAACAGCTTGATGGTGTCGATGGTGTTGCGGTGGGGCCGGGGCAGAACCCGCCGCTGGATGGCGAGCGCTTCGCGAATGAGGAGGGCCGCCTCCTCTGTCTGCCCCCGATCCTCGAGGACGATGCCGACACTCCGGAGCGCAGACGCCGTGTCGGGGTGGTCGTCGCCCTGGACCTGGCGGCGGAGGGCGAGCACGTCGCGCGCTACCGCCTCCGCGCGCTCGAGGTCGCCCTGGCCGCGGTACACCATGCCGAGGTTGTTGAGGATCGCCAGTTGGAGCGGGTGGCCCGCGCGCAAGCGGTCCGAGGCTTCCCGGCCCGACGTGAGCAACGGTTCGGCCCTGTCGTACTCCTCACGAGAGATGTGGGCGATCGCGAGCTGGATCCGAGGGGCGAGGCGGAGGGAGTCGGGCAGCGTGGGCGTGGCGTCGGCCAGCGCGATGGCCTCGCGGGCGAGCGCTTCAGACGGTGCGATGGCCCGCCGCCGCCATTCGAGCGCCGCGAGGACGTTGAGCGTGAGCACGAGGTCTCTGGGGCTGCTGTGCTGCCGCGCCAATGCGAGGGCGTCGGTGAGGACCGTGTGGGCGTGCTCGAAGTCGCCCAACTGCATCTGGACGGTGCCCAGGGTGCGGAGCACCTCGGCCTTGACCTCGGGGGCACCGTCGAGACGGGCGGTGCGCTCGACGCCGCGGGCGAGCAGTTCGCCGGCCGTCGTCTCGACGCCGCGCGACTCGCCGGGATTCGAGGCGCGGAACAGGCCGAGCACGAAGTCGCTCACGGCCTGCGTGGTGGCGGCCTCCGCCTCGGCGCGGTCGCGTTCGTCCGCCAGCCGCCGCGCCTGGACGGTGGTGAGGGCGCTGAAGCCGATCAGCACGGTCACGAACGCCGTCGCCACGGCGACCCCGAGCGGGTGTCGGCGGACAAACGTGCCCATGCGGTACGCGGTCGTGGGCCGTCGCGCCGTTACGGGCAGGCCCGCGACCGCGTGGTCGATGTCGTCGCCGAGCGCGTCGGCAGAGACGTAGCGCCGCTCGGGCTCGGGGGCGAGGGCCTTCAGCACGACGGCGTCCAGGTCGCTCGGGCGGCGTCCCGCGAGCGCGGACGGTGGCGGGGGGAGGGCGGCCATCGCCCGGAGCCGCTCTGTCGGAGACGCCCCGGCGTCGGCATGCGGGCGCTGTTCGGCCAGAACCTCGTAGAGCAGAAGGCCGAGTGCGTAGACATCGGCCGCCGTCGTGATCTCGTCGCCGGCGAGCTGCTCCGGGGCGGCGTAGTCGGGCGTGAGCAGCGCCGCGGTCCGGGAGGCGTCGGCGTCGGCGTCGAGCAGCTTGGCGATGCCGAAGTCGAGCAGGACAGCCCGTGGCGCCCCGTCGTCGTCCTCGGTGACGAGCACGTTCGACGGCTTGAGGTCGCGGTGGACGATCAGCCGCCGGTGCGCGTAGGCGACCGCGTCGCAGACCTGTCGCATGAGCCGGAGGCGAGCGTCGGTGTCGAGACCGAGGCGGGCGACGTAGGCCGTGATCGGCTCGCCGTCCACCAGCTCCATCGCGAAGTACGGCTGCCCCTCGTCGCTGACGCCGCCGTCGAGGAGACGCGCGACGTTCGGGTGGCTGAGCCCGGCCAGGATCTGGCGCTCGCGGCGGAACCGGTCGAGGAGCGAAGGAGGCGCGAGCCCGCGGCCGATCACCTTGAGGGCCACCTCCTGCGCGTAGGCTCCGTCGGCCCGGTGGGCGCGGTAGACCGCGCCCATGCCGCCCTCGCCCAGCAGGCCGCCGATCTCCCACGGGCCGACGCGGCGCCCGACGGCCTCGACACCGCCCGCTGCCAGCAGGTGCGCCGCCGCCTGGGCGGCGTCGGTGGCGAGGAATCCCGACGCGTCGGAGGCGTCCTCGGCGGCGAGGCTCTCGCAGACCTCCGTGTAGAGTGCGTCGTTCAGCGTCCCGTCATCGCGCTGGCAGGCCTCCCGGGCGTGGGCGTCTCGATCCGCCTCGGGAGGCAAGTCGTCCAGGAGGTCCAGGATGCGCCGGGCGGCAGTCCAGAGCGTCGGGTCAGGGGCGGGCATGGGGAGCGGGGCGGACTCTCGGTCATGCGGATTCGCGCCGCTGCGGGGGACGCGAGGCGGATCAGCCGTGGGCCGGGTCATCGAGCGCGCGGTAGAGCCAGGCGCGGGCGGCCTGCCAGTCGCGCTTGACCGTCCGTCCCGTGACCCCGAGCACCTCCGCGGCCTCGTCGACGGTGAGGCCGCCGAAGTAGCGGAGTTCGACGACCTGCGCCGCGCGGGCGTCCACCTCGGCGAGCCGGGTGAGCGCGTCGTGGAGCGCGAGCACGTCGGCCGCTTCGGCCTGGACGGCGTCGGCCAGCTGGAGGCCGTCGACGGTGACGCGGCCGTCGGCCGGCGGGCGTTTCTGGGCGGACCGTGCGCGGGCGCGGTCGACGAGCACCTGGCGCATCGCTCGGGCGGCCGCGCCGAAGAAGTGGGCCTTGCTCTCAGACGGGACCCGGCTTCCGCCGACCAGCTTGACGTAGGCCTCGTGGACCAGCTCCGTCGTGTGGAGCGTCGCCGGGCCGTGCTCGCGCTGGAGGTGCCGCCGGGCGAGATGCCGCAACTCGTCGTAGACGAGCGGCAGCAGGCGGTCGACGAGGTCGGGGGTGTCGGCGCCGTCGATCAGGAGGCGGGTGACGGGACCGGAGGCGGGCGCGACGGACATCGGTCGGCGAAGGCGGATCTGGAACATAGGGTTAGGCCGCATGCGGCGTCGCTCTGTCCCCGAATCGGAAAGGCTCGCGCATGGGAGGACGACCCCACCTCCCTCTTTCCATGCGACCCATGCGACTCTCCCTCTTCCTCCTCGCCGCGTTCGCGCTGGTGCTCCCGGCCCAGGCGGCCATCATCCACGTCGACTCTGGCACGGACAACGGCGTCGGGTGCACGCTACGCGAGGCCCTGCGCGCGGCACGCGACGACGCCCCTTTCGGCGGCTGCACGACGGGCTCGTCGGGGGTCGACACAATCCTGCTGGACGTGCCGGCCATCACCCTCTTCTCGACGCTCAACATCGAGAGCACCGTCGTCATCAACGGCAACACCAGCGGGCTGACCACCATCGAGCAGACGCAGACGAACGCCAACGTCTTCTTCGTCAACTCCATCGTTGAGGCGTTCGAGTTCGTCGACCTCCGCGTGACCGGCGGCGAGGGACCCTCGGGCGCCGGCGTGCTCATGGGCGGCTCCACGCTGGGCATTTTCCGGAACTCGACCTTCGAGGGCAACACCGCCTCGGAGAGAGGCGGAGCCATCGCGGCGTTCTTCGACGCGAGTCTTCTCATCAGCAACACGACGTTCATCGACAACCGGGCGCTCGGGTCCCCCGCGCAGTCCTCCTGGACGGGTGGGGGCGCCATCTATTTCGACGGGGACACCGCCGACATCAACAACAGCACCTTCACCAGCAATCGAGCCCTGACGGGCAACGGTGGCGGGGCGATCTACGCGAATACATCCACAGCCGTCGGGGTCACGGGTTCGCTGTTCACGACCAACCGCACCAGGAACGAGGGGGGGGCGATCCTGTCGGACGGGCTCCTCATCCTCTCGAACACCACGTTCGACGGCAACACGGCGCTGGACGGCATCAGCCTGGGCGGGGCAGTCGCCGCGCGTGCCGGGGCCGACATCGATGACAGCACCTTCCTCAACAACTCGGCGGATACCGGAGGGGGCGTGTACTGCGCGGACTCCCTGGAACTGACCGGCGTGTTGTTCGACGGCAACCGGGCCGTCGGTGAGGCGCTCGGAGACGGCGGCGCCGGTGTTTACTGTGCCGGGACCGACATCACCGTCGAGGGCGGCGAGTTCGTCGGCAACCGGGCGTTCGGGGTCCGCGGCGTCGGCGGCGGCGTGTTCCTGAACGGGGGGTCCCTGGTGGTCAGCGGGGGGACGGCCTTCCGTCTGAACCGGGCGCAGCGAGGCGGCGGCGCCATCGACGTCCAGGGCGACGCGCTGGTCACGATCTCGCAGGCGAGCCTGACCGAGAACGTGGTGTCGGGCGGCCCGGGCGACGGGGGCGCCATCCGTGCCGTGGGGGCAGATGCGGAGGTCTACCTCACGGGACTCCAGTTCTCGGACAACGAGGCGAAGGGCTCCGGCGGCGCCGTGTGGGCCGGCGAGGGGGCCCGCCTCGACGTGTTCGGCGGGGAGTTCGCGAACAACTTCGCCCGCGGCCAGGCCGAGGGGGAGGGCGGCGGTGCGATCGCCGTCACGGGCGTCGGCGGGCCGGTGCTGATCCGCAACGCGACGTTCACGCGCAACGAGGCGAAGGGCCTCCGCGGCGTCGGCGGCGCGATCGTGGTGGACGAGGCGACGGTCCAATTCCGGTCGCTCGCCATGCTCTTCAATCGCGGCAACAGCGGCGGCGGCGGCCTCGCGATCCTCGACGGCGGAACGGTCGACTGGGTCTCAGACGCACCGGGTGTGACGCTGAGCACCGTCCTCGGCAACACGACCGGCCGCGCGCCGGGCCACGGCGGCGGCATCTACATCCCCGGCGACGGCTCGCTGTCGATCTCGGAGGCGCGGATCGCGGACAATGAGGCCTGGAACCAGGGCGGCGCGCTCTGGGCGTCGGGCACGAGCGACGTGACGCTCTTCGATGTCTGGGTCGAGGGCAACGCCGCCCGGCGCGAGGGCGGCGGGATCTACCTCGCGAGCGGTGGGGCCAACGACTTTACGGTGACGCAGGCGCTCTTCGAAGGCAACAGCACGCCTCAGCGCGGCGGCGGGTTCTTCGCGGCGACGGACGCGCGCGCGGCGATCCGCAACACGACGTTCACCGCCAACACGGCCCGTCTCGGAGCGGCGGCCTTCTCGACCGACGCCGTGCTCCAGTTCGACAGCGCGACCATCGCGGGCAACACGGCCGAGGTGGGCGGGGGCGGCCTGGGCAACACCGACGGCCCCACGCGGCCGGTCCGCCTGAAGAACACGATCGTGGCCGACAACGCTCCGAACGACCTCCAGGGACGGTTCGGGTCGGACGGAGACAACATGATCGGGACGTCGCCGTCCCCGGTCCAGTTCGACGCCCAGCCGAGCGACTTCCTCGCGACCGATCCGTTGCTCCTGGCGCTCGCCGACAACGGCGGCTTCACCAAGACGATGGCACTCGCCTCCGGCAGCCCGGCCGTCAACGCAGGAAGCACGACGCTCCAGTTCGACCAGCGGGGCTACGTCCGCACGTTCCCCATCACGGACACGGACGACATCGGCGCCTTCGAGCAGGGCTCGATCCCCCCGTCGGCGCAGATCGCGTCCGGCGCGGAGACGGCGCCCGTCGCGCGGGCCGCGGCGGATGCCAGCGACGCCGAGCCCGTCCGCCTCGGTGCGGTGACGCCCAACCCCGTCGCCGGGCGCAGCCGGGTCACGTTCTCGGTCGCCGAGGCGCAGCCCGTGACCGTGTCGCTGGTCGACATGATGGGCCGCCGCGTGCGCTCGCTCTACGACGGCACGCCGACGGCCGGTGAGCCGGTGCAGGTGACCATCGAGGCGGCCGGTCTCGCATCGGGCGTCTACGTGATCGTGCTGAACGGGGAGACCGTCCGCGCGACGCGCCGGGTCAGCATCGTCCGGTAGTCGATTGTGCATGTACTCAGCGGGGCCGCTTCCTGAAGGAGGCGGCCCCGCTGTCGTGCCGTCCCAGAGGGCTACCGCACGACCGTCACCGTCCGTGCCACCACGGCCCCGCCCGCCTCGACGCGAACGAGGTAGACTCCGGCGGGCAGCCCCGACAGGTCGGCTGCGATCCGGTGAGCCCCGGCGCCCAGCGGCCCCTCGTGAAGGACCCCCACGCGGCGGCCCAGCAGGTCCGACAGCGTCACCGAGGCGGAGGAGGGCGCGTCGAGCGTGAGCGTCACCGTGGTGCCGCCGTGCGCTGGGTTGGGCGCCGTCGTCAGCGACAGGCCGCCGGACCGGGCATCTGGCTCGTCAGCCGTGCCGCCGCGGACGAGGGCGGTGGCGGCGTAGGCGTCGACCTTGCCGTAGCCCCACTGTGTATTCGGGACGACGCCCGTGAAGGCGTCTGTGCGGGCCGTCTGTTCGAGCGCAGCGCGGACCTGAGCCGCGTCGAGGGTGGGGTCGGCGTCGAGCAGCAGCGCCACGATGCCGGTCACGACCGGCGCCGCGCCGCTCACGAAGCCGAGCACCCCGTAGGGTGCGTCACCGTCCCGGATCACACTGTAGCGGGCGGTCGCGAAGATGGAGCGGGGCGCGTACGGCGTGATGTTGCCCTGGCCAGGGGCGCTCACCGCGATGCCGAGGCGGCCGTCGTAGGTCGGGCCGACGCCGCTGCCGGGCCAGAGCTCGCCCATGCCGACATCGTTGCCGGGGTAGGTCTGCGTGGCGCCATCCACGTCGGTCCACGTCGGCTGGAGGACGTACGAGTTGACGGGCAGGTTGTCGCGTGCTGCGGCGGCGTCCCAGACGGTGTAGCCCGCCTCGGCGTACGTCTCGAAGACGTTGTCCGGACGGCTGTAGAGGGTCGAGGGATTGAGCGAGGCGTCGAAGCGGCCGTCGGCGACGGACGTGCCGGTGAGGCGGACGGTGAAGGTGCCGGCCGCGCCGCTGAAGTCGATCAGGATCTCGCGCGTGGCGCTGGCAGCGCCGAAGAAGTCGACGCCGTCGCCGTTGTGGTAGTAGACGAAGCCGGAGCCGGAGCCGCTCGCGCGGGCCCCGTTCGCGGGCGGGGCGTAGGGGCCGGTGACCGCTCCGTTCGGGGAGACCACCTCGACGGTGAACCGGTCCGAGGCCGGGTACCAGAGGTTCAGGCGGAGCGCGCCCGCGTGACCCTTCCGGATGCGAATCTCGGCCGTCTCGCCCTGCGTGACGGTCCCGCCCGCGTGGTTGTCGACGCCGCCGTCGTCGCTCGATCCGGTCAGGAAGACGCGCCCGGGGATGCCCGCCCCGAACCGCTCGTCGATGACCCGCGCGATCGTGCTGGTGCCGTCCATCGGGCCGCCGACCGACCCGAAGTTGGCGAGGATCACAACGGGCTTGCCCTCGGCCGTCGCCATCGCGTCCACGAAGTCGAGCGCGGCGGGGAGCAGCGCGGGATTGTAGAACGGCGCCTCGGCAGGCTCGCCGTCGTGGGCCGCCGCGCCCTCGGTCGTGAACTTGACGATCACGAGGTCGGCGTCGGGGGCGACCCCGGTGTAGAGGCCGTCGCTGGCGCGCCCGTTGCCCGCCGCGATCCCTGCGGATGCGGTCCCGTGGCCGACCGCGTCCCGGCCGCCAGCGCGGCGTCGATCTCGGCGCGGGTGTAGACCGTCCCGACGCCCCACGGGTTGTCGGGGGCGTTCGCCCCGCTGTTGTCGGTCAGGTCCAGTAGCGCGACGACGCGGGTGGTCCCGTCCGCGTTGCGGAAGTCCGGGTGCTCGACGTCGAGCCCGCGGTCCAGGACGGCGACCAGCGCGCCGGAGCCGGTCAGCCCGAACTCGGAGCGGACGCGGTCGACGCGGGTCTCGGCGTGGACGCCGTCGGTCTGCTGGGCGAGCGCCGGGAGTGCAGCGAGCGCGACGAGCAGGAAAGGGACGAGTCGGCGAGGCATGGGCGCAGCGCAGAGAGTGGAGACCCTTCTCAAAGCGTCGTTCCGGGCCGAACCGGCTCACCCTCTGGCCCCTGGCCTAGTCGATGCTCACGCGGATCGAGTAGGCGCCCACCTCGCCAGCGTCGAAGGAGTTGGCTCCGATAGCGTAGATCCCGGCCTGGAGGGTGCGCTCGATGGCCGCGTTCAGGTTGCCCTCGCTCACGTCATCGTTCTGGTCGAGGAGCGCGCCCGACGGGCTGAAGAGGAAGAGGTACGGGTCGACCTGGCTGGACGAGTGCTCGATGTACACCGAGGCCGTCTCGTCGATCTCGAACGCGTAGTAGTCGATGAACGAGTCGTCGTCGAGTTGGCAGTCGCCGGCGGCGAGGGAGCCGCTGACGTTCGCGTCCGTCGAGATGGCGCGGACGTCACAGTCGAAGGCCGCTTCGAGGGCGGACACGTCGATCGAGTCGGGGCCTCCCGAGTCGCAGGCGGTCAGCAGGAGTGGGAAGGCGAGGGCTGCGAGGGCGGCCCGGCCGAGGCGGTAGCGCATGGTCGAGGGCGGAGGAGAGGGCGGACACCTGGAAGAACGGGATCTCTCCGGTTTCGAAGTCACCCGCTCCAAGTGGCCGGCCTGCGCGGACGCGTCGCCCAGCTCGACTCAGCGGGCCCCCTCCGGCCCCAGGTCGAGGGCGGACGAGACGACCGGCGCCTCGGCGGCCGTCTGCCACGCGACCTCGGGCCACCACCGCTCGATGGGCTGGGGCGCGGCGGGCTCGACGGGTTCTCCCGGTCGTGGCACGACGAGGGGGACGCCTGCCACCTGGGCCGCCACGACGATGCGCTCGGCGGGCTCCGTCCATCCGTGGAAGGCGAGGTTGAACGTCCCCCAGTGGACCGGCACCAGCAGGCCGCCTCGCGCGTGCTGGACGGCGCGGACCGCCTGCTCCGGCCCCATGTGGACGTCTGCCCAGCCCTGGTTGTAGGCGCCGATCTCGGCCAGCGTCGCGTCGAACGGTCCGAGGCGATCGCCCACCTCGGCGAAGTGGGGCCCGAAGCCACCGTCGCCGGTGGCGTAGACGCGGTAGGTCTCTCCCAGGATGGCCCACCCGCACCAGAGCGTGCGGTTGCGGTCGTCGAGGAAGCGGCCGGAGAAGTGGCGCGCGGGCGTGCAGACGAGGCGCAGGCCGTTCACCTCGGCCTCGTCCCACCAGTCGCGCTCCGTGATGCGGTCCGCCGGGACACCCCAGCGCTCCAGGTGCGCGCCGACGCCCAGCGGGCACACCCAGCGCGGCACCGTCGGGGCGAGCTGGCGGACCGTCGCGGCGTCGAGGTGGTCGTAGTGGTCGTGCGTCAGCACCACGGCGTCGAGGTCGGGCACCTCGGCGAGCGGCAGCGGCGGCTCGAAGAACCGCGCGACGCCGAAGAGCGGCCCCGGCGAGGCGTTTCGGCTGAACACGGGGTCGATCAGAACACGTCGGCCTTCCAGTTCGACCAGCGTCGTGCCGTGGCCGAGCCACGTCAGGCGGAGGTTCGTCGGCGCGTCGAAGTCGGCGCGGGTGCGGGCGACGGTGGGCACCGGCTCGCTCGGCTGGCGCGTCTCGCGCCCTCCGAATAACCACTCCAGGATGGTCCCTGGTGACCCCATCGACTGCATCGGGAGCGGGTTGCGGAAGGCGGCACCGTCCCACTGCGGGGAGCGGCGCATGCGGTCGAGGCGGTCGCCTTCGGGACGCGCGCCGAAGACGGGGAGGCGGGTGGCCGCGACGGCGGCTCCGATGGTCACGCCAGCGAGGGAGGCGGTGGCGAGCAACGTGCGAGACAGGGGCATCGGCAACGTAAAGGCGGTTTCGGGGAGCGAGAGCGCACATCGACGGCACGGTCGGGGCACGTCGGAGAGAGCCTCCGCGCGCGACCGTCCACCCGACTGGAATCGCTCGACATGGGGAGGAGGCAGAGTACCGATGCTCATGCTGTATGTTTCAGTGATTGAACCATTCGATTGTGAAAGCACTGCGTGGGGGCGCGTACCTTGCCACCCCGCTGCCTGGCCTCATGTCTGCCCCGTCTGCCGATCACGTCCGTGCCTTCTCGACGACGCTCCGCGTGCTGGGCCTTCTGTTCGAGCGGGTCGCTGCCGAGTCGTCGGGCGCACACGAGGCCCTGAGCAAGCAGGAACTGCGCGCCGTCGACGTGCTGGGGGTCCGCGGCCCACTCCGGATGGGTGCGCTGGCGGATGACCTTCGGGTGGGGCAGAGCGCCGTGACACCGCTCGTGGACCGCCTGGAGTCGGCAGGCACGGTGGTGCGCCGGAGGAGCGAGGCCGACCGGCGCGTGTGGCACGTCGCGCTGACCGACGCGGGCGAGGCGGTCTTCCAGGCCGAGCGCCGGGCCTACGAGCGGGTGGCGGCGGCCATGTTGGAGCCCCTTCCCGAGGCCGACCGGGTGACGTTGCTGTCGCTCCTGGCGCGCGTCGAGCAGGCGGTGAGCGCGGGCGAGTAGGCGAAGGGGGTGTGGAGCGAGAGGTTCGGGGGCGTCTTCCCTGGAGGACATTTTTCGGCCGTTGTGGCCGGATTCGGACGAAATGTGGCTTCGGCATAGCGGTTGAGTCACGGAGATGTGACCTCGCCCGTCCTTGTCGCGGCTCTCGAACTGCGCCCCACCCAGCGCGACCGCGCCTCCACCACACCTCCACTGAGATGAACCGATCGCTTCTACCGATGGCCGCCCTCGCTGGCCTTCTCGCGCTGACCGGCTGCGCCGAGCTCGGCTACGCCAATGGACGCTACGGGGACTATGGCGACTACCGCCGAGCCCCCGTCCCGACCCGCAACGACAACTACGGCCGCACGTCGCGCTACCGGAGCAGCGTCGAGCGGGACGCCCGCCAGTACGTCGACCAGCTCGACCGCCACCTCCGCATTTCGAACCGGGAAGAGCGGGAGATCCGCGACCTGCTCATCCGGCGGACCTACCAGCTTCTCGACCGGACGGCCTACAGCCGTCACGGAAGCGTGTACCCATTCCCCCGCCACTATGGCGAGGCGCGGGGCTGGTGGGCGCAGATCGACCGTGACATCGAGCGCATCCTCGACCGTCGCTACTGGGAGCCGTACCGCTACTACAACCGCTACGGGAGCGTTCGGTACACCGACTACTACCGCTACCGTCGCTACGACCAGCGCCGTGGCTGGTACGACACGCGCCGCAACGACCGGCGCTACGACAACGACCGGCGCGACGACCGCCGATATGACGACGGCCGTCGTGACCGCCGGGCGGATGAGCGTCGGGCCGAGCAGCGCCGCGAGGAGCAGCGCCGGGCCGACCGGCAGCAGGACCGTCGCCGGGAAACCCGTCAGGATCGCCGGGAGACCCGGCAGGACCGTCGTGAGGACCGTCGGGAGACGCGGCAAGATCGCCGGGAGACGCGGCAGGATCGCCGTCAGGAGACCCGGCGGGACCGTCGTCAGGATCGCAACACGCCTGCCCGGACAGATCGTCGGGACAACGACCGTGGGTCCTCGCGCTCGGCGGACCGCCGCTCCGACCGGGACAACGACCGCTCCAACGATCGCCGTCGGCGCGGCAACGATGGGTAGAACGCCCTGAGCGTTCCCCTGACGCGCCCGCTCTGGCTCCGGCCGGGGCGGGCGCGTGTCGGTTCAGGGCATGCGCTCGCCCGCTGAGATCGCGACCTCCAGCGTGTTCTCGGCCGGGGGGAGCGGGCACGAGTACGTCGGGTTGTAGACGCAGTACGGGTTGTAGGCCTGGTTGAAGTCGAGCGCGTAGCGCCCTGTCGGCTCTACTCCCAGGTCCAGGTACCGGCCCCCTCCGTAGGTCTCGGTCCCTGTGGTGGCGTCGCGGAACGGGACGAAGAGGCGCGGCGTGGCACTGCCGACCAATTGAAAGGCCTCCAGCCGTCGCTCCACGCCGCCCACCTCGAACACCAGATGGCCGGACTGGGCGTAGCGTTGCAACTCGCCGGTGGTCGTGGGGAACGTGACGGTGTCCTGCGAGAGCGAGGGAACGAGGACGGCTGGGACGGCGAACGTCGAGTCGTAGTCGTAGTACGCGACCTCGGGGTCGGCGCCGGGCAGAAAGGGCGAGTCCGGCGAGCGAAACAGCGAGTCGCGGCTCGCGGCCCACTGCTCCCAGCTCGCCCGCAGTGCGGCATGGTCCAGCGTCGGCCCAGGCGGCTCCGACGAGCAGCCGACGAGCACGGCGGCGAGGACGAGGAGGCGGGTCACGGAGGTGGGTAGAGGGGAGGCACCAAGCTACGCCCCTACCTTTGGGGCCCTCCCGACGTCGCCATGTCCCGCGTCCTGCCGCTCGCGCTGTTGCTCCTCGCCGCCGTCGGTGCGAGAGCCCAGGCGCCGTCCCTCGAGATCACCTTCGCGACGCCCGGCGTCACGTTCGCCCACCCACTCGGCGTCGAGACCACGCCCGGCCAGCCAGGGAGGCTGTACGTGCTGGAGCAGGGCAACCCGCCCCGGGTGATGACGCTCCTCCCGGGCGACGCCGCGGCGACGGTGTTCCTCGACCTCGGCGATCGCGCCATCGCGCAGGGCGAAGGCGGCCTGCTCGGCCTCGCGTTCCACCCGGACTACGCCACCAACGGCCGCCTGTTCGTGTCCTACACCGCACCGGTCGCGTCCCCGCAGGCGGGCGTCCGTGTGCTCGAATCGCGCATCTCCGAGTTCGCGCGGGACGCCACCGATCCGCTCCGCGCCGACCTCTCGTCCGAGCGCATCTTGCTGGCCGTGGACCAGCCCGCCGACAACCACAACGGCGGCACCATCGACTTCGGCCCCGACGGCCACCTCTACGTCGGCCTCGGCGACGGCGGGGGCGGCGGCGACCCGTTCGGCAACGGCCAGGACGTGACGTCGCTCCTCGGCGCGATCCTCCGCATCGCCGTCGACGACGTGCCGGAGGGCCAGGCCTACCGGATCCCCGACGACAACCCGTACGCGATGACCGACGGCCCCGAGCGCGACGAGATCTTCGCCTACGGCTTCCGCAATCCGTTCAAGTTCGACGTCAACGGCGCGGGGGTCTGGGTGGGCGATGTGGGGCAGGACACCTGGGAGGAGGTCGACCTCGTCGTGGCGGGGGGCAACTACGGCTGGAACGTGGTCGAAGGGCCGGCCTGCTATCCGCCGGGGACCAGCACCTGTGGGCAGGAACTCTACGAGGCGCCGGTGTTCTCGTACCCGCATGACTTCGCGACGGGGGGCTACTCGATCACCGGCGGCTACGTGATCGAGGACGTGGATCTCGCCCTCTCGGGGTCCTACCTCTTCGGCGACTTCGTGACGGGGCGCCTCTGGGCCCTCGACCCCGGCGCGACGGAGTCGACGCTGCTCGCGAGCACGTTCCCGCGTGCGAGCGGTGGAGAGGGGACGATCAACCTCTCGTCCATCGACCCGGACGGCGCCGACATCCTGGTGACGGACTACGCAGGCACGATCTACCGCATCGTGCGCACCGCCACGGATGCCGAGCCGGCTCCCGAGGCGGGAGGCCTCCGGCTGGCGGGCCCCAACCCGTTCCGCGACCGGACAGCGCTGGCCCTCGGCGTGACCGGGCCGGTCCGGGTGGTGCTGGTGGACGTGCGCGGCCGGGAGGTCGCGGTGCTCTGGGACGGCCCGGCACCGCCGCGGTCGGTCCCGGTGGACGCGTCGACGCTGGCGCCCGGCGTGTATGCGGCCGTCGCCACGACCGCCCACGGCGAGCGCGCCTCGGTCCGCCTCGTCCGCGTCCGGTAGTGTAGCGCGTGCGAGGGGTTGAACCGGCGGTCTGGATCGCCGATACCCGAGAGGTCACCTCAGCCATCGCCATGTCCGCCACGTCCCGTCTCCGCGCGCTCTTCCTCCTGTCCGCCCTGGGCGGGCTCGTCGCCGTGGTCGGTCTGAGCCCTGCGCCTGCCGAGGGGCGGTCGACCGGCGCCAACCCCGGCTTCGCGGGGCACTTGCTTCGGTCCGACGGGTCGCCCCAGACGTGCGCGGTGTGCCACAACTCGTTCGACCTCAACGCGGGCACGGGCAGTGTGTCGGTGGAGGTCGCGCAGACCGCGGCGCCCGGCGAGACCGTCCCCATCACGATCACCGTCGACAACCAGACGCCGCCGTTCTCGGCGGGGTCGGCGCGGCAGGGCTTCGAGGTGACCGTCCGCGACCCGGACAGCGGCGCGTTCCATGGGCGCTTTCTGCTGGCCGATCCGGCGAACACCGCGTTCGCGGGGTCGGGGGCGAGTCGCGATACCACGTACGTGACGCACACCCTCGGCGGCACCTCGCAGACGACCTGGGTGGTGAACTGGGTACCCAGGAACCCCGAGGCCGGGGAGTCGGGCGTCGTCCGGGTCTACGTCGCCGCGAACGCCGCCGACGGCAACGGCACCACGTCGGGTGACTACGTCTACACGGCGACCGCGGACGTGGTGCTGCCGACCGCCGACACGCCGGCCTCTCCGAGGAGCGGGTTCTCGGTCGGGACGCCGTGGCCCAACCCGCTCCGCGCTGGCCGGACCGCCCGCCTTGGGGTCGCGATGGACCAGCCCGGCGAGGTGACGGTGACGGTGCTCGACGGCGTGGGCCGAGCCGTCCGCGCGACGGAGCGGCGGGCACTGGCCTCGGGGACCTCGGCGGTCGAGGTGAGCACAGACGGGCTGGCGGCGGGCCTCTACTTCGTCCGGGTCGAGGGGCCCGGAGGGCGTCAGGCCCGGCCCCTCTCGGTCGCCCGCTGAGGGTCGTGTGGGGACACGAGGCGGCGCCGGACGGACGCGTGTCCGGGTGCGCTGGCATTCCCACTGCTCGACGTATTGCGTCCTGAGATGCAACAGCCGATCCCTATAAAGAGTCGTCTCAACCTTGTCCCCCTGGCTTCTCCTGACCCCACTGGGCTTCCTCCGGACGAGGAGGCCCTCCAACCCCAGACGCCGGTCGAAGCCGGGCTCCGTCTGATCACGTACCACCTCGGGGTGCCCGCGGCGCTCCTGTTCACGGCCGACGCGGCCGGGGCGCTCCACCTCGCGTCCGCGGTGGGCTCCTGGGGCGACGACCCGAGCACCATCCAGGGCCTCGTCGACCGGCTCGGTGGGGGAGGGGTGGATGTGCTCGATGTGGCCGGCACCATCGAGGGCGTCCGGTTCGTCGCCGGCGCTCGCCTCGGCGACGGCGACGGCGCGCTGTTGGTAGTCGGGTCGGAGGCGCACGACCCCAGCGAAGCCTGGACCGAAGCGTTCGCGACGGCCAGCCAGCTGGCCCTCGGCCTGGTTCGCTCGCTGCCCGGCGCGCTGGATCTGGGCCGCCTGCTGCACGAGGTGGCCGTCCACCCTGGCACGTTCGAGGACCGCCTCGGCCTCGCGCTCCAGCAGGCCACGGAGATGCTGGGCCTCGACGGCGCCGCCTTCGTCCACATCGACCGCGGGCTGTGGATGCCGCAGACCGTGTACGACCCCTCGGAGCGGCTCGTGCCGGTGCGCCCGATTGCGCTGGGCGAGACGTTCTGCGCGATCACCGTCCAGACCGACGGGCCGTTCGGCGTGGAGGACGCAGCCGCGTCGCCGGCCGGACCGGCCTCGCCTGGCGCCTACATCGGCGCGCCGGTGTTCGTGCAGGGGCGCTGCGTGGGCACGTTCTGTGTGGTCGGCCACGGGCCGCGTGCGCGGCCCTTCTCGGACGCCGACCGCGCCCTCGTCGAGTCGCTCGCCCGCTGGATGGGGGCGTCGGTGCAGGGCTCCACGACCGCCCGCGAACTCGCCGACCGCGAGGCCGACCTGGCGGGCTTCTTCGACGGCGCGCCCATGGGCATGGGCATCGTCCGCCTCCTCGACGGCGACCTGGAGTTCGTCCGCGTGAACGCCACGGCCGCCACGGCGCTCGGCGCCACGCCCGAGGCCATCGCCGGGCAGCGCGCCACCGACCTGGGGCTCGGCGGGCGGATCGGTCGCCAGTGGCTCGCCGCCTGCCGCCGTGCCCTCGAAGACGGCACCGCCCAGCGCTTCGACGTCGACGCCGGCACGCCGGACCGCCCGCGCCGCATGGCGACCACGGTCTCGCGCATCGACGCGGACGACGAGGTGCCGCGCTTCGCGTTCATCGTCGAGGACCGGTCGCTCCGGGGCCTGGAGGGCGGCCCCTCGCCGGTCGAGGCGCTGCTCGCACACGCGCCGCTCGCCCTGTTCGCTGCCGACCCGGCCGGCCGCCTCGTCATGAGCGGAGGACGCGGCCTGGACCTCCTCGGCCTGTCGCTCGACACGTCCCGGGGGCGACTCCTCGGCGACCTGTTCGCCAGCGCCCCGAAGGCCGCCACGGGCATCGCCGACGCGCTCGCGGGCCACGACGCCGCGTGGCTGGTCGAGGTTGGCGACCGGGCCTTCGAGATCCGCGTCCAGGGCCGGGCCGACCGTGCCGGGCAACCGGCCGGACTCATCGGCGTCGCGCTCGACGTCACGGGGCACCATGCTTCGACGTCTCGGATCGCCGAGGCCGAGGCCCGCAAGGCGCTCCTCAAGCACCTCGACCACGAGATCCGCTCGCCGCTCACCTCCATCCTCGGCTACGCCGACCTGCTGGAGGAGCACCCGTCGCCGGAGGATCTCGCCGAGGTCCGAGGCGTGATCGGCCGGGCAGGGGAGCGGCTCATGGCCGCCCTCGACGAGATGGCACTCCTGGGGGGCGAGGCCGCGGCCTCGCCTCCGGAGCCGACCGATCCGTGCGCCGTGCTGATGCGGGCGGCGGAAGGCAGCCGCACGGCCGCCGAGGCGCGACGGCTGTCACTCAACCTGTGGTGTTCGCTCCCCGACGAGCCCTTGTTGATGGATGCCGCCCTGTTCGAGCGCCTGCTGCGGACGCTCATCAGCGGCGCCGTCGCGACGGCCCAGGGCGCCTGCGTCGACGTTCGGATGAAGGCCTCGGGGCCTGTCGGCATGGAGATCGTGGTGACGGGCGGAACGCCAGGGACCCTCTTCGGACTCCGGGAAGCCTACGTGCCGCGCCTCGCCGAGGCGCTCGGGGGCAGCGCTCGCTATCTCGACGGCGACCCGCCGGGCTGGTCGCTCCGCCTGCCTCGCCAGCAGGTCCCCGTCGTGGACCTGCCCGAGGTCGACCACCCCGCTCGCGCGGTGGGCTGGGCCGACGGCGGCACCGGTGAAGCCCCGGCGATGGTCTTCCCCGTCGAGGCGTCCTAGGTTTCCAGGGCACCGCCGCCCCGACCGTGTCCGACTCCGCGCCGTTCGTCCCCGAGTATGCCAAGCCCGACGCTCCCGGCGTCCACATGGGCTTCGACAATTCGGTTGCCCTGTACCACGTGGTCGTCCCGGAGGAGACGTTCGAGCAGGCCGCGCAGGCCGTGTTCGGGCTGCTCCGCGACGCCCAGGCGCGCTTCCCTGGCTGGCCGCGCGTCTTTTACCTCGACATCGCAGGCCACCAGGGCGACGCCGGCGGCTTCGACCCGGACTTCTACGAGTTCCAGCAGGACTTCCTGTTTTCCACCATCGCGCCGTTCGTGACGGCCCTGGAGACGCCGCTGACGGGCTCGCTTCTCAACCCGGAGCCCCAGCGCAACGACGTCCCGGACCGCCTCAACATCGGCGAGGACACGCGGCCGCACGCCGGGCAGGTCATCGGCGACCACTGACGCCCGTCGGCCCGCCTCGGTGCCGAGGCGGGCGGGAGCAAGAACTAGCTCAGGTCATAACTCCGCTGAATGAGCGGCTCCATCCGGCGGAGATCCTCCATGGAAGAGATCGTCAACTCTAGGTCTCCGGTCCCGTAATGACCGATCCCACGCATGTCACGGAGGCCGGAGTCACCCGCGACATCGACATCGTCGGGAGAGACCTTGAGGTAAGCCATCACGTTTCGAGTTTTCGTGTGGACCTCGACACACGCGAAGTTTTTGAGCCGCTTGAAGGCGACGTAGTACTTCAACGTCTTCTCCTGCACGTCGTCACCGAGTGAGAGGCAGAACGCCCGAAGGGCTTCGTAGCGATCTGTGAGTTCCTGGTCCGCATCCGCGATGTACTGGGTGACGCTCTTGTAGCTCGCCGGGCCAGAGGAGGGCGAACTGGAAGCAGCCGTTGGAGCCGTCGAGGTCTGATTGACGAGTTCCAGCAGGAGGAGGTCGCCGCCGTAGCGACGGTACCGGATCAGCTCGATGTTGCGGTTGATCTGCTGGACGGCGTGCTCGTCGTAGCGGGTGAAGTCTTGTGCGATGCAGAGGAGTCGCGGACTCGACCACTCGATTGCGGTCGATGCGTCATGGCCCAGCGTGTCCATGACGAGGAGTCGAAACTCTGCCTTGTGGTCGAACAGCCAGTCCAGGTAGAACAGGCCCTGGTTGATGACATTCTCGTTCGAAGACCGCTTGTACTCGATGATGACAGGGCATCCGTTCTCGTCGATTCCCAGTGTGTCGATCCTACCGCCGTGCTTCGCTCCCGTCGAGTGTTCCGACGTGAGGAATCGAACCCCGAGGAAGGCATCGAGGTGACGTTCGATGAGGGCCTGTAAGCTTTTCTCGAGGTGGAAGCCCTCAGGGGTGAGTTCGGATACGGCGCCGGCTTCGGTGCGGAAGAGCTTGATGTCGCTCATGGAGTAGCTCGTGGCCAGAGGGCGGGGTGGACTGTCAGGAGGTGTGCAGAAAGGTAGTCGGCTCGTGCCAGTCGGCCCGCCTCGGTGCCGAGGTGGGCGGGGTGACGGTCGTTCGCGCCGGCTCCAGTATCGTGAGGCACACGCCCCCCGTTTCCCGATGCGCCTCGTCGCTCTCCTGCTCCTCGTCGTCCCCGCCCTCGCCCGCGCCCAGGTCGGCGTGGACCTCACGGTGGGCCCCATCGTCACCTGGACCGAGGACGTCTCGGGCTTCCAGTTCGACCCCACGGACCCGACGCAGACGCCCCTCGACGGAACCGAGACGTTCTCGATCCCCGCGTCCATCGGGTTCGAGGCCGGGCTGGGGGTCGTGGTGATGCCGGGGCCGGTGGGCTTCCGGGTGGGCGCGCACTTCCTCAACACGTCGGCCGTGCTGGACGAGGACGGCAACCGCTTCAACCGCGAGTCGCTCTCGGCCAGCTTCGTGACGCTCCAACTGGACGCGCGCACCGGGCGCCGCTTCGGCCCGCTGACCGCCTATGCCTTCGGCGGTCCCGAATTCCGCTTCCTGGTGGACCTCTCAGACGAGAACGTGACGTTCGCCAGCGCGAGGGAGGAGGCCCAACTGCTGAGCACCGTCGCCACGTTCGGCGCCGGGCTGACGTTCGAGGTCGGCGGCACGCGGATCGGGCCGAAGGTGGGCTACAGCCTCGACCTGACGGGCGTCGAGGGCGGCGACCTCGTGCTGGACGACGGCACGGCGGTCCGCTTCGACGAGGCGTACAGCGTCGACACGCTGCTCTTCGGGCTCGTGTTCGGCGGCCGGTAGCGCTCGCCTCGGTGCCGAGGCGGGAGGTGCGGGCGGGGCGGTCCGGATATCTTCGGGCCTCGCCTTCCCTCTGCCATGCGCCCGCTCGTCCTCTTCGTCGCCCTCGCCAGCCTCGCCGCCGCGCAGCAGCGGCCCGCGCTCACCATCGAGCAGATCACGCAGGCCCCGGAGACGTGGATCGGCGCGTGGCCGTCGGAGCCGTTCTGGACGGACGCGGGCGACGCGGTCTACTTCGAGTGGAACCCGCGCGGCGCCTTCCCGGCCGACTCGCTCTTCCGTGTGGACCCGGAGGGCGGCACGCCGGTGCAGGTGCCCGCAGCCGAGCGCCGGACCCTCGCGCCGCGCTTCCAGGGGCTCACGTCGGACGGGAGCTACAGCCCGGACCGGACGCGCCGGGCGTTCGTCCGCGGCGGGGACCTGTACGTGCTCACCGTGCGCGACGGTCGCACGGAGCGGATCACCCGGACGCCGGAGCGCGAGTCCCAGCCCCGCTTCCTGGCCGACGGTAGCCTGGTGGTGCGCCGTGGCGACGCGCTCGTCCGCCTGGACGAGGGGCGGTGGTGGACGATCACCGACCTCCGCGAGGGCCGCGCACCGTCCGACCTGGAGCCGTCGCCGCAGGCGGCGTACCTCCGCGACCAGCAGACGCGCCTCTTCGACGTGCTCCGCGAGCGTGTCCGCCGCGACTCGCTCGCCGAGGCGGCCCGCGAGTCCGAGGCCCTCGACCCCGACGCCCCGCCGGTCGTCTACGTCGGCGACCGGTCCGTGGGCGCCCTCGACGCCGACGCCAGCGGCCGGTTCGTCGCGATGACGCTGTCCGACGCCGGCGACTCCGAGCGGACCCGGATGGTGGACTACGTGACCACCTCGGGCGTGGCCGAGGAGATCCGCGCCCGGCCGAAGGTGGGCGGCCCGCGCACCGGCGCCGACCTGATCGTGATCGACGCCGACCGCGACACGACGCTCCAGATCGACCTGACGGTGCTCCCGGGCGCCTTCGATGCGCCCGACTTCTCCGACGCTGAGGCCGACTCGTCGCGCCAGTTCCTGCCCTTCCTGTCGTGGCACCCGACCCAGCCCGGCGTCGCCGTGGTGGACGTGCGGACGGTCGACAACAAGGACCGCTGGCTCGCCCGCCTCGACGCGGCGACGGGCACGCTCACCGTCCTCGACCGCCAGCGCGACGAGGCATGGGTCGCCGGACCGGGCATCAGCTGGTGGGGCGGCGGCAGCGCAGGTGGGTTTCTCCCGGATGGCCGCTACTGGTTCCAGTCCGAGCGGACCGGCTGGAGCCACCTCTACGCCGTCGACCTGACCACGGGCACCGTCGAGGCGCTCACCGAGGGTGCGTTCGAGGTCGAGGAGGCCACCCTCACGGCTGACGGGCGGACGTGGGTTCTGGAAACGTCGGAGGGCGACCTCGGCCAGCGGCACGTCTGGACGATGCCCACCACGACCGGCGGCTTCGCCCGGCGTCGGCAGATTACCGAGGGCGTCGGCAAGTGGGACGCGGCGGTGTCGCCCGACGGGCGGCGGCTGGCGCTGCTCCACTCGACGGCGACGCGCCCGCCCGAGGTGTTCGTCCAGCGAATCGGCGGTGAGGCGGTGCAGGTGACCGAGTCGGTGACGGACGCGTTCGCGGCGTACCCGTGGCGCGAGGCCGAGATCGTCGAGATCCCGGCGTCCGACGGCGCCCGCGTGCCCGCGCGCATCTACCGGCCGGAGACGCCGAACGGCGCGGCCGTGCTGTTCGTCCACGGCGCGGGCTACCTCCAGAACGCGCACCGCTGGTGGAGCGGCTACCCCCGCGAGATGCAGTTCCACAACCTGCTGGCGGATGCGGGGTACGTGGTCCTCGACCTCGACTACCGGGCGTCGGCGGGCTACGGCCGCGACTGGCGGACGGCGGTCTACCGCCACATGGGAGGCCGCGATCTCCAGGACTATGTCGACGCGAGCCGCTACGTGGGCGACGCGTTCGGCATCGACCCGGAGCGCGTCGCGATCTACGGCGGCTCGTACGGCGGCTTCCTGACGCTGATGGCGCTCTTCACCGAGGCGGAGCACTTCGGCGGCGGCGCGGCGCTCCGCAGCGTGACCGACTGGGCGCACTACAACGACACGTACACCCGCAACATCCTCAACTCGCCCCTCGACGACCCCGAGGCGTACCTCCGCTCGTCGCCCATCGAGTTCGCGGCCGGGCTGGAGGACCCACTCCTGATGACGCACGGGCTGGTGGACGACAACGTCCAGCCGCAGGACATCTTCCGGCTGAGCCAGCGCCTGATCGAGCTGGGCAAGCGCGATTGGGAGCTGGCCATCGCGCCGGTCGAGCCCCACGGGTACCGCGAGCCGACCTCGTGGGCGGACAAGCTGCACCGCATCCTCGACCTCATCGAGCACAGCGTCGGCCCCCGCCGCGCGGACGATTCAGAGGGCTGACCCCGCCTACCTCGGTGGCACCGTGGAGGCGCCGAGGTGGACAGAGTCGGTGGGAGCGTGTGCCTATCCTTTGGCACTCACTCCGTCCCGATGCTGCGCCCGCATTTCGTCTGCCTGTTCGTGCTCGCCCTCGCGCTGGGGGCAGGCATGAGCGCGCACGCACAGGGCGCCCTCGACGACACGACCGCCTGGGAGCCGCTCGGCGACGCGCGGCAGCAACTCCAGGCGTTCACCTTCTCCGGTGACCGCGACGCGCCCACCATCTGGGGTGGGGACTCTGGCGTCTACCGCCTCGACCAGATCGACGGGGCATGGGAGCAGGTCTACCTCTTCCCGCAGGGCGGGCCGATGTTGTTCCTGGGCGACCCCTTCGACGAGAGCGGCCCCGACACCCTCTTCGTCGGAGGAAGCCTCTACCGCTCCGTCGATGGCGGCCAGACTTTCGACGGCGTCCTCGAGCCCCCCAACCCCGATGGCAGCAGGCGAAGCCGCATCGGCTCACGAGGCGCCCTCGACCAGTTCCCGCCCGACTCGCCTTACCCCGGCCGCCTCGTCTCGGGCCACTCGCCCGCGACGGTCTACTCCGACGACGGCGGCGACACCTGGACGCGCACGGTGACTTCGCCCCGTCTCCAGACCTTCCGGCTCCACACCTT
Organism: Rubrivirga sp. SAORIC476; assembly: GCF_002283555.1. Taxonomy (NCBI): domain Bacteria; kingdom Pseudomonadati; phylum Rhodothermota; class Rhodothermia; order Rhodothermales; family Rubricoccaceae; genus Rubrivirga; species Rubrivirga sp. SAORIC476. The sequence continues at coordinate 87,263 of NZ_MVOI01000015.1, read as the reverse complement.
CCGCTCCGGGCGCGTCGTCGCGGCGGGCTTCTACGGCGCGGTGCTCTCGCGCGACGGCGGCCAGACCTACGCGCCCATCCCGGCGCTCTACGACACGACGCGGATCGGCTTCGACCTGACGGAGATGCTGATGCTCGATGGCTTCGTGACGGGCCGACCGGGCGACTCCACCGAGGGGCGCCTGCTGATCATCGGCACGCAGGCCGGTCGGCCGAGCACCTACGCCTGGACCTCGGACGACGAGGGCGAGACGTGGCGCGAGGTCCACGCCTTCGAGTACGGCGGGACGTGGACGGCGCTCACGGCGGTGCCGACGGAGGTCGGCGGAGGTCCGGGCTGGGCAGCGGCGGCGGACCCGTACCCGGGCCGGGTGTGGGCGACAACCGACGGCGGCGAGACATGGACGCAGATCGGGCGGGTGCCGGGCGTGATGGTGCACTCGGACGGCCACACTACCTACGCCGAGACGGTGGAGACTGGCCCGGACGGCAGGCTGTACGCGGGGACGGTGCGGAGCGGCAACAAGGCGTCGTGGTCGTATCGGTCGCGGGGCCGTGTGGCGGAGGCGATGCAGCCGGTGGCACGCGATCCAGAGCCGGAGGCGCCCGCCTCGGTCGGCGTGTCGGTGTGGCCGAACCCGACCGGCGGAGCCGTGACGGTGCGGCTGTCGCTGGCATCGCCGCAGGCGGTCCGGGTGAGCGTGGTCGACGCGCTGGGCCGCGAGGTGGCGGTGCTCCACGAGGGCGCGGCGACGGACGGCCAGCGGGTTGCGCTAGACGCGGAGGGCTGGCCGGTGGGCGCCTACTCGGTCCGCGTCGTGACCGAGGCAGGAACGGCCAGCGCGGGGCTGACCGTAGCATGGTGAGCCGCGCGGACGACTCCGTTTCGCCGCCTCGGCACCGAGGCAGGGCGGATGACAGGTCGGGCGACCGCAATCGGTAGGGGGAGGATCTCGACCCTCCTTCCGATGCGCCTTCGCTCTGCCCTCCTCGCCCTCGCTCTCGTCGGCACCGCGTCTGCCCAGACGCTCACGCCGCTGGCCGACGTGGACGTCAACGCCCAGCCGTTCTTCGCGCCCTACGTCGACGTGGGCGGCGCCGTCGTCTTCGCCGGGCTCGCGCCGGGCGAGAGCGACTTCCGCCTGTGGCGGACGGACGGGACGCCCGGCGGGACGGTCTCGCTGGATGTCCTGGGCATCGCGCCGAGCGCCCGCGGGCTGGTGCCCTTCGGCGGGCGCGGCTACTTCGTCGCCACCGTCGACGCGGGGAGCGGGCCGGTGACGAACGGTCTCTTTCGGACCACGGCCGACGGGCTCGGCGTGGAGCGGTTTTCGGGCGTCACAGCCATCGATAACGGTGGGCTTGGCCAGCTGACCCCGACGAGCGTCGGCCTCTACTTCACCGCCTGCACGACGGCGGAGGGATGTGAGGTGTGGCGGACCGAGGGCGAGGCGGTCAATCTGGTGCAGGATCTGTGTCCGGGAAGCTGTGACGCCTCGCCGTCGGGTTTTACCGACCTCGGCGGCACTGTGCTGTTCGCGGCGACCGACGGATCGACGGGCGTCGAACTCTACCGCGCTCTCGGGCCTGGGCTGGCGCGCGTGCGCGACATCGTGGAGGGGGCCGGGTCGAGCGCACCGGGCTCACTCCTCGCCTGGAACGGGCAGGTCGTGTTCGCCGCGACGGGGCCCGACGCCGCCGGGGTGGAGGCGGGACGCGAGCTGTGGACGAGCGCGGGCGGCGACGCGAGCCTGGCCGTCGACGCCGCGCCCGGCGCCCTCGGCAGCGCCCCCCAGCCACTCGGCCTCGCAGGCGGGCGCGTGATCGTCCTCGCCCAGCCCGACCCGGCCGTCGGCCCCGAGCCGTACGTGTTCGACGGCGCCACGCTGACGCTCCTCGGCGACATTCGGCCGGGGAGCACCGGCAGCCGCGTCCAGTGCACGACGGGCTCGGCGGAGGCCCGCTGGAACCCGTCCTGCGCCCAGACCGACGACGCGTTCTACCTGCTCGCCCAGCCCGCCACGCTGGACACGCGTCTGTTCGCGACCGACGGTGCGTCGCTGGTCGAGATCCCGGCCTCGACCGGCGGGCGCCTCGCCGGTCCGCTCCTCGCCGACGGGACGGCCGTGATCGTCCAGACGTGCGCGGCGTCGTACACCGACTGCGCGCTGGAGCGCGTCGCGGCGTTCGGCGCCGCCGCCGCGCCGCTGGTGGCGCTGCCCGCGAACAGCCAGGCGGCGTCGCTCGGGTGGCTGGGGGAGACGCTGCTGCTGGAGGTCGGCACGCGGGACCCGGTGACGCTGGCGGTCACGACGCAGTTGATGCGCCTCGACATGGGCGACACGTCGGCCGAGGCGGACCGGTCGGCCTCGGTGCGGCTCTCGGCGCCCGCGCCGAACCCGACGGCGGGGGCGGCCCGCGTCACGGTCGCGCTCGACCGCGCGCAGCGCGTCCGCATGACGCTCGTGGACGCCCTGGGGCGGACGGTGGCGACGATCACGGACGCGGCCCTGGCCGCCGGGACCCACCGGCTGGACGTCGCCACGGACGGGCTTCCGTCCGGCGTCTACGCCGTCGTGCTGGAGGCCTGGGGCGTGCGGGCGCAGACGCGGATGACGGTGGTGCGGTGAGCCAGAGAGGGGAGGGGCGGCGTAGGTTCCGACGCTCCTCTCCTGCACCTCCGTGACCCGTCGCCTCCCGCTCCTGCTCGCCGTCCTCCTCGTCGCGTCCGCCTGCCGGGCGCAGCGGTCGCCGACGAGCGACCCGCTCCGCGCCGAGAACGGGATGGTGGTCTCGGCCGAGGTCAACGCCTCCGCCGCGGGCGTCGAGGTGATGCGGGGCGGCGGCAACGCCGTCGACGCGGCCGTGGCGACGGGCTTCGCGCTGGCCGTCACGTTCCCCGTCGCGGGCAACATCGGCGGGGGCGGGTTCATGGTGATCCGCTTCCCCGACGGCACCGCCACCACCATCGACTACCGCGAGACCGGCCCGGCCGCAGCCACGCGCGACATGTACATCGACGACTCGACGGGCGCCATCCGCCCGGACCTGAGCCGCCGCGGGCATCTTGCCTCCGGCGTGCCCGGCGCCGTCGCCGGGATGTTGAAGGCGCACGCCCAGTATGGCCGCGCGCCCCTCGCCGACGTGCTCGCGCCCGCCATCCGTCTCGCCGAGGGCTACCCGCTCAGCCGCGCCGAGGCGGAGCTGATGAACGCCTATGCCGAGCGCTTCGCCCCGTACGCGGGCACCGTCCGCCACTTCACCCAGCCTGGCGGGTACTCGGAAGGCGAGACGTTCCGCCAGCCGGAACTGGCGGCGGTGCTGCGCCGGATCCGCGACGAGGGGCGGGATGGGTTCTACACGGGCGAGACGGCCGACCTGCTGGTGGCCGAGATGGAACGAGGGGGCGGCATCATCACGCACGCCGACCTCGCGGGCTACGAGGCCGTCGAGCGGGCGCCGCTGGTGGGCGAGTACCGCGGCCACCGTGTCTTCTCGATGCCGCCGCCGTCGTCGGGCGGCGTGGCGCTGATCCAGATGCTGGACGCCGTCGAGCCGTTCGACCTCGCCGCGCTCGGCTTCAACTCGTCCGCCTCGGTGCACCTGATGGGGGAGGCCATGCGCCGCGCCTTCGCCGACCGGGCCGAATTCCTGGGCGATCCGGACTTCACCGACCTGCCGACGGCCGAACTGATCGACCCGGCGTACACGGCGGCCCGGATGGCGGACTTCGACCCGGTGCGGGCGAGCGCGAGCACGGACCTCGGCGCCGGACAGCCGCGCGCCGAGTCGCCCCAGACGACCCACTACTCGGTCGTCGACGCCGAGGGCACGGCGGTGTCGGTCACGACGACGCTCAACGGCGGCTTCGGGTCGCGGGTGGTGGTCGAGGGCGCGGGCTTCTTCCTCAACAACGAGATGGACGACTTCACGTCGGCGCCGGGCCAGCCCAACATGTTCGGGCTGGTGCAGGGCGAGGCCAACGCGGTCGGCCCCGGCAAGCGGATGCTGTCGTCGATGACGCCGACCATCGTGGAGGACCCCGAGGGGCGACTGATGCTGGTGGTCGGGAGCCCGGGCGGGCCGCGCATCATCACGGCGGTCTACGAGACCATCCTCAACATCATCGACCACGGGATGGACGTGCAGGAGGCCGTCGCGGCGCCGCGCGTGCATCACCAGTGGTTGCCGGACGTGCTCTACGCCGAGCACCAGGGGCTGGCGGAGGACGTGATCGTGGCGCTCCAGGAGCGCGGCTGGGACGTGGACGTGTCCGGCGGCCACTGGAGCCGGGTCGACGCCATCGAGGTGGTCTACGACGACGCGCGGGCCTCGACGGACCCGTCCGGCCTCGACGCCATCGAGGCGGGCACGGCCGGGCGCGTGCTGCTGGGCGGCGCCGACCCACGTGGCGAGGACGCGGCGGTGGGGTACTGACCCGCGCGGCCTCGGCGCCGAGGAGGGCACCGCCCGCCCGGCGGCTGGGGCTTGAGCCGTCCGGATTGTCGCCACATGACCGAATCGTTACCGCAGTGTGAGGGTCGTGCGTGGGGAGTGTTAAGCGTCGGTTGCTCCACGGGATCTGAACCGGCGGAAGGGGCGGTGGGAGATACGTTCCGCTCGTGTCCTAGCGGCGCCTCGCCGCGATCACCGACCCTCACCCATGCGTCACTCCACCCTCTCCTGGCTCGGCCTGGCCCTCGCGGTCGTCGCCTTCGCCGCCAGTACGCCCGCGTTCGCGCAGGGCGTCACCACCGCCGCCATCAACGGTACCGTCGTCGACGACGCAGGCCTCGGCCTGCCCGGCGCGTCCGTGCTCGCCGTCCACGGGCCCTCGGGCACGCAGTACGGCGTCTCGACCCGTGCCGACGGCCAGTACAACCTCCGCAACCTGCGCGTCGGCGGTCCCTACACGGTGACCGTCTCGTTCGTGGGCTTCACGTCCGTCCAGCGGACCGGCATCATGCTTGAGCTCTCGGAGACCGAGACCGTCGACATCCAGCTCCGGTCGGCCGACGCCACGCTCGGCGAGGCCATCGTGACGGCGGAGGGCAACGCGATCATCAACCCGTCCAACATCGGCACGGGCACGAACGTCTCCGAGGAGGAGATCGACCGGCTCCCGACGATCTCGCGCAGCCTGACCGACTTCACGCGCCTGACGCCCCAGTTCTCGCAGGTCGGGACGGGCAGCGAGGCCGGCACCTCGGTCGGCGGCACCGCGAGCCGCTACAACAACATCCAGGTGGACGGCGCGGCGCTGAACGACGCGTTCGGGCTCGAGAGCTCCGGCTCGCCGGGCGGCTCCTCGGGCACGCAGCCGATCTCGCTCGACGCCGTCAGCGAGTTCCGCGTGGCCATCGCGCCGTACGACGTCACCCAGGGTGGCTTCACGGGCGGCAACATCAACGTCGTCACGCGCTCCGGCACGAACACGTTCACGGGCTCGGTCTACGGCCTCGGCCGCAACCAGGACCTCGTCGGCACGGGCGTCGACGGCGACTCGTTCGGCGACTTCACCGACCTGACCTACGGCGCCCGCCTTGGCGGCCCGATCGTGCAGGACAAGCTGTTCTTCTTCGGCAGCGTCGAGCTGGGGGACACCAACGAGCCGATCACGGCCTCGTTCAACGATGTCGCCGCGGCGCAGGAGATCCAGTCGATCCTCTCGACCCAGTACGGCCGGGAGACGGGCACCATCGGCGCCTTCGACGCGGGCACGACCTCGCGCAAGGTGTTCGGCCGCCTGGACTACAACCTGAACCCGTCCAACACGCTCACGGCGCGGTTCAACTACGTCCAGGGCCGCAAGGACGACGGCATCTCGCGCAGCTCCACGTTCTACACGCTGGAGGACCGCCTCTACACCCGCGAGAACACGAACACCTCGTCGGTGGTCGAGCTCCGGAGCATCCTCGGCCAGAACATGGCCAACCTGTTCCGCGCCTCGCTGCAGACCAACCGCCAGCCCTCCGTGCTGGAGTTCCCGGCGTTCCCGTCCATCGAGATTCGGGGGCTCGGCACCGACGGCCGCTCGACGGTCGTCGCAGGGCCGGACCAGTTCCGCGGCGCGAACAACATCGACGCCGACGTGCTGGAGCTGACCAACAACTTCAACTACTTCGTGGGCGACCACGTCGTGACGGTCGGCACGCAGAACACGTTCTCGCAGTTCTCGAACCTGTTCATCCGCAACTTCTACGGGTACTATCGCTTCAACAACCTCGAGGACTTCCGCAACGGGCGGGCCTCGCGGTACGAGCGCAACTACTCGGCGGTCCCGGGTGAGGACCGGCCCCTGGCCGACTTCGCCTACGCCAACTTCAGCCTGTACGCGCAGGACGAGTGGTCCGGCGTCGAGAACCTGAAGCTGACGCTCGGCCTCCGCGTCGACATGGCGAACTACTTCGACTCGCCCGGTCAGGCCTACGCGGCCAGCAACGGCGCGTCGTTCGAGAGCCTCTTCGGCTTCGACAACACCGAGGTGCCGAACGGCAACCCGGTCTTCCAGCCGCGCTTCGGGTTCAACTACTCCCTCCCGGAGTCGCAGACCCAGGTTCGCGGTGGCACGGGCCTGTTCAACGGCTCCAACCCGGCCGTCTGGATCTCGAACTCGTTCTCCAACGACGGTACCCTGCTGGGCGGCGTCGGCGTGTTCAGCGCCAACGACATCGCGGCGGCCGGTGGCTTCCGGACCGACCCGGCCAACCAGTACACCGCCGCCGACTTCGGCCTCGCCGAGGGCTCGGCCGAGATCAACCTCACCGACCCCGACTTCAAGTCGCCGACGGTGTGGCGCTCGAACCTCGCCATCGACCAGCAGCTGCCCTCGGGCTTCGTGGCGACCGGTGAGCTCCTCTACACCGACGTCGTTGACGGCGTCCAGTGGCAGAGCCTCAACCGCGCCCCGTTCGTCCGGGACAACAGCACGGTGGACGGCCGCAACGGCGTCTCGCGCGCCGCGGTCTCGGGCGACTACCAGGACGTGATCGTGCTCACGAACACGGACCAGGGCTACGCCCTCAACGCGACCGCGCAGCTCCAGAAGCCGCTCGGCACGGGCGTCCTGCCGTCCTTCGGCACGAGCCTCAGCTACACGTTCGGCAAGGTCAAGGACATCAACTCGGTGACGAGCAGCCAGGCGCGCTCGAACGTCCGCGACCTGACGGTCGGCCTGGACGTCAACGACCCGCCGCTGACGACCTCGAACTTCGAGGTGGCGCACCGCGTGCTCGCCACGGCGTCCTACCGCCTGGAGTACGCGAACCGCTTCGCGACGACGCTCTCCCTGATCTACGACGGCCAGGCCGGCCGGCCGTACTCGTTCGTCTACTTCAGCGGTGACGACGTCAACGGCGACGGCTTCGACCGCGCCGACCTGATCTACGTCCCGAACGACCGCAGCGAGGTCCAGATGAGCGACGAGGACTGGGCCGCGTTCGACGCCTTCATCGAGGCCAACGAGGACCTCGCCAGCCAGCGGGGCCAGATCTTCGAGCGCAACTCGACGCGCGCGCCGTGGCTCAACTTCTTCGACGCCCGCCTCGCGCAGAGCATCGAGACGATCACGGGCCAGGACATCGAGATCACGCTCGACATCCAGAACGTGTTCGACCTGCTCGGCACCGACATCGGGCAGGTGGAGACGGTCGGCGACCGCTACACGCTCGTCGACTACAACGGCTACACGGCCGACGGCCGCCAGATCCTGTCGTTCTCGACCCCGGACTCGATCGCCCAGGTCAGCGACTTCGCGTCGCGCTGGCGGATGCAGTTCGGCGTGCGCTACAACTTCTAGCGTCCCCGACGCCCGTTTCGGCCGCCCCTTCGGGAGGCGTGCCGAGGTGGACCGGCTCGCGCGGCCCCGCTCTCTTCGGAGGGCGGGGCCGCGCCCGTTTGAGGAGGGGCGGTGGAAGTGCCCCGCGGGTCGTGTGATCACAGGGTCACTTCACGGGGCCTCCCTTGTGTCGGCTCGGCGGCTGGATACATTCCACGCACAGGGCCGGACCGACCGCCCCATGTTCCCTCCGATGCTCTCCACATGACGATCCGACGGGCCGCACGCGCGGCGACGCTTCTGGCCGCCATCGCCGCCCTCGCGGCGGTCCCCGCCGATGCTCAGCCGTTCGAGCGCATCGCGACCGACGTGGGAGCGACGGGCCTCTCGGTGACCAACGTCGGCACGCTGGGGCGGCCCGGCGTGGCGGGCGACCCGGGCGGGCTGCCCTCGTTCGAGTACCCGCTGGACTCGGGCGTCGAGCACCTCTTTGAGGCGGGGCTGTGGGTCGGCGGGCGCCGTGCGGACGGTGTCGTGACGGTCCGCACCGGTGCCGTGACCACCTCGGGCGGCTACTCGCCGGGCGCGTCGGGCTTCGAGTTCGCGCAGTCCGACCTCTTTACGCGCCGCTCCTCACTCGCCACGAGCCCGTTCTTCTCGCCGAACGCCGTCAGCCAGCAGGACTTCCTGACGGCCTACGTGGACACGGCGGCCGTGCTGCCCGGCACCAACACGCCGCTGCCGGACGTGCAGAACCGACTCGGGCTCGACATCCGGCAACGCTCCTACGCCTGGAGCTTCCCGTTCACGGAGTACTTCGTGATCGTGGAGTACGAGATCACGAACATCTCCACCCAGCCCATCCAGGACGTGTGGGTCGGCATCTGGGACGACCTCGTGGTCCGCAACGTGGTCACGACCACCGAGGGCGGCGGGGCCTTCTTCAACAAGGGCGCGCGCGGGGCCCTCGGCTACCCGGAGTACGAGGCGGGCACGGGCGCGCTGCTGGACGCGGCGCCCGACAGCCAGTACGTCAGCTACGCGTTCAACGCGGGCGGCACGGAGGAGAGCCTCAACACGTACGGCTCGGTGGCCTTCCTGGGCGCCGAGTGGGAGGACGCGGGCGCGGGCAGCCGCCCGGCGGCGACGCGGTTCTTCCACCCGTTCGTGGCTGACCAGTACGAGGCGCTGGGTCTGGAGCGACCGGTCTTCAACCCGCGCTACTGGCTCTTCGGCGACCCCGACCCCAACCTCGGGCGTCCGCAGGACGACCTGGAGCGCTACCAGCGTATGCAGACGCCCTTCCCGAACCCGGCGGCCTTCGGCACGCAGGACGAGTACGAGGCCGCGCGCGCCAGCTTCCTCGGCGCGGGCAACGGGGAGGGCCGCATCCAGACCGACGGCCAGCTCGCGCAGGGCAACTGGATCGGGCTCACGTCTGTCGGCCCGTTCGCGGAGCTGGCGCCGGGCCGCAGCGTAACGGTCACGTTCGCGCTCGTGGCGGCGCTCAAGCCGGAGGCCTTCCAGACGGTCCCCGCGGGTCGCCAGGCGGACACCGAGGCGAGCCGGGCCGCGCTCCGCAACAACGTGTTCTGGGCGCAGGAGACCTACGCGGGCGAGGACGCCAACTACAACGGCGCGCTCGACGCGGGCGAGGACCTCAACGGCAACGGCATCCTCGACCGCTACCTCATCCCGTCGCCCCCGGCCTCGCCCGCGCTCCGCGTGGAGCTGGAGGAGGGGACGGCCGTCCTCTACTGGGACTCCGCCGCCGAGACCTCGCTCGACCCGGTCACGGGCCGCCAGGACTTCGAGGGCTACCGCCTCTACCGCTCCGACCCCGGCGACGACGCCGACGGCAACATCCTCGGCGACGCCGGGCTGATCGCCCAGTACGACCGCGAGGGCAACGACGTGGGCTTCAACAACGGCTTCGAGGCGATCCGCCTCGACACGCCCGCGACGTTCCCCGGCGACGCGGCGACCTACGAGTACCGCTTCGAGGCGGACGGGCTGCTGGACGGCTGGCAGTATGCCTTCGCAGTCACGGCCTTCGACAGCGGCGACACGCAGAGCGGGCTGGGTCCGCTGGAGTCGTCGGTGGCGTCCAACGCCGTCCGCGTGTTCCCCGGCGCGGCGCCCGCGGCGCCCGGCGCCGAGCGCACCGTCGGCGTTTTCCCGAACCCGTACCGCGTGCGCGCGGCGTGGGACGGGCCGCTCTCGACGCAGCGGAAGCTCTACTTCACCGGCCTCCCGGCGCGCTGCCAGATCCGCGTATACACGCTCGCGGGCGAGATCGTGACCGAGCTCGACCACGACGCGGCGACCTATGTGGGCGACACGCGTTGGTTCCAGGACTTCTCGGCGGACGGCCGCGAGGTGGCGGGCGGCATCCACGCCTGGGACATCCTGTCGGACAACTCGCTGCGGCTCTCGTCCGGCCTCTACCTCTTCTCTGTTCAGGACCTCGACACGGGCGAGGTCGACACGGGCAAGTTCGTCATCCTCCGATGACGGGCCGCCCGGGATTCGTCCCGTGACCCGCGCTCCGGCGCCTTCTCTCTTCATCCCCCACACGCTCATGCGTACTGCTTCTCTCTTCCTCGTCGCCGTGCTGGCGCTCGCCGCCCCGGTCGCGGCGCAGTGCGTCGGTACCGAAGGCGTCGACTTCTCGCGCGTCACGATCGACCAGATCAATGACATCCCGCAGACGAACGTCGACTTCCTCGTCGCCAACGCGTCCACGCTCACGGCCGACCAGATCCTGACCAACCTGACGGCCAACCCGCTGATCGGCGAGACGGTCGAGTTCACGGCGGCGGTCCTCAGCGATCCCTACAGTTCGGGCCTCGCCTCGATCGTGGCCGCGACCGGCACGCCGGGCCGCATCCACGTCTTCGTGCGCGACGTCGCGGCGCTGACGGCGCCCGACGGTACCAGCAGCCACACCATCCAGGTCGTCGACGGCCGGAGCGACAACAGCGCTACGCTGGGCCTCTTCGTAGGCGACGAGATCACGGTCTGCGGTACGGTCTCGCCGTTCTCCAGCACGGCCTTCGGTAGCGTCTCGATGCAGATCTCCCCGATCTCCATCACGGCCACGGGCAACGACTACCCGTCCGACAGCCCGCTGTTCGACCCGGTCGTCGTGACCACCGACGACGTCCACAACATCGTCAACGGCGCGACGCAGATCGACTGGGCGCGCTACGGCGAGTTCAACGGCGAGTACGTCCGGTTCAACCTGATCAACGTCATCCAGGGCGTGCCGGCGCCGACGGGCCGCGTGGACGTGCTGTTCGGCTCGCCGGGCACCGAGACGCAGATCAACCTCTACGATACGTCGCTGCGCTACCGCAACGACCGTGCGGGCAGCTACCCGAACCCGCCCTACAACACGCGGTCGGCCGACAACCCGTTCACGCCCCCGGCTACGGGCATCATCAACCTCCAGGGCTTCCTGCTCTACGCCGGGGATGACGGCACGTTCGCGTACTCGTCGCCCGCTCGCGCCAACTGGACGATCAGCCCGATGCAGGACTCGGACTTCGAGGTCGCCGTCGCGCCGCCGATCGTCACGGTCGAGGAGGCCAGTCTGGCCTCGACCAACGGCGCGCCGATCCGCGCGACCGTCGTTCCGGGCACGGACGGCAACACCGTCGCCTCGGTCGTCGCCGACTACACCACGACGAGCGGTGCCTCGGGCCAGATCACGCTGACGAACACCTCGGGTGACATCTACGAGGGGACCATCACGGGCCTCCTCCTCGGCGACTTCGTGACCTACACGATCATCGCCACCGACAACCAGGGCGCGGCGACCCCGCCGGCCAACCCGACCACCCGCCTCGTCGTGGGCAACGCCGTCTCGTCCATCTTCGAGGTCCAGGCGACCCCGGACGGTGGCGTCGGCGGCAGTGGCGTGACCACGTCGGCGGCGGTGCCGTTCGACCTCGACGCCGTCGTTCAGGCGTCCTTCGAGTCCGGCAGCGAGACGATCGTCGCCATCCAGGACGACGCGGGTCTGGCGCCGTTCTCGGGCGTCTGGATCAGCTTCGCGTCCGACCCCGGTCTCGCCGTGGGTGACCGGATCACGATCACGGAAGGCCGGGTCGTGGAGGACTTCGGCGTCACCCAGCTCGTCGACGTGACCTACACGGTGACGGGCTCCGGCGCGCCGTACGACTACAAGGCGGTCTCGACGGACCTCTTCAACGGCGCCGACGGCGCGGCCACGGCCGAGCAGCACGAGGGCATGGCCCTCACGTTCGACGACGTGACGGTGGTGGCGACCAACGCCGACGCGCCGGCCGGTCCGTTCGGTGAGTTCCTGATGTCGAGCGACGGCACGGCGGCCAACGGCCTCCGCGTCGACGACCTCTCGGCCGCGATCTCGTACGACGGGGGCGACCCCGCCTCGGTTTACACCGAGGGCAACGTGCTCGACTACGTCCGCGGCTCGATGTACTTCTCGTTCGGCAACTACAAGCTCGTGCCGGTCACGACCGAGGACCTCGGCGAGATCATCTCGATCGCCGTCGAGGGCGACCGCGAGTCGACGAGCGTCCGCATCGTGGGCACGTTCCCGAACCCGGCCGCCAACGCGGCGCGCGTCCGCTTCGAGCTCGCCACGGCCGGCGACGTGTCGCTGAAGGTCTTCGACACGACGGGCCGCGAGGTCGCGACCGTCGCCGAGGGCGCCTTCTCGGCGGCCCAGCACACCGTCGAGGCCGACCTGGGGGGCCTCGCGACGGGCGTCTACGTCGTCCGCCTGGTGGCGAACGGCGAGGTCGCCACGAGCCGCATCGCCGTCGTCCGCTAACCCGGACCGCATTCGCTTCTGGCCGGTCGGTCCGTAACAGGGCCGGCCGGTCCTTCCGCCTCTCTCTCCCTCCTGGAGCACGTGATCCGTCCGTCTGCAGTCCTCCTCCTGCTCGCCCTCGGGCTCGCCGCGTGCGACGCGGGGTTCGACGGCAGCGCGTCCGACAACCGGCTGCCCGAGACCGAGTTGTCTGTCCGCTCCACCGACCTCCGTGAGGACCTGGGCGCGCGTCGCCTGATCTCGACGGTGGACGTGGCGTGGTCCGGCACGGACCCCGACGGCGTGGTCGCGGCCTACGACGTGCGCTCGTTCCAGGTGGATATGCCCCTGGCGGCAGAGGTCGGCTGGGCACGCACGACGCGCCGGGACTCGACCATCCGTCTGGAGATTCCCGTCGGGGCGTCCGTGGCCGACGTGGTGGTCGAGGTGCGCTCGGTGGACGACGCGGGCGGCGTCGATGCCACCCCGGCGCGGACGGTCTTCCCGATTCGCAACTCGAACCCGACGCTCCGGCTCATCGACGCCGAGGCGCCGCCGGACTCGACGTGGCCGGTGGTCTCGTTCTCGCTCGCCGCGGCCGACATCGACGGCGAGGAGAACCTCGCGGGCATCGAGATCGCCCTCAACGACACGACGGCGGGCTACGTCCGCCTGCCGGCCGACGTGACGTTCCTGACGCTCGTCGCCGAGGACCCGCGCGCCACCACGACGGAGGCGACGGTCTACACGGGCCGTGGCTTCCGCAACTCCGGCATCTCGCTGCCGGGCTTCGCGCTCGATGCCGACAACGTGGTCTACTTCCGCGCCGTCGACGCCGCGGGGGCTCCGAGCCGCACGCTCCGCTACCCCGCGCTCGACGACGAGGGCAGTGCCGTCCGACCGTTCTACGTCCGCCGCGTGACGAGCGACGTGCTGCTGGTCAACGACGTGCGTGGCGTACCCGAAACGCTCGACCTCGGCGCTGCCCGCGACGCGCTCGCGTTGTACGGGACGGCCAACTATGACGAGTGGGACCTCTCGGCGACGCCGCAGCCCATCGTAAACGCTCGCTTCTCGGACGCCCTGCCGTCCTCGCCCGACCCGACGCTCCGGCAGACGCTCGCACTGTGGGACCGGATCTACTGGGTCTCGAATGCGGTGACCAACACCGCGGTCGGCAACAACCTTCCGCGCGCGGCGACGGTGATGGACCTGTTCTTCGAGAACGGCGGGCGCATCCTCGTGCAGGTCCGCGTGACGCTGCCGACGGGCACCGACACCGGCGGCACCAACAACGCGGCCATCGACATCTTGCCGCTGAGCACCCTGATCTCCTACCCGGCGGGCGTCACCGCACTTCGCGCCGACAGCGGGACGCCGGTGCGTCCTGCCGAGGAGGTGCCCGGCACCGGCCGCACGCTGCCCCCGCTGGAGGCCGTCGCCGCCGTCCGCACGACGCTGCCGTACGCGGTCGGCCCGGAGGACATCCCGCTCTACCGGATGTCGTTCTACGAGAACAACCAGCGCGACAACGTCTGGCAGGGGCCCGAGGTGGTGGCGTCCATCCGGTCGGACCGCCGCACAGCGCTGTTCGCGCTGCCGCTCTTTACCTCGACCTCGCCGATCTACGGGGGGACCTCCTCGGAAGGGGGGCCGCTCGACGCGCTCGCCCTGATGCTCGACGGCCTCGACTTCCCGACGACCGCCGGTCGAACCGCACGCCGCTAATGCTGATTCCCGATCTCGCCATGCAGGGTGTCCCCACCGCGCCGGTCTCCGCCTCCGTCCGTCCCGCCTCGGCGCCGAGGTGGGGAGGGCTGGCCGTGGCGCTGCTCGTGCTGCTCACCGCCGTGCCCGCTGCCGCGCAGGGCACCATCGCCGGCACCATCACCGACCCGGCCTCCGGCTTCACCGTGATCAACGCGAGCGTGTTCGTGCTCGGCACGACGCGCGGCGCGGCCACCGACCTCGACGGCAACTACCGCATCGAAGGCCTCCGCGCGGGCGATTACACCGTCCGCGTGTCCTACGTGGGCTACCAGACGAAGGAGTTCACCGGCATCACCGTCCGCAACGGCGAGACCACCCGCCTCGACGTGGAACTGGAGGAGGCCGCGCTGGGGCTGGAGAACGAGGTGCTGGTCGTCGGCGAGGCGCCGCTGATCGACGTGGAGCGCGCCGAGAGCGCCTACACGATCACCGAGGACCAGATCGCCTCGCGCCCGGTGCGCGACGTGCAGGACGTGATCTCGAACCAGGCCGGCGTGACGCAGGACCCGACCGGCCTCTACATCCGCGGCGGGCGCGCGACGGAGACCGGCTACGTGGTCGACGGCGTGAGCGCCAAGGACCCGCTCGCGGGGACCGGCTTCGGCCTCGACCTGGGCTCCAACGCCCTCGGCGAGGTCGAGGTGGTCACGACCGGCGCCGACGCCTCCGTGGGCGACGCTACCTCGGGTGTGGTCTCGATCCGCACGCGGGAGGGCACCGACACGTTCGACCTCCGGGGCTCGTACCAGCGCGACAACTTCGGCTTCAACGACGACTGGTCGAGCTCCTTCAACGAGGACAACGTGGAGCTGTCGCTGGCCGGGCCGATCGTGCCGGGCCACCTGCGCTTCTTCGCTTCCGGGCAGGGCACCTTCGCCGACGGCTTCGAGCGCTTCGTGACCACGCAGGACTCGACCTTCTCGTCGGTCCCGACCCAGGTCTCCAGCTCGATCCTGTCGGACGCCTGGGCGCCGCGCCGGGGCAACCGCTGGAACGGCCTCGGCAAGCTCGTCTTCCTGCCGAAGTCCGGCATGAAGCTGGTCGGCAGCTACCAGCGCTCGCTGGCGGTCAACCAGAACACGCGGATGCTGCAGGTGACCGGCAACGACGCCGTCGTGGCGCCGGGCTTCCAGTACGCGTTCGCGCTCCAGCCCGATCAGGCGAACACGTACACGCAGGACGCCAACCTGGGCTACCTGCTCTGGACGCACGCGCTCGGCGGCAACTCGATCTACGAGGTCCAGGTCTCGCGCCTCTTCACGCGCCTCCGCGCCGACGCCAACGGCCGCGACTGGCGGCCCGCCAACGTGGACTCGGAGCTGGACCCGTTCTCGATCCCCGGCTTCCCAGGCACCATCTTCGGCGACCCGACCAGCGTGCCGTCCGACACGGCGCTGTTCGTGCTGCCCGGCCCGGGCTACTTCAACAACGGCGGCGTCGCGACCGACTGGCACGACCACTTCGCCGAGCAGGTCACCGCCCGGGCCGAGTACACGCGCTTCACGGCGTCGGAAGCCTACGAGCTGACGCTCGGGTCCGAGTTCACGCTCAACGACTACCAGTGGATCGACATCACGCGGCCGTGGGTCGGCGCCCCGATTCAGCTTCCCGACGGCACGTTCACCCAGTCCAACCGGCTGGGGCAGTCGTCGGACATCTGGCGGGTCAAGCCGCGCCGGGCGTCCTTCTACACGACCAACCGGTTCCGCTACAACGGCCTGATCGCCTCCATTGGCGCTCGTTTCGAGGGCTGGGCGGCCGGCTCCTACGTGGACGACCTCGTGGCCGACTCGGCGTTCACGATCCCGGCGACGCTCCGGGAGGGCTACCTGGAGGACACGACGCCGCTGCTCGGGCTCCGCTGGAAGGCGCGTCTGCTGCCGAAGCTCAACGTGAGCTTCCCGATTCGCGACAACCAGGTGCTGTTCTTCAGCTACGGCCACTCGATGCGGCTGGCGCACCCGACCTACGTCTACGCCAACCTGGACCCCTTCTACCAGGACCGGTCGTTCTTCTCCGACCTCGGCAACCCGAACCTGGACCCGGAGATCGACATCGCCTACGAGTTGGGCGTCCGCAACCAGATCACCGCCGACGACGCGCTCAACGTGACTGCGTTCTGGCGCGACAAGTTCGACTTCATCACGGTCGCCTCGGTCACCATCGCCGACCCGACGGGCCGCGAGACGAACCGCGCCTTGCGCGTCAACGGCGACTTCGCGCGCGTCCGCGGCATTGAGGTCGCCTACACCAAGCGCATCGACGGGTGGTTCCTGGGCCAGTTCTCGGGCAGCTACTCCCGCGCGACGGGCCTCTCGTCGACCAACAACGACGCGCTGCAGGACCTCATCCAGAACGGCAACTCGGACAACACCTTCGAGACGCCGCTCGCGTGGGACCGTCCGCTCGACCTCAAGGCGTCGGTTACATTGTCGCACGACGAAGACCGTCCGTGGATGGGCATCCCCGGCCTCAACCGGGTCCGCATGTTCATCGGAACGACGTTCCGGAGCGGCCAGCGCTACACCCCGGTCGAGTTCGTCGGCAACGAGGTGAACCCGTTCACGGGCGTGCGCGACTGGCGGCCGGTGTATGAGACCGTGGATGACCCCGCGCTGCGCTTCTCCGAGACGGGCGCGCCGTGGTGGTGGTTCGACCTCCGCGCCGAGCGCAAGTTTGGCATCGGGGGCAGCGACATGGTCTTCTCGCTGGAGATCGAGAACCTCTTCAACCAGAAGAACAGCGTCATCGTGAACCCGGTGACCGGCAAGGCCTACCCGGTGATCGAGCCGGGCACCGACGTCACGACGCTGCGCGGCAACCCGGACTACGACGTGCCGGGCTTCCTCCGCGACCCCCGCTTCGAGGACCCGAACACGAGCGGCCTGCCGCCCTTCAACCCGGCCCGTTTCCTGTCGCCCCGCCACGTGGTGGTCGGGCTGAGCTACAAGTTCTAAGCGGGTACGCGGTACGGGGTGCGCGGTACGGATCGCGCGTCTGACTGTACCCCGTACCTGGTACCCCGTACCCTTCATGACTCTCACCCTCCGCCTCGGTCTCCTCGTCGGGCTCGTCGCCGCCTCCGGGCTCGGCAGCGCGTCGGCCCAGATCCTGCCGGCCTACGGCGAGGACCGGGCGGGGACGGCCGGCTTCCAGTTCCTGGAGATCGCCGTCGACCCGCGCGGCGCTGCCCTCGGCGGCACGGCCGTGGCCACGGCGGACGACGCGTCGTCGCTCTTCTGGAACCCTGCGCTCTCCGCCCGAGGCGGCCAGACGCAGGCCATGGCGGCCACGCTGTCCTACTTCTCGGACGTGTCGCTCAACTACGCCGCCGTGACCCGGCGCGTCGGGGCGTTCACGGTCGGCGGCCACGTCCAGACGCTCGACTCGGGCGAGATGGCGGTCACGACGGAGTTCTCGGGGCCCTCGGGCACGGGCCAGACGTTCCGCTACCTCGGCGTCGTCGGGGGGCTGACGGTCAGCCAGGCGCTCACCGACCTCTTCTCGTACGGCGTCACGGCCAAGGTGGCGCGCGAGGCGTCGGCGGATCTCGCGCTCACGGTCCCGCTGCTCGACCTCGGCGTCCACTACAACGTCGGCTCGACGGGCGCGTCCATCGGCGTCGCGATCCGAAACTTCGGCCTCAACGGGACCACCAGCGGCTCCATCGAGCGCCAGACGGTCGAGGGCGAGATCGTGGTCGAGGACGAGTTCGAGGACCTCGTCCCGCCGACGACCTTCATGCTGGGCGTCGGCTACGACGTGATCCGCTCGGGCGACCACGCGCTGACGCTGGCCGGCCAGCTCACCAACCCGAACGACAACGCAGAGCAGCTCAACGTAGGCGCCGAGTACGTCTGGAACGACATCCTCTCGCTCCGCGGCGGCTACCGCTTCGGCGTCGACGAGGCGACCCTCCCGACGGTCGGCTTCGGCGTCGAGGTGCCCGGCCTCGGCGACCGCACGCTCCGGGCCGACTACGCCTTCGAAACCTACGAGCGCCTCGGCCCGACCCACCGCATCGGCATCGCCCTCGACTTCTAGGCCAGTGGGAGGGAGCCTCCAGGCCCCTCCTCAAGCGTTCCATCCCGTCTCTGATGACCTCCTCCATGTCTCGGTCTCTCTTCCGCCACTCGGCCCTGGGCCTCTGCCTGCTGGCCACTGGCCTCGCGGGCTGTGACGCCGTGCTCGGCTCCAAGTCGGACCCGACGACCGACGAGATCTTTATCGAGGGCCAGACCGACCCGACGCTCGTCGACGACGTCGGCTACGTGCCGCTGAACCCGTTCTACACGCAGGGCTTCGGGGGCGCTTTCGTCAATCCGGTGGACGTGTACGTGGGCTACGACGAGTTCGTCTACGTGGCCGACGACCGGGGCTTGCACGTGCTCGACCTCGCCGGGCGGCCTCAGTTTCTGCTCGACCAGGTGGAAGGCCAGCCGCTGCGCGACATCACGGCCATCGTGCAGGACCGCCGCCTGAACGTCTACGTGGCCGCCCGCCGCGACACGACCGTCGCCGACGCCGTCTGCCCGTCGTCGGGTGGGGGGGAGGACTGCGACCTTGCCGTCGTCTACCGCATCAGCGGCCTGACGACCGGCACGCCCGCCGTGGAGGACATCCTGTGGCACCCGTTCGACGACGGCAGCCGCCGGTTCACGCGCTTCGAGACGCCCAACGTCTACTCGACGGGGGCCAGCGACGAGGACGCCGAGTTCACGGGCGTCTCCGTGCTCGCCGACAACCGGCTCTACGTCACGCGCCGCGGGCCGGTCAACACGACCGCGACCGGTCGCCCGAGCCAGGCCTTCAGCCCGTTCAACGCTTTCCTCCAGTACACCGCCGACGGCGCCTACATCCAGTACGTCCGCGCGCTCACACCGGACCGTGCGACGCTGCTGAGCGCCTATTACCCGTCCGACGTGCTGACCTTCGTCGGCCCGCCGCAGCGCGGCTCGGTGGCGCTCAACGAGGACTTCCTGCTGGCGCTCGCGCCGCCGCCGACCGAGGCCACCCCGACCTACGGCGTCGTGTCGGTGCAGGTAGTCGAGACGACCGACGGCATCGAGTACCGCGTCGACTCCGCCCGCCTCGGCGCCGCGGGCAACCCGGACCTGGGCGACGGCGCGCTGTTCGAGCCCGGCCAGTTCGTCCGCCCGACCAGCATGGCCTACGCGCCCGACCAGACGGGCTACCTGTTCGTGCTCGATGCGGGCAAGGACAGCCTCTTCGTGTTCAACCAGAACGGCATCGAGGGGGTCGCGCCGCCGCCGGGCGCGGGCTCCACGCGACCCGTCCGCGCCTCGTTCGGCGGCACGGGTGCGGGGCCGCTCCAGTTCTCGAACCCGAACGGCGTCGCGTACTACGAAGAGGTCGTCTACGTGGCCGACACCGGCAACAACCGCATCAGCCGCTTCCGCCTCAACACGGACTTCGAGTAGGCCTCGGGCCGCCGGGCGGGCGACGCGGCGGGCGTCGGCATGCACTCGCCGGTGCGGCGGCGCAGGGCGTTACCCTTTCCTCGCTCTCTCGTCCCAGTGTCCATGCGCCGTCTGCTCGCCCCCCTCGCACTCGTTCTGTTCGCGCTCGTCGCCGGGCGGCAACTCTCAGGGTGCGCGACGGCGTCCGTGCCGGAGAGCGGGGGAGTCGGTGCCGACCGAGCCCTCGTGCTCGTCTCCATCGACGGCTTCCGCTGGGACTACCTCGACCGGGACGTCGACGCGCCCACGCTGCGCTGGGTAGCCGAAGGCGTCCGCGCCGAGCGGCTCGTGCCGGTCTTTCCGTCGAAGACGTTCCCGAACCACTACTCGCTCGTGACCGGCCTGCACCCGGAGGCGCACGGGATCGTGGGCAACACGATGCGGGACCCGAACCGACTCGTGGACGGCGAGCCTTCGCGCTTCTCGCTCTCCAACCGCGACGCCGTAACGGACGGCCGGTGGTGGGCCGGCGAGCCGATCTGGGTGACGGCCGAGAGGCAAGGCGTCGTGGCCGCGCCCGTGTTCTGGCCGGGCTCCGAGGCCGAGATCGGGGGTGTCCGCCCGACGCACTGGCTGGCCTACGACGGCGACCTCGGCTACGATGCCCGAGCCGATCAGGCCCTCGCGTGGCTGGACGACGGCGCGGGCTTCCTAACGCTCTACTTCGAGGCCGTCGACAACGCCGGGCACCGCCACGGCCCCGACGCGCCCGAGGTGGACGCGGCCATCGAGGAGGTGGACGCCGCGCTGGCGCGCTTCGTGGACGGCCTCCGCACGCGTGGGCGCCTCGACGATGTCGACCTCGTCGTCGTCTCCGACCACGGCATGACCCCGGTGTCCCGCGACCGCACCGTCCGCCTCGACGAGGCGGTGGACCTGGAGACGGTCGACGTGGACTGGGGCGAGGTGGTCGGCCTCTGGCCCGCCGACACGGTCGACGTGGACGCCCTCATCGCGCGCGTCTCGGCGCTCCCCCACCTGACGGCGATGCGCAAGGCCGACGTGCCCGAGCGGCTCCACTACTCGAACCATGATCGCATCCCGCCGGTCGTGGTGCTGGTCGAGCCGGGCTGGACGGCGACCTCTCAGGCCTACCTCGACCGCAACCCGGAGCGCCCGTCGGGCGGGTCCCACGGCTTCGACAACGCGTTCCCGGACATGCACGGCCTCTTCCTGGCTCGCGGCCCCCACTTCCGGTCGGGCGTCGAGGTGGGGCCGCTCCAGACTGTCGACGTCTATGGCATCCTGACGCGGGCGATGGGCCTCGACCCGGCGCCCAACGCGGGCGACCCCACCGCGGCGGACCGGGTGCTGCGCTGATCCAGGGCGCGATCAGTTCGAGGCCGTCCCCTCGGTCCGCATGTCCGCCGCCACCCGCTCCGCTTCGCGCATCACGCGGAGCACGTTGCCGCCCAGGATCTTGCGGACATCCGCCTCGGAGACGCCACGCTGGAGGAGGCCGTAGGTGAGCCAGGGCAGGCGCGTCACGTCGCCCATGCCCGAGGGAAGCGACGTGACCCCGTCGAAGTCGCTCCCGATGCCGACGTGGTCGGCGCCGGCGACCGCCACGGCGTGCTCGATGTGGTCGAGGAGCGTCTCGACCGTGACCGCCCCGCTGCCGAGGTAGAGCGGGTAGAAGTTGATCATCACGACGCCGTCGTTCGCTGCGATGGCGCGGAGCAGGTCGTCGGAAACGTTGCGGGCGTGGTCGTGGAGGGCACGGCACGACGAGTGGCTGACGATGACGGGCGCCCGCGTCGCGGCGAGCGCGTCGCGGATCGTGTCGTCGGACACGTGCGACAGGTCGACGAGGACGCCGAGGCGGTTCATCTCGGTGACCATCTCGCGGCCGAGGGCGTTGAGGCCGCCCCAGCGCGGCGCGTCGGTGGACGCGTCGGCCCAGGCGTTGGTGTTGGTGTGCGTCAGCGTCACGTAACGGACGCCGTTGGCGGCGAGCAGGCGCAGCACGTCGGGCGACCCCTGGAGCGCGTGGCCGCCTTCGAGGCCGAGCAGCACGGCGGCCTGTCCGCGCTCGCGGGCGCGCAGCACGCCGTCGGCGGTGCGGACCAGCATCGCGCCCTCCAGTCCGGCCACCTGCTGGTTGACGCGCTCGATCATCGCCAGCGCGCGGTCGGTCGCAGCCTGCCCCTCGCCGTAGCTCCGGGCGACGTAGATCGAGAAGAAGGCGCCGTCGAGGCCGCCCGCGGCCATCCGAGGCAGGTCGACGTGGTCGCCGCGGTGGCGCTGGCCGAGCGCGTAGCCGCGGTCCAACATCAGCGTCGGCGTGTCGATGTGGCCGTCCAGCACGACGGCGTCGTAGTGGATTCGGAGGGCGTCGGCCCAGAGTGTGTCCTGCGCCACGAGACGGTCCACCTCGGCCGCGTCCAGGACGATGTCACCCCCATCCGACGTGTCGACGGTGTCGGCGACGGCAGGTGCGGTGGCGACGGTGTCGGAAGCGACGGAGTCGGTCGGCGGCGTCCCCGAGGTGGGCGGGGTCGGCTCGGCGCAGGCGACCGTGAGGGTGGCGCACAGGACGCCGATCAAGAGGGCAGTAGGGGTCGGCACGGGGGAGCGGGAGGACGTGCCAGTCTACGGACCGCGCCGTCTGTAACTCGTCCCTGCCGTTCGGGGCCGTCGTCGGACCGGTGGGCAGGCCGTGGAGAGACCCGTCGTCGCAGGAAGTCTATCGTGGCAAACACACACACGTTAGGTCGCCTATGCGCGTCGCCACGCTGCTGGTCCTTTTTCTCGCGGCGCCCGCCGCTCTCGCCCAGGAGACGGGAGACTGCTCCCCCGGGACGGCTCACGTCGTCCTCGACGGCTCCGACGTGCGCGCGTCCGTCTACAACACGGGCCGCCTGTTCTATGACGCGAGCACCCAGCCGGACGACCCGCCCCACTTCGAAGTGCCGAAGGGCGGCGGCGTGGACGCGATGTTCTCGTCGAGCCTCTGGGTCGGCGGGCTGGCCGGGGGCGACCCGTCGTCCCTTCGCATGGCGGCGACGACGTACGGGGGCGCGGACTACTGGCCGGGGCCGCTCGCCTCCTCGGGAGGCATCCCCTCGACCGAGGACTGTGCCGCGGCAGACCGGATCTGGCACGTCACGCTGGAGGACGTCGCCCGCTACAACGACACGGGATCCGCGACCGCGGACCTGGCCGACTGGCCGGTCCACCTCGGCGCGCCCGTGGTCGATGGCGACGGCATCGAGACCAACTATGACCTCGCCGCGGGCGATCGGCCAGCGATCCTCGGCGATGAAACCGCCTGGTGGGTGCTCAACGACAGGGGCAACGTCCACGAGTGGAGTGGGCTCGCGCCCGCCGGGCTGGAGGTCCGCGTGACGGCGTTCACGGTCAGCGAGCCGTACGCGCGGGAGCGACTCGCGCTGGGACGGTTTGCCGGCGACGTGCAGCGCATGGTATTCGTCCGCCACGCCCTGACTTACCGAAGCGAGGTGCCCCTCGCGGACACCTACGTGGGCTTCCACGTCGACCCAGACATCGGTGTGTTCAGCGACGATCACGTCGGCACGGTCCCGGAGCAGGACCTCGTGATCGCGTACAATGGAACGGACATCGACACCCTCTACGGCGCCTCGCCGCCCGCCTCCGCGCTCCGCATTCTGAGCGGTCCCGCCGCGCGCGCGCTGTCCGGGTCGCTCGTGCCGGTGAGCGGGAGTTCGCTCATCGGGTACTTTTGCGCTGAGATGGGTGGGCGTGGCCACTCCGCCTACCGCGAGTTGCAAAGCCTGCACTGCGACGGCGTGCCGCAGACCTACGGCGGCGACGGCTACAACCCGGGTGCGACCACATTCTCCACCTACGTCTACCCGGGCCTGCCGCCTTCCTACTGGAGTCAGCGCAACACGAATGGTGCGGGGAGGACGGATCGGCCCGCGGACGTGCGCATCCTCGCCAGCCATGGTCCCTTCGATATGATGCCCGGGGAGACGTACACCGTCGACACAGCCTACCTGTGGGCGAGGGCCGAGCAGGGGGCCCTCGCGTCCGTCAACCGGCTGGTGCTGGAGGCCGCCCCCGCGGCCCAGACGGTCCCGTTCGCGCCCGACCCCGACCTCGCCACCCTCCGCCTCGGGGATCTGCCGGGCGTGGTCACCACACCCGCCGACCCGGTCCCCGGGCCGGGCCGCAACGCCCTCGCCAGCACCGCCTGGCCGTCGCCCGCCATCGGCGTGGCGCGCCTCTCACTCGACCTCGCCACCGAGGCGGACGTCCGGCTGGAGGTGTTCGACGCCCTCGGCCGCCGCGTGGCCGTGCCGCTGGATGGCGTCCTCGGCGCAGGCCTCTACCGCCCCGAGGTGGACGTGGCCGGGTGGCCGGCCGGGCTCTATGTCTACCGCCTCACGCTGGGCGGACGGCCCGCAGGCACGGGCCGCCTCGTGGTGGCACGCTGACTACTCGATGGTCCAGGTCTCGCCCTGCGCCAGCAGCGCCTTCAGGTCGCCCGGTCCCTTCGCCTCGCGGACCGCGTCGACCTGCTCATTGAGGAGCGCGTCGTACGTCGGCCGGTCCTCGCGGTAGAGAACGCCGAACGGGCGGGGGAGGTCGCCGGACCAGAACATCTGATCCACCACGAGCAGCGCGAGCGCCTTGTCGGTCGAGTCGTACACCACGCAGTCCGACTCGGTACGGACACCGCCGAGGTCGACCGAGCGCAGGCGCAGGCCATCCAAAACGAGCCCCTTCGTCCCGTTGGCGTAGGTCATCGGCTTGCCGTCCTCCACGAACAGCGTCCGCAGCGGCTTCGAGTCGCGCTCGGTGAAGTCGAAGAAGGCGCCGTCGTTGAAGATGTTGCAGTTCTGGTAGATCTCGACGAACGACGTGCCGCAGTGCTCGTGGGCGGCTTTGAGGACCGTCTGCATGTGCTTCGGGTCGCGGTCGAGCGTCCGAGCGATGAAGGTGCCGTCGGAGCCGAGCGCCAGCGCGGCCGGGTTGAACGGGTGGTCCAGCGACCCGAAGGGCGAGGACTTGGTCACCTTGCCGACCTCGCTCGTGGGCGAGTACTGGCCCTTCGTGAGGCCGTAGATCTGGTTGTTGAACAGCAACACCTGCAGGTCCACGTTGCGGCGCAGCATGTGGGCCGTGTGGCCCGCGCCGATGGAGAGCGCGTCGCCGTCGCCGGTGACCACCCACACGTCGAGCTCCGGGCGGGTGCTCTTCAGGCCGGTCGCCACGGCAGGCGCGCGGCCGTGGATGCTGTGGAAGCCGTACGTGTTCATGTAGTACGGAAAACGGCTGGAGCAGCCGATGCCGGAGATGAACACGACGTTCTCGCGCGTCTCGGCGAGCTCGGGCAGGGCCCGTTGGACGGCGGCCAGCACGGCGTAGTCGCCGCAACCGGGGCACCAGCGCACGTCGGAGCCGGAAACGAAGTCCTTGCGCGTGAGGACGGGCAGGCCCAGGGCCGCGCCGTCCCCCTCGGGGTCCACCGTCCGCGCCTTCGCGGGCACGGGCGGGCGCTTGGCGCCAGGCGGGCGGGCGGGCTTCTTGATCGGGGGGAGGGTCGGCTTCCGGGGCGCTGCGCCGTCGTCCGGGCCCGTCTCGGGGATCGGAGGGAGCGCCGGGGCGCCGCCCGAGGCCGGCACGGCGGGGGCGTCCACCGGATGCCTCTTCCCCGCGGGCTGCGGCACGTCGGGATCCGCGCCTTCACCGTGGGACGTGGGGGGCTCGCCGCCCGGACGTGCAGCGGAGGTGTCCGGGAGGTCGGCGTCGTCGGGAGGGAGGGAGGCCATAGTGTGTGGCGTGGTTCGGGGTGCGGGGTCCGACCGCGACGCCTCACCGGGCACGCGACGCGGAACGCGCAACGGCGACTCAGTCGCTGTCAGTGGGAGAGGCAGCCAGCTCCACGATGCTCGCCTCCACCTCGAGGGCGGAGAAGGGGAGGCCCTGGACCTTCGACAGACCCTGGGCATCGACCAGGAACCGGTCGCGGAGGACGTGGACGAGCTGGCCGCCGTTGAGCTCGGGCACGAGCACGTGGCGGAACCGGCCCAGCGCGTCGCCGAGGCCGGGGGGGAGGGGGTTGAGCCAGCGCAGGTGGGCGTGTCCCACGCGGAGGCCGCGGGCCTGCGCGCCCTGGACGGCTTTCTTAATGGACCCGTACGTGGAGCCCCAGCCGACGACCAGCACGTCGCCTTCGGCGTCACCCTCGACCTCCACGTCCGGGAAGGCGTCGGCGATGCGGGCGACCTTCTCGGCGCGCGTCTCGGTCATCCGCTGGTGGTTCTCGGGGTCGTAGGAGACGCCCCCGGTCCGGGCGTCCTTCTCGAGCCCGCCGATGCGGTGCTCCAGGCCCGCTGTGCCGGGCGTCGCCCAGCCGCGCGCCAGCGTGTCCTCGTCCCGGACGTATGGGAGGAAGGCGCCCTCGTCGGTGACCGCCGCTGTGCCCACCTCGGCGAAGGCGACCGGGATGTCGGGCAGCGCGTCGACATCCGGCAGGAGCCAGGGCTCGGAGCCGTTGCCGAGGTAGCCGTCCGACAGAACCACGACCGGCGTCATGTACTGGAGCGCGATGCGGGCGGCGTGGAAGGCGGCCAGGAAGCACTCGCCGGGGGTCTTCGGCGCGATCACCGGCGTCGGCGCGTCGCCGTTGCGGCCGTAGAGGGCCATCAGGAGGTCGCTCTGCTCCGTCTTGGTCGGCATCCCGGTGCTCGGCCCGGCCCGCTGCACGTCGATCACGACGAGCGGGAGCTCCACCATCGTCGCGAGGCCGAGGAACTCGCCCTTGAGCGCCATGCCGGGTCCGGAGGTGGCCGTCACGCCGAGCGCCCCGCCGAAGCTGGCACCGATGGCGCTGCCGATAGCTGCGATCTCGTCCTCGGCCTGGAAGGTCTTGACGCCGTACGCCTTGTACTTCGCGAGCGCGTGCAGCAGGTCCGAGGCGGGCGTGATGGGGTAGGTCCCGTAGAACACGTCCAGGCCGGACTTGACGCCAGCGGCCACGAGCCCGAGCGCCAGGGCCTCGTTGCCCTTGATGGCCCGGTACGTGCCCGCGGGCAGGTCGGCCGGGGCGACCTCGTACCGAGCGACGAAGCTCTCCGAGATGTCGCCGTAGTGATACCCCGTGTCGAGCGCACGGAGGTTGGCGTCCCGGATCTCGGGCACCTTCGCGAACTTGGTCCGAATCCACGCCCGCGCGGGCTCGATCGGGCGCGTGTACATCCACAGCGAGAGGCCGAGCGCGAACATGTTCTTCGCCCGGTCCATCTCCTGCTTGCTGAGGCCGGTCTCGGAGAGCGCCTCGTGGGTCAGCCTCGTCAGCTCCACGTCGTGGCGCTCGTAGCCGTCGAGCGTGCCATCCTCCAGCGGGTTCACGTCGTAGCCCGCCAGGGACAGGTCCCGCGCGGTGAAGCTGTTGGTGTTGACCAGCACCGCACCGCCCGGTCGCACGCGCGCCAGGTTGACCTTCAGCGCGGCCGGGTTCATGGCCACCAGCAGGTCCACCTCGTCGCCGGGCGTGAGGACGGCGGCGCTGCCGAAGTGGAGCTGGAAGCCCGACACCCCGTAGAGCGTGCCCGCGGGGGCGCGGATCTCGGCCGGGAAGTCGGGGAGCGTCGCGAGGTCGTTGCGGGCGTGCGCGGTCGCCAGCGTGAACTGGCTGCCGGTGAGCTGCATCCCGTCGCCGGAGTCTCCGGCGAAGAGGACCACGACATCGTCGAGGGCGAGGGTGGGGACCCCGCCGGGGAGGGACGGGCGGTCCGGGGTGAGGGCATCGGTCATGGCGGTCCGTACGCACGCGAGCGGACCGTGATTCTCGCCTCGCCGGTGTGGGAAGCCCTCCGCCGCTCCCTGGGGACGGTTCGCGCCCTTTTAACCCGCTGCCGGGTCAGGGGCGGCAGGCTGTGCTGCCGGAGGGCGAGCTGCAGATGGGTGCGCTGTCCGAGGGTATTCATGGAACAGCGGAGGGGCGACGGCCGGTTAACGCCCCCAACGATCCGCTGCCGTCCTCCGGCGACGTGCCCCCCCATGTCAGACCTCGTCCACGACCTGTTCGCCCGCCCCAAGCCCGTCGTCGCGGTGATCCATGCGGGGCCCTCACCGGGTGTTCCGGGGGGGAGCGGAGTGCGCGCTGCGGTAGACCGGGCGGTCGCGGAGACACGCCTCCTCGTGGAACTCGGGGTAGACGGTCTGCTGGTCGAGAATGCCCACGACGCGCCCGCGCTCGGCGACGACCAGACCGGGCCGGAGGTGGTCGCCTACATGACCCACGTGGCCCTCGCCGTCCGGCGCAACGCTCGGCGCCTGCCCGTGGGCGTCCGCGTGCTCCACGCCGATCGCGCGGCGCTGGCCGTGGCGCTGGGCGCCTGCTGCCACTTCGTCCGCGTGGACGGCTGGGCCGAGGACCCTGCCTCGGCGGGCCGCTTCCACCGGTACCGCGAGTCCCTGGGTGCCACCGCGATCCCCGTCCTCGCCGACTTGCGCCCCTCGTCTGTCGAGGACGTGGCCAGCCTCGTCGCCGCCACCGAGGTGACCCATCCCGACGCGCTGATCGTGCTCGGCCCCGCGGTCGGGTACCCGTCGCCCCCCGGCGTGGTGGACGCGGCCTGCGAGGTGGCCTCGCTGCCCCTGTTCTGCGGTGGCGGCCTCGACGGCCACAACCTGCTCGACTACCTCGGCGCCGCGGATGGCTTCTTCGTCGGCAGCGGCCTCAAGGAGGACCGCCGCTGGCAGGCGCCCGTTTCCGAAGCCGAGGTGCGGCGGCTGATCGGCGCCGTCGAATATGCGCGCGGACAGGAGGTCCGCCAGTAGCCCCGCCCCCATGGTTTCCTACGACGCTACCACCGAGACCGTCACGGTCTCCGTCCGCCCGGCCTACCTCGACGGCAAGTCGGACGTGCTTGAGCAGCAGTTCGTGTTCGCCTACTTCGTCCGCATCGAGAACCACGGGGCGGACGAGGTGCAGTTGCTGCGCCGGACGTGGACCATCACAGACGCCGACGGCCACGTGCAGCACGTGGAGGGCGCGGGCGTCGTCGGCCGCCAGCCGGTCATCGCGGCGGGCGAGGCGCACGAGTACCACTCGATGTGCGTCCTCCGCACCTTCGAGGGGACGATGGAGGGGACCTACCTGATGCAGCGAGAGGGCGGCAGCCGCTTCTCCGCACGGATCCCGCTGTTCCACCTCGTCGCCCTGGCGAACTGAGGCCGCCCGCCCCGGCACCGAGGCGGACGCCCCGGCACCGAGGCGGACGCCCCGGTACGGGTCAGCCGGCCTGGATGCGGATGACCGTCCCGTCCTGCGCCGTCACCAGCATCTCCGAACCGTCGTCGCTGAGGCGGTACGCGGCGATCGCGTCGGGGAAGACCTCCGGCGGCGTGCCCATGTGGAAGAACGCGTCGGCGACGACGCCCCAGTCCTCGGGCGTGAGCGCGACGGTCGCCTCGCCGTCGGCCGCGACGTACGGATAGTAGGCGAGCACCTTGTTGAGGTGGTTGATGGCTTGCTTGACGTGGAGGCCGGGATCCATGGGGTGAGGGGTGGTGGACTGAGGGGTGATGGGCCGATCTCGCAGATTTGTTTCCGCCGAGCCGGCCGGCCTCGGTCGCGCTGCCGAGGTGGACGGAATGTGGGGACCGAAGGGGCGGGGCGGGTGGCGCCCGGCGCGGAGCGACCGGATCTTCCCGTACCCCGTACCCCGTACCCCGTACCCCGTACCCCGTACCCCGTACCCCGTACCCCGTACCCCGTATGCCCACCGTCGACGCCCCGCCCGCCACCACGACCGCCGCCGAAGAGGCCTACCTCGGTGTCGTCGAGCGCGTGCTGACGTCGGGCGTCCGCAAGACGAACCGGACGGGGATGGACACGATCGCTTCGTTCGCCGAGCACTACCGCGTCGACCTCGCGGAGGGCTACCCGCTGCTGACCACCAAGAAGGTCTACTTCGCGTCCATGCTCCGCGAGGTGCTCTGGTACCTCTCCGGCGCCGACCACATCCGCGAGCTCCGCCAGCACACCAAG
The DNA here is from genome assembly GCF_002283555.1 of Rubrivirga sp. SAORIC476. Lineage (NCBI taxonomy): Bacteria > Pseudomonadati > Rhodothermota > Rhodothermia > Rhodothermales > Rubricoccaceae > Rubrivirga > Rubrivirga sp. SAORIC476. The sequence continues at coordinate 57,448 of NZ_MVOI01000015.1, read as the reverse complement.
ATCTGGGACGCCTGGGCCGACGAGGCCGGAGACCTGCAGACCGCCTACGGCCGCTTCTGGCGCCGCTTCCCGGTCCCCGCGTCCGGCGCCGCGCTGGGCGGCGAGGTCTGGGCCGACACCGACCACCCGAACGTCCGCCGCGAGGCCGACGGGTCGCTCTCGTTCGACCAGATCGGCTACGTCCTCGACACGCTCCGGCGCGATCCGATGAGCCGCCGCCTCGTCGTCAGCGCGTGGCACCCGGCCAACGCGGCCGTCAGCCGTCTGCCGCCGTGCCACTACACGTTTGCGTTCCAGGTGACGCCGTCCGCCGACGGGCCGGATCTTTTGAACTGCCACCTGACGCAGCGCTCGGCCGACCTCGCCCTCGGCGTCCCGTTCAACCTCGCCTGCTACGCGCTCCTCACCCAGGTCCTCGCCGAGGCCGCCGGCCTTCGCCCCGGCCACTTTGCCCACACCCTCGTCGACGCCCACATCTACGTTGACCACGTGGACGGGCTCCGGGAGCAGCTCTCGCGAACGCCCACGCCCGCTCCGCGCCTCGTCCTCGCCCGCCACGCCGACGGTCGCGCCAAGGAGCCTGACGAGCTGGCCTTCGACGACGTGACGCTGGAGGGCTACGCCCCCCAGCCCGCCATCCGCTTCCCGGTCGCGGTCTAACCTGTCGCGGGCTGCGTGTTGCGCAGCCCGCTCGCATCCTCTGTCGTGATCACGCCCCCCACACGCCACACTCCAGAAGTCGTCCTGATCGCCGCGGTCGCCGAGGCGCCCGGCACGGAGGGCGACCGGCTCATCGGCGACGGCATGGACCTGCCGTGGCACCTCCCGGCGGACCTGAAGCGCTTCAAGGCGCTCACGCTCGGGTATCCGCTCGTGATGGGGCGGAGGACGTTCGAGAGCCTGCTCCACCAGTTCGGCGGACCGCTCCCGAACCGCGAGAACGTCGTCCTGACCCGGCACCCGACGCACGTCGACCATCCCGGCATTCACGTCTACAGCGGGCTGCCAGAGGCCATGGACGCGTTCGCCGACCGCGAGCGCGTGTTCATCGGCGGCGGCGCGGGCGTATACGCGTCCGTGCTCGACCCCGAGAGCCCGGTCCAGGCCGACCGGCTGGAGCTGACGCTGGTGGAGGGCACGTTCTCCGGCGACACGTTCTTTCCGCCGTACCGTCACCTGCTCGCCGAGAACGGCGGCCCCTTCCGCCTCGCGGAGTCGGTCGCCCACCCCGCCGAGGCGGGCCGACCCGCGTTCCGCTTCGAGACGTTCGTACGCGACCGGTAGGCCGATGGACGATGCCTTCCCCTTCGTCCACGTGAACCACGATGGGACGGTGCGCGAGGTCACCGACAGCGAGCAGGCCTTCCTGACGACGACGTTCGCGCCGGACGACGGCACCCGCCCGTACGTGAAGGCGGCGATGGAGGACCGGGACGGGCAGGGGCAGGTGTCTGGGTTCATGGCACGCGCGAACCTCCCTCCGGGAACGCCTGTCCGGTCGGTCAAGCGCCGTCAGGACACGTGGAATGCGCGTCGGCTGCCGTTCGAGACCCACACGGCGCGGACCGACACGGGCTTCCCGATGATCTACGTCAACCACGACGGGACGGCGCGTGAGGTCTCGCCCGAGGAGCGTGTCTACCTGACGGCGACGTACGCACCCGGTGACGGCAACCGCCCCTACGTCAAGGAGACCTATGGCACCCTGACGCCTGACGGCTTCCAGTGGGGCTTCATGCACCGCGCCCGGCTTCCCGACGACGTCACCGTTTGGCCCGTCAACCCCCGGTTCGACGAGATTGTGCGCACGCGTTCCGTGCCCTACCGAGAGATGTCGATCCGTGAGGCCGAAGCGGTCGGCGACCTCGTGACGCCCCTGGAGGATGGGTCGATCATGTTCTCCCCGAACCCGGACATCCCGCACGCGGAACGGATGGTGCGCTACCGCCGCGTCCGCCTGGAGGTCCAGTTGGAGCGCGAGGCCTGGGCGCGTGGCGAGGACGACGCCGGAGACTGACCCGGCACTTGCGTCCCCTTCCGCCTCGGCGAGTCGGTCGCCCACCCTGCCGAGGCGGGCCGACCCGCGTTCCGCTTCGAGACGTTCGTCCGGGAGGGGTGAACGCAAAACGGCCCTCTCGCCGAAGCAAGAGGGCCGTGGTCGGGATGGCGGGATTCGAACCCACGACCTCCTCGTCCCGAACGAGGCGCGCTACCGGGCTGCGCTACATCCCGAGGTCCGGCGAGCCGGAATCCGGGGCCGGGCGAACCGGCGAGCGACATGATACGCACGCCGCGAGCCGCACCGACCCTGCGGCCCGGTGAAGCGCGCACGAACCCGCTCGGCTACCGGTCGGACTCGTACATCGTCTCGACCAGCTCCGCGAAGCGGTCCTCGATGAGACGCCGCTTCAACTTCATTGTCGGCGTCATGAGGTCGTTGTCGACGGTGAAGGGCTCCGGCGCGAAGCGGTAGGTGCGGACGCGCTCGTGGCTCGCGGCGCCGGCGTTGTAGGCTGCGAACACGTCGTCGAACAGGGACAGGAGCGCAGGCTCGGCCAGCATCTGCTCCCGCGGGCCCGTCGGGAGGTCCCGTGCGTTCGCCTCCAGCGCCAGCACGTCCAGGTCGGGCACGACGAGCGCGGACAGGAACGGCCGCCCCTCGCCGACGACCATCAACTGCGCCACGAGGGGGCTGGCCGAGAGCGCGGCCTCGATGGGGCCGGGGTAGACGTTCTTCCCGCCCCCGGTCACGATCATGTGCTTGATCCGGTCGGTGATGCGGAGGTAGCCGCCCTCGAAACGCCCCACGTCGCCGGTGCGGAACCAGCCGTCGGCGTCGAAGGCCGCGGCGGTGTCCTCGGGGCGGTCCCAGTAGCCGGGCATCACGCCGGGGCCGCGGGCCAGGATCTCGCCGGGCGCCGTGGTCACGTCGAGCGGGTAGGCATCGCCCTCCACCTCGGCGAGCACGTGACCGGTGTCGAGCGACCGGATGCCGACCGTCACGCCGGGCATCACCCAGCCGACCGTGCCATACTGCGGCGCATCGGTGGGGTTGGCAGCCAGGATGGGCGCCGTCTCGCTCAGGCCGTAGCCCTCGATCAGGCGGATGCCCGCGGCCTGGAAGAACGCGCCGATCTCCTCCGGCAACGCGGCCCCGCCGCTGATGGCGTACTTGATGCGCCCGCCCAGCTTCTCGTGCAGCGTCGAGAACACGAGCCGCTGCGCGACCGCGTGCTGCGCGCGGAGGTGCGGCCAGACCGTCCGCCCCTCAGCCTCCCGCCGGGCGACGGCCGTTCCCACGTCGACCGCCCACGCGAACAGGCCGCGCTTGACCAGCGAGCCCTCTGCCACGGACCGCTGGATGGTCGCGTACACCCGCTCGAACAGGCGCGGCACCGACACCATCAGCGTGGGGCGGACCTCCGGGAGGTTCTTCGAGATGGCGTCGATGGACTCGGCGTAGACGATCTGCGCGCCCGCCGCCAGCACGGTCGAGTACCCGGCCGTCCGCTCGAAGGCGTGGCTGAGGGGCAGGAACGACAGGTGCACGTCGTCCTCGGTCACGTCGATCCGCTCCAGCGCCGCGTGGACGTTCGACATCAGGTTGCGATGCGTCATCATGACGCCCTTCGGCTCGCCCGTGGTGCCGGAGGTGTAGATGAGCGCCGAGAGGTCGTCGGGCGTCACCACGGCCTCGTCGAGCGTCACCGCGTGGCGGGCGCCCTCGGCGAGCGCGTCGGCCCAGGTGGTGACCGGGGTGTCGGGGCGGGCCTTGCGCGGCTCCGCCATCGACACGATGGCCCGGAGATCGGGGCAGTCGTCGTAGGCGCGGTCGGCCTTGCGGAGTTGGAGGCCGGTCGAGACGATCAGCACGACGGCGCCACTGTCGCGGACGACGTACGCCACCTGGCTGGCGGGCGTGGTCGTGTACAGGGCGACGGTGACCGCGCCCAGGACCTGCGTGGCGAGGTCGGCGACGGCCCACTCGGGACGGTTCTCGCTCAGGATGGCGACGCGGTCGCCCGCGCGCACGCCGCGTGCGTGCAGGAACCCGGCCAGCTGGTGGACCCGCTCGTGGAGATCTTCCCACGGGATGTCGGTCCAGGTCTTGGTCGCTCTGTCTTTGTAGCCCAGCGCCGCCTTGCCCGTCCCGGCGTAGTGGGCGGAGAGGCGGTGGAAGAGCTGGGGCGCGGTCTCGAACGGGACGACGGCAGGCATGTCGGCTGGAGGAGGGCGACGGGAAGGCTACGAACGAAGGGGCGCTGTCCGACTCGTCCCGGCTCCTGGGACGGGTAGTGAGTCTGCATCAGGGCACGGACCCCGGGGCGCGCGATCCTGGTGGTGCCTCCAGCCCGACTCCCATGCGCATCGCCCCGTTTCTTGTCCTCCTCGCCCTGCTCGTCGGCTGTGACGCCGTCGACTCCACCGAGCCCCAGGCCCGCATCCCGGACGGGTCGTTCGTCGAAGGTGTGGCGACTCTGCCGGACGGCTCGACGTTCGCGTTCCGCTCCGAGGGGGAGGCGTACGCTGGGAAGAACGCGTCCGACCACGACTACTTCTTCTTCGGGACGCGGCACGTCTACCCCTCGCCGACGCCCGATGCGATGGAGGTCGCGATCGCGTTCAACCAGCCCTACCAGTCGTCGCCCGTGATGGGCGCGTTCGAGACGCGGTTCTGGGACCCGGACCGGGAGTGGGTCCAGGCCTATTTCCACATCACCAACGTGCCCGGGCTGGACGCGGCCGACCCCGGGGCCCGCACGACGCTGAGCGAGTGGTTGCCCATTGGGACGATGGACGTGGCGCGCGACCGTCGCGGATGGCTCGTCGGGACCTTCGAGATGGACGCCTACCGCTACCCGACGCCGGGCGACTCGACGCGGATCGCGCGTGTCGAGGGGAGCTTCGAGGTACCGATCAGCCCGAGGCGCTGACTGAGGCGGTCAGTGCCGGGTTGTGAACGACACGGTGTGGAGTGGGAGCGGCTCGCATCCCGTCGGCGTCGTGCGGCACGGCAGGACCGTGACGGTGTAGGCGTCGCCGGGCACGAAGGGCTCCGGTTCGCCCGCCTCGGCGCCGCGCCCGTCGGGCGGGTAGATGCCCGGTGGCGGACCCAGCGCGCGGACGGCGAGTGGGGGCTCCAGCAGATCCGGCCCTCGTCGGGGGTGCGCAGGACCGGCCGTCGCTCGCCACATGATCCGCCCGGTGGCGGCGTGGCGAACCTCGACCCAGAGCGCTCCGGCCTCCCCCCAGGCGATCTCAACGGTCCCGCCGGCCGTCTGACGGACCTGCGCAGCCGGGTGTCCGGGGGAGTGGGTAGGCGCCTGCGGGGGCGAGGCGCAGGCAGCCAACAGCCCCGCGAGGAGGAGAAGGCGTGTTCTCACCGGACGTCGACCCGCTCGTTCACGCTGAAGCGGCCTCTGTAGACCGTCCCGTCGTAGCCCACCACCGAAACGGTGTACACGGTCCGGGGCGTCAGCGCAGCGGGGGGGACCAGGACGCGAGGGCGGGGGCCGAGGTGGCGGTCGTACCGCTCGCCGTAGGTCAGCGGCGGCACGATCGGCCCGCGCCGCTGGGCGCCGTGGGAGGTGTCACCCTCGGCGACCTCCCACACGACCGTCGGCCCACGTAGGACCGTCACCCGGGCCGCGACGGGCGCGTCCCACCGGAACACCGGCGGCTGGACCGCACCGTCGGCCTGCACCACCTCGACGCGGACGCCCGGCGGGGCGGCCTCGGGCGGCGCCGAGGCGCACCCACCCAGGAGCAAGGCCGCGACGAGGAGACCGGACCGCATCAGTCGTTCTGCCCGGTCCGGATTCCCAGCGGCAGTCGGGTGCCGGGGGGGAGATCCACGCCGGGCGGGAGCGTGATCCCCGCCGGGCTGCTGTCGCGGGCTGAGAACCGACCGTAGGAGAACAGGGTCGGCGTGGGAGGTCGGGTGGGGTGTGGAATGGGGGTGGCGTAGCCGCTGTAGGTGCCGCGCACGCGTCCGTCCGAGATGGAGGAGATCCAGACGTAGCCGGACGTGTAGACGTAGGATCGGTCGTACGGCGCCGAAAGTCCGCTGAGTACCTCGCCGGGCCCAGGCGGGGTCTCCGAGAAGGCATTGAGGATCCGGTAGATCCCGGCTCGGAGCGGCGTGGCGGTGTGGCCGACCGTCATGGTGTAGGTGCCGGGGTAGTTCAGGTTGCAGCCGTTGGTGAGTTGCAACTGCCAGCCGGGCGCGCCCATCATGGCCCCGTTGACGAAGAACACGGGGCCGCCCACGTTGGTCTCGTTGGCGAAGCCCGTCCACGAGCCCAGGCCGCCGTGGATGCCACCGAGGGTGTCCCAGATGTCCGGGCAGTCGCCGGAGGTCACGATGGGAGGGAACCCCCCGTCGCCATCGCCCTCCCCGCCGCCTGGTCCGTCGGGGTCGGTGATGGCATGAAAGCGCCCGACCAGCCGGATGGAGGTCTCGGTGGCGTCCGCCTCGACGCGCACGGCGGCGAAGTCGAACGCGCCGAGAGTGTGGTCGTCGTCGGTCTCGGTGATGGTGAGGCGGTTTCGAGAGCGCGGTGACTGGGCGCCGCTGCTGTAGGCCCCAACGGAGAGGTCGCCGAGGCGGAGGTAGGCGCGGGCGGCATCGTCCTCCACCACGTCGCGGGCGTCGGCGAAGGCCGCGCCATCGAGGTCGGGCGCGGTGGCCCGTTCGATGGCTACGAGGTCCTCGCCGTCGTCCAGCACGAGCGTCCAGCCACCGAGGGCTGCCGGGTAGGCGTGGACCGCCGCCCAGCCTTCGACGAGGCGTTCGGCGCCGTCGGCCTCCGTGATCGTCAGGTCGAATGTGCCGGGTGCGAGCGGAGACGGGTCGGGCTGGGCCAGCGCGACGAAGGGGAGCAGGAGGAGCCAGAGAAGCCAGCGCATGGGCGAATCGGGGAGGGTGCCGAAACCTCTCGGATCCGAAGCCTCGTCGCCTCACCCGTCGATGTGATTCGGGTCGTCCGCTGTGCGTGCGGGCGGCAGGCACCGCGCGATGGCAGAGGGGCTGCCGCGTCCGCCGAGACGGGCGCACCGCTCCACACGCCTCACACCCGCCCCAGCACCTTGGCCGCCGCCTCGGCGCGGGAGCGGACGTGCATCTTCTCGTACACGTGGCGAACGTGGGTGCGGACCGTGTCGAGCGAGATGAACAGCTGGTCGGCGATCTCACGGTAGCGGTGGCCCTGGACCAGCAGGTCGAGGATCTCATGCTCGCGCGGCGTCAGCGGCGTCTCGTCGACCGGCACAAGCGGTGGGCGGTGGAACGCCTCCACGACGCGGCGCGCGATGCCACTCGACATCGGCGAGCCGCCCGCGACGAGTTTCCGGATGGCGTCCAGCAACTCGTCCGGCGGGGTCGTCTTGAGGACGTAGCCGGTCGCTCCGGCGCGGAGGGCTTCGAAGACCGAGTCGTTGTCCTCGTAGACCGTCAGCATCATCGCCTGGACGGTCGATCGCCGCCGCGTCAGCTCGCGGACGGCCTCGATGCCGCTCATGCCCGGCAGGCCGATGTCCATCAGCGCGACGTCGAGGCGGAGGCCGCCCCCGCGCGGGGGGGAGAGGGCGTCCAGAAAGGCCTCGGCGTCGGCGAAGGTGGCCGCGCAGGCGAAGCCGTCGGCCGCGTCGACCAGCGCCGCGAGGCCCTCGCGGACGTCTTCGAGGTCCTCGACGATGGCGACGGAGATGGACACGGGGGTGGCGGGGAGCGTGGGGCAACCTAGGGCGCGGTCTCCATGCGGGGCCTCACATCAACGGACGATCCGCCCGGCGGGCTGACGAGCGGAATGTCGAGCCTGACCGTGCAGCCGGTCCCCGGCGCCGAGGTCACGGCGAGGGTGCCGCCTGCGTCGCGTGCGCGCGAGGCCATGTTGCCGAGTCCGTTGCCACCGATGAACCGGGCCGCCGCGCCGTCCCCGCCGGCCTCGGTGAAGCCGCGGCCGTCGTCGCGGATGGTGAGGAGGACCCGCCCTGCGACCACCTCGAACGAGACGCCGACGGCGTTCGCCTCGGCGTGTTTGGCCGCGTTGTGTAGCGCCTCCTTCAGCACGAGGAGCGCTGTCCGGCGGATCTCCGCGGAAACCGGCACGTCGGGCAGGCGAGCGGGAAAGGCCAGGCGGGCCGTCAGGGCGTGGGCGTCGAGGTAGCGGGCCGCGTGCTCACGCAGGTAGCCTGCCAGCGCAGGCAGGCGGTCGTTGCGCGGATTGACCGCCCACACGATCTGCCCGAGGCGCTCCAGCATCAACCGCGACGAGTCGGCGATGCGAGTCAGCCGCTCCTCGGTCACCGCCGCCTCGCCGAGCTGGCGCCGCGCCACCTCGGACAGCACCGCGATCTCGCTCAGGCTCGCGCCCACCTCGTCGTGCATGTCGCGCGAGATACGCGACCGCTCGGCCTCCAGCGCCCGCTGCGCTTCCAGCGCGGCCAGCTCGCGCCGGTACCGTCGCCTTGATACGTCCCAGCCGACGCCCGCCACCAACCCCAGCAGCGCCAGCGCCGTGAGCCACTGGAACCAGGCCGTCTGGTGGAGCGCCGGGCGGACGACGAGGGGCACCACGGTCTCGGCCCCCCAGATGCCGTCCGCGTTGGCGGCGCGCACCCGGAAGGCGTACCGACCGGGGGGGAGGTTGGTGAAGTTGACCCGCCGCCGGTCGCCGACCTCGACCCAGCCGTCGTCCCAGCCGTCCAGCCAGACCGCGTAGCGGCTCTGGTGACCGTTGAGGAAGTCGAGCGCGGCGAACTCGATCTCGACCGTCGTCTCGTCGGGCGCTAGCGACACGCCCTCCGGCCCGACGTACCGCTCGGTGGTCGTCCCGGCCCGTGTCGATCGGTGGACGGCCGTCAGCACGACGGGGGAGACGGGCGCGGGGGCATCGAGCGCATCGGGGTGGAAGACGGTCACCCCGCGGTCTCCGCCGAAGTACATCGTCCCGTCGGCGTCGCGGAAGGCGGCCCCCCGGTTGAACTCGACATTGCCGACCCCGTCCTCGACGGTGAACGCCCGGATGCGGGGCGTGGCGGACTCGTCGTAGCGGGCGAGACCGCGGTTGGTCGAGATCCACAGCCGCCCGGCGTCGTCTTCGAGGATGCCGTAGACCACGTTGCTGGGCAGGCCGTCGGCCGCGGTGAGGTGACTGAAGTGTCCATCCCCCTCGTAGCGGCTCAGCCCGCCCTGCGTCCCGACCCAGAGCCGACCCCGGCGGTCGAGGTGCAGGGCGATGGTGGCGTCGTCGGAGAGGGAGGTCGGGTCGTCCGGGTCGTGACGAAATCCCTCGAACGCGTCGCGGGCAGTGTCGTAGCGGTAGAGGCCATCGGAGGTCCCGACCCAGGCGCCGCCGGGAACCGTCCGGATGGCCTGGATGCCACTCGCGAAGGGCGCCGCCGTCGAGGCGGTGTCGCCGCGTGCGGTCTTCCTCCAGAGCCGGCCTCGGAACCCGAACCAGAGGGTCTGGTCGGCGTCGGTCCAGAGCCCCTGGGCGCCCTCGGGGTTGTGCGGGTCCTGCCCTGCATCGAGAGCGACGCGTCGGACCCTGGAGGGCCGGTCGAGGTCGACGGCGTCGAGGCTGAGGCCAGTCCCGATCCAGAGGGTGCGGTCGTCGCTGGCGAGGGCCCAGATCCAGTCGTGCGTCGGGCTGCCAGCCGGACCCGAGCGGTAGCGCGTGACGCGCCCGTCTGCCCCGATCCGGTTGAGGCCGCCACCGAGGGTGCCCACCCACATCGTCCCCTGCGCGTCGCGGTGTATGGAGAGGATGATGCCACTGCCGAGCGAGTTCGGGTCGTCGGGGTCGTGGGCGAGGAGCCGGAACGGAGGGGGCGCGGGCGCGGCGCGGTGGAGACCCCAGACGGTTCCCGCCCAGAGGGTGCCCGTCCGGTCGTGGTGTAGCGCCGAGACCCAGTTCTGGGTGGGGATGTCGCCGGGGAGGCGGAGCGAGTGGCGCGCGAAGGTGCCGTCGGCGAAGGAGAATCGGTAGACGCCGTCGTAGGTGGCGAGCCAGAGGCCGGTCGCGTCCGGGAGAATGGTGCCGACGGCCAGCCCGGTGCCGTAGCCCTGCACCACGGGCATGGGGCCGGGGACCCTCTCGATGGCGCAGCGCTCTCGGTCGAGCCGCCCGAGGTGGACGCCCCCGACCCACAGGGTCCCGTCGGGCGCCTCGGCGAGGGCGTGGAAGGCGTCGGACGAGCCGGTCGGGTGCCCCCACCCGGGCGGGGCGTCGACGCGTCGCGCGCGGCCGTCGGGGGCGTAGGCTTCGAGACCGTCGTCGGAGGTCACCCAGAGGGTCCCATCGCGGGTCGCGAGCCCACCGGTCGGCGCGGTCCGCTGGAGCCGGGAGCGGACGCGGACGAAGCGGTCCTGGGCCGCGTCGAAGCGGTGGAGCGCCAGCGAGTCCGCCAGCCAGGCGGCACCGTCCGGCCCGACGAACAGCCGGACGTGCGCGTGCTCGTAGCGGCGGACCTCGTCATGGGCGGGGCCGACGAGCCGGGCGACCCCGGTGGGGCGCTGGTCCGTGGCCTCGGTGACCGCCCAGAGGTCGCCCGTGGCGTCCTCGATCAGTTGGCGGACCACGTTGCCGGGCAGCGACCCCGCGTCGAACGCCTGGCGGCGCCAGGTCCGCATGGTGTAGCCGTCCCAGCGGCCCAGCCCCTCGCGCGTGGCGAACCACAGGAACCCCTGCCGGTCCTCCAGCACCTCGTAGACCGACGACTGCGGGAGGCGCGGCTCGATGACCACGGCCCGCTCGAATAGGGCGGTGCCGGGCTGCGCGCGGCCGACGACGGCCAGCGTGGCGAGGGAAAGGAGGAGCAGCAGGCGCACGGGCCAACGGGGCCGGACCTCAGAGGATAGAGCGGGCTCCGCGAACGCCACGCGCTACTCCTGGCCGATGCCGCCGACGAACAGCCGCTCCCCATCCGTCCACCGGAGCCAGCCCGCCGGCGGGCGGGGGCCGGCGAGGCCGAGCGTCGAGACCCGAACCCAGTTGCCGCGGACGGCGAGAGGACGGAGGCGGACGTCGGCGAGCGGCGTGGCGAGAAGAGGCGCGTCGCTCGAAGGCCGGGAGCGCAGCGGGGTCCGCTCCGGGTCGACGGTGAGCAGGGACTGGAGCAACACGTCGGGCCAGCCGAGCACCTCTACGCGGTCGCGGCGGAGCCAGGCCGTCCGCCCGTCGGACCGGTTGGTGACGACTTCCACCCAGCCGGTGGCGAGCGTCCGCACGCGCAGGCCGATGTGGCCGCGGGCGATGTCGAGCACCTCCGGCAGGAACCACGGGGGCGCGGTCCCCACCGAGGCCCGTCCGCGACGGGGCACGAACGTCACGCTGTCCGCGGGTGCACCCGCCTCGGCGTCGGCGTCGAGGTCTGGAGGGGGGTAGAGGCCCAGCGGGGCGGGCGCGTCGGTCACCCGGGCGACGGCCAGCCCGAGACCGAGGGGCTGGGCGGGGGCCACGCCGGGGAGGCCGTGCTGAGCGGACACGGTCCCTGTGAGGCAGAGCGCCAGCATCGCCAGAAGGAGCGGAGGCCAGCGGACGGGTGCTGGAGTCTCGTCCTCCATGCCTCCTCCCCGCGTCACAGCCGCCTGAAGACAACGCGTCGGTTCTGCGCCTTGCCCTCCGCCGTGGTGTTGGACGCGGCGGGCTGGCTCTCCCCGAAGCCGACCGTCGTCATCCGCCCCCGGTCGATGCCCTGGCCCGCGAGATAGGCGGCGACGGCCGCCGCGCGGCGCTCTGAGAGCGACTGGTTGGTGGCGTCCGACCCGTCGGCGTCGGTGTGGCCCTGGACTTCGAGGCGGAGGTCGGGGTGCTGCTCCATCATCTCGACGACCTGGGCGAGGTAGCCACCCGACTCGGGGCGGAGCGTCGCGCTGCCGGTGTCGAAGCGGATCGCCGTGGTCGAGATCTCGCCATCGGCCTCCAGGTCGTCGTACAGCGAGCGCTGGCCGCCCTCGGCGATGCGGAGGTCGTCGATGTAGAGGCTGTGGCGGTACACGTTCATGAACACGTGCAACTCCGACGCGCGGGGGAACTCCCAGCGCGGCACGTTCGCCTTGCGAACACCGTTGACGAACACCTTGCAGTAGTCGCCGTCGCAGCCGAGCGCGACCGAGCCCCACTCGTTGGCGCCGTAGCCGCTGGCCGACACCTGGTCGGTGCCCGGCCACGTGAGGCCGGTGTTCTGCGTGCTGGCGTAGAGGTGGGTCGGGGGCGGGTAGGTGCAGCGGGTGTCGGGCGTGTCGTCGGAGCCGTCGGAGAAGAGGTAGATCCGGTCCCGACGCTGCGGGTCGGTGGTCATCGTGCGGAACTCGAGGGTGAACCGCTCAGGGAGCGTCTCGGGGAGCGAGATCGTGAAGCACCCGTTCCCCCCGCGCGTGTCGCTCTCGCCGACGCGGAGCACGCGGGTCGCGTCGTCGCCCGAGCCGAGCACGACCACGTCGAGGTTGCCCGCGATGTAGCCGAGGCGGGACGGGAAGTTGCCGACCCGCGAGCCCTCGAAGTCGTGGACGAAGAGGACGCGCTCGCCGGGGACGAAGTCGTAGTTGGCCCAGACGCCTTGCGGGGCGGCCATCGAGGGGCTCCCCGTGGCGCTGCCGGTGCTGCCCGCGGGCTCGTAGCCGGAGACGGGCTCGCCGTCGGCGTCCACCACGACGGGCTCCTGGCCGTGCGCGCGGGCGTCGTCGATGCACGCCTGATCGGTGACGACGCACACGATGGCGCCCTCGGCGAGGTCGAGCGTCCGGTTGGCGATGTCGAGCGCGCGCTGCTCGACGCGGCGGTCGATGTCATTGCCGACGCGCGTCTGGACGCGGTCGGCGATGGCGCCAGGGGAGCAGGCGGCGAGCCCGAAGGCCACGGCGGCGAGGAGGAGGGGGCGGGTCGGCATGGCGGTCTGGGAGACGGTCCCCCAGTGTCGCCGGCCGCCCCGTTCCGCCGCGTCACCCGATGATGTGATTCCCCGGGTTCGCGCGCCGCTGAAACCGCCGTCTGTGCTTTCGCCCCGGCGCCAGGCGAACGACGGTGCGCCGGGTGCCCCACGCTTCACCGGCTCTCCCCGCCCGCCTCGGTAGCTTCGGCGGCACACGCACGCCGCCGTGGCGGCCCGCCCGACGATGACCGAGATCCCCCGCGACCGAGGCTCCAAGCCTGCGACCCCCGAGACGCCCGCCCCGGCCTCCGCCGACGGCCCCTACGAGCCCGACGCCGTCGAGCAGACGTGGTACCGCTACTGGGAGGACGGCGGCTTCTTCCACGCCGACCCCGAGGCGGTCACCTCCGGCGCCAAGCAGCCGTTCGTGATCCCGATGCCGCCGCCCAACGTGACCGGGCGCCTCCACATGGGCCACGGCCTGCAGGACACCGTCCAGGACCTGCTCATCCGCTACAAGCGGATGCAGGGCTTCGAGGCGCTCTGGATCCCGGGCATGGACCACGCGGGCATCGCGACCCAGAACGTCGTCGAGCGGACCCTCAAGAAGGAGGGCGTCGACCGCAAGGCCATCGGCCGGGAGGCGTTCTTGGAGCACGTCTGGAACTGGAAGGAGGAGTACGGCGGCATCATCCTGCAGCAGAAGCGCCGCCTCGGCGACTCGTGCGACTGGCGCTACGAGCGCTTCACGATGGACGACGGCCTGAGCCGCGCCGTCCAGGACGTGTTCGTGACGCTCCACGAGCAGGGCCTCGTCTACCGCGGCGAGTACCTCGTCAACTGGGACCCGGACAACCAGACGGTGATCTCCAACGAGGAGGTCGACAACGTCGAGCGGCCCGGGCACCTGTGGACCGTCCGGTACCCCGTCGTGGACGCGGACGGTACACCGACTGGGGAGACCATCGACATCGCGACGACGCGGCCGGAGACGATCCCGGCCGACACCGCCATCGCGGTCCACCCCGAGGACGAGCGCTACGCCGCGCTGGTCGGCAAGACGGTGAAGGTGCCGATGGTCGGCCGCATCGTGCCCATCATCGCCGACGACTACGTCAAGATGGACTTCGGCGCGGGCGCGCTCAAGGTGACGCCGGGCCACGACGAGAACGATTTCCAGATCGGGCGGCGGCATGACCTGGAAACCGTGTCGCTGATGAACCTCGACGGGACGCTCAACGAGGAGGGCGGCCCGTACGCGGGCCTGGACCGCTTCGACGCGCGGAAGGCCATCGTCGCGGACCTGGAGGCGAACGGCCAGCTCGTGAAGACCGAGGAGCACGTCAACTCGGTCCCGATCTCGTCGCGCTCGAAGGCCGTCATCGAGCCGCTGCTGTCGCCCCAGTGGTACGTCGCGATGCAGCCGCTCGCCGACAAGGCGCTGGCGGTCGTCAACGACGGCACGATCACGTTCCACCCAAGCCGCTGGGCCAACGAGTACCGACGCTGGCTGGAGGACATCCGCGACTGGCCGATCTCGCGCCAGCTCTGGTGGGGCCACCGGATCCCGGTCTGGTACCCCGTCGACGCCGACGGCGTGCGCGACGAGGACGCTTTCGTGGTGTCGGTCGACTCGCCCGGCGAGGGCTACGTGCAGGACGAGGACGTGCTCGACACGTGGTTCTCGTCCTGGCTCTGGCCCTTCGCGACGCTGGGCTGGCCCGAGAAGACGGACGCGCTGAAGGCGTTCTACCCGGGCTCGGTGCTCGTCTCCGGGTACGACATCCTGTTCTTCTGGATCGCGCGCATGATCATGGCCGGGACCCATTTCCTCGACGAGGTGCCCTACACCGACGTGTTCATCACGGGCATGATCAAGGACAAGCAGGGGCGGTGGATGTCGAAGTCGCTGGGCAACGGCATCGACCCGCTCGACATGATCGAGACCTACGGCGCCGACGCGGTCCGCTACACGCTGGCCGTGCTCTGCGCGCAGGGCCAGGACATCAAGCTCGACGAGGGCAAGTTCGAGGGCGGCCGCAACTTCGCGAACAAGATCTGGAACGCGTCCCGCGTGTTCGGCCGCTTCGTGGAGAAGGACGCCGCCGGGCGCCCGACCGAGGACCTGCGCCGCGAGCGCGACTTCGCCGACCTCGACCTGGCCGAGCGCTGGCTGCTGACGCGGCTCCACGAGACGACCGAAGCGGTCACCGAGGCGCTCGACAAATACCGGATCTCGGAGGCCGCGCATCTCGCCTACGACTTCGTCTGGCGCGACTTCTGTGACTGGTACCTCGAAGTGTCGAAGGCGCCGCACGGCGAAACGCCGAGCCGCGAGACGCTGGCGCTCTCGACCGAGGTGTTCGAGCAGATCCTCCAACTGCTCCACCCCTTCATGCCGTTCGTGACGGAAGAACTGTGGTGGACGCTCCGTCCGCGCCAGCCGGGCGACGCGCTCATCGCCGCCGCGTGGCCCGCGCCCGACCCGGCCGAGACGGACGCCGAGGCGGCCGGGACGTTCGCGACGGTGCAGGACCTGGTGACAGCCATCCGCCAGGTGCGCGCCCAGTACAACGTGCCGCCGTCCCAGGACGTCCGCGCGCTCATTGTGACCGGCGACGCCGCCACGGCGACGGCGCTGGAAGGCGCGCGTGAGTACGTCGAGCGCCTGGCCGGGCTCTCCGCGTTGACGCTCGGCGCGGACCTGGACAAGCCGAAGGCGAGCGCCGCGGTCGTCGTGGGGCCGCACATCGTCTACGTGCCCCTGGAAGGCATGATCGACCTCGACGTGGAGCGGGCGCGCTTGCAGAAGGAGATCGACGCCAAGCGGGGCTTCCTGGGCGGCGTCGAGAAGAAGCTCCTGAACGAGGCGTTCGTGAGCCGCGCGCCCGAGGCGGTCGTCGCCAAGGAGCGGCAGAAGGCGGACGACGCGAAGGCCGAGATCGCGGCGCTGCAGGCTAACCTCGCCGACCTCGGATGACGGACCTCCCCCGCCTCGGCACCGCGGCGGGGGAAACGAGGCGGTGAACGAACCGGAGGATCGAGACGTTACCCGGACCCGTCTCCCGCCACAGCACCCATGCTCCGCCCCCTTCTGCTCGCTGCCCTTCTGCCGTTCGTCGGGTGCTCCGCGCCCGCCCAGGTCGATCCCGGCGACGGGCCCGTGATCGGCCCCCAGATCCCGTCCGGCCCGGCCGCGGAGCGCTCGCCGGACCTCGACGCCGCCCGCGAGCGCTGGGCCGACGCTGGACTGGACGCCTACACGATGACGCTCCAGCGCATCTGTTTTTGCCCGTCGCCCGACTACACGGGTCCGTTCGAGGTGACCGTGCGTGACGGCGCGGTCGAGACGGTCCGCCTCGACGGCGCGACGGTGGACGACGAGCGCGGGGTGTCGGTGGACGACCTCTTCGCGCTGATCGAGGAGGCCTACGAGCGCAACGCGGCGCGGGTCGAGCTGGAGTTCCACCCCGAGCTCGGCTACCCCACGAGCCTCGGCATCGACTACGACACCATGATGGCGGATGAGGAGATCGCCTACCGTGTCTCCGACCTCCGCGCGTCCGACCGGTAGCATGCGCGCCCTGCCTCTCATCCTCGGCCTCCTCCTCGTCGCGGGCTGCGACACCGACCCCATCGTCGGCGGCGAGGCGCTGACGCGGGGCCAGGTCGAGGCCGCCCGCGCCAGCTTCGTCGCCTCGGGCGCCGACTCGTACGTGCTGCGCTACGCCATCGACTGCTTCTGCCCGCCCAACGAGGTCGAGGTCCGCGTGGCCGACGGAGCGGTGGCCGACGTGTCGTGGACGAGCTACGAGGCCGCCCCGCTGACGGTGCTCGGCCTCTACGATCTCGTGCTCGACGCCTACCGCCAGGATGCCGCGTTGGTGCGGGCCACCGTCTCGGCGACGGAGCCGCGGGTGCCCGCCGACATCTGGATCGACTACGACGAGGCCATCGCCGACGAGGAGATCGGCTACCGCGTGCTCTCGTTCGACGCCCGGTAGCGGCGGAGCGTCGCCATTCTTCAACCGCTCCACAGATCCCCCTCAGACAAGCCGGGCGGTCCGGCGCGTTCTTGAGCCCCGATTTCCCCCCCCCGACGCCGTGACTCGTCTTCTCCCGCTCGTCCTCGTTCTCGTGCTCGCCGCCTGCGGCAGTGAACCGCCCGCGGCGGACGTCACCGGCCTGCGGCTCCAGCGCGAGGGCACCGCCTACCCGACGCTTCAGGGCACACTCGTCAACCGGGGACCAGGGGCGATCTCGTCTGCCGACGTGTTCGTGACGCTCTACGACGCCCAGAACCGACCCATGGACGACGTGCTGGTCCAGGTCCGCAACGTGGCCGATGGGGACTCGGCGCGCTTCGAGCAGCGGCTGGACCTCCAGGCGGGGGCGGCCAAGCTGAAGTACGTCGGTGTGAACTGATGAGGAGCGGGTCAGGGCAGAGATGAGGTTTCGGCCGGGCGGCCGCACCGGGCACCAAGCGGGTTCGGGCGGCGTGTATGCGCCCCGCCTCCTCCCGTCATGACTCCTCGCGCCTACCTCTCCGTCCGACCGCTGCCGTTCGGATACCACCTCGATCAGGCCGCCGGGGTCGAGTGGATGAAGGCCGCCCTCCGTCGGGCCGCGGCTGAGGACGAGTCGATCGACGCCGACCGCGCGATCCGGTACTACGACATCGTCTCACGGCGGTCGAGCATCGAGAACCGCTACTCGGCCATCGACGACTACACGCACCAGGACTGGGACCGGATGGCGCTCCACGCTCCCGCGACGGGCGAGGACGGCCTTCCGGCGCCGTGGCATCAGGCGCCGCTGGACCGCCGGATGGCGCTCTACTGCGAGACCGCCGAGCAGGTCGCCCGCGATGCCTTCGCCGCCGACGACGCGCCGCCGGACATCGCGATGCAGGTCTCGTGCACCGGCTACGACAGCCCCTCCGCGGTGCAGCGGGCACTGGCGGATCGCGGCTGGTCGGGCGACGTCCGCGTGCTGACGGTCGGTCACATGGGCTGCTACGCCGCGCTCCCGGCCGTCGCGACCGCGGCCGACGTGGTGACCGCCGAGGCGGGGCGCAAGGCCGACGGCGACGCCCGCGCCACCCTTGTGGACATCGAGTTCTGCACGCTCCACCACTACCCAGCGACGACCGACCCCGAGCAGATCGTCCAGCAGTGCCTCTTCGCCGACGGCGCGATCCGCATCGACGTGACGGCCCAGCCGGGCGAGGCGACGTTCGCGCTGATCGACCACAGCGAGGCCATGATCCCGGACACGCTCGGCGAGATGACGTGGCGCCCCGCCTCGGACGGGTTTCGGATGACGCTCAGCCGCGCCGTGCCAGATCACATCAAGGCGAACGTCGCGGGCGTGATCGAGGCGTTCCTCGCCCGTCACGGCCTTGCCGTCGAGGACGTGGACGTGTGGGCCATCCATCCGGGCGGCCCGCGGGTGATCGAGAGCACCGCCGAGGCGCTCGGGGTGGACCACGCCGTCAAAGCGCGTCACAGCCACGACGTGCTCCGCGAGCGCGGCAACATGTCGTCCACGACGCTGCCCCACATCTGGGACCGGATCGCACAGGACGAGACCATTGCGTCGGGCGCGGTCGTCTGCTCGGTGGCCTTCGGTCCGGGGCTGACGGTGGCGACGAACCTGTTGCAGAAGGTCTGATCTCACTGACGCGGAATGGCCTCGGCGAGTAGCCATCTGCTACCGTCGGCGTGCGGCTTTCACGTCGGAGCGGCAGGGGAGAGGGTTACTTGTCTCCGCCACTCCGTTCCCAGCCTCGATGCCAGAGATCAACAACGCCTTCTACGACGACCTCGGCCACCGCTGGTTCGAGGACGACGGGCACGCGATCGCGCTGCTGCGGGCGGAGGGGCGGCTGAAGCTGGCGTACACGCACGAGGTGCTCGCGCGGCACGGCATTGGGCCGGGCGCCCGCGTGCTGGACGTGGCGTGCGGCGGCGGCCTGATCGCGCTCCCGCTGGCCGAGGCGGGCTACCGGGTCGAGGGCATCGACCTGTCGGGGAACTCGCTGGAAGAGGCGCGGCGGCGCGTCCCCGAGGGCGCCGACGCCACGTTCCGGGTAGGCGACGCGACGGCGCTGGAGGCCGAGGACGCGACGTACGATGCGGTGCTGCTGTTCGACATGCTGGAGCACGTCGAGGACCAGGCGGGCGTGATCGCCGAGGCCGCGCGGGTCGTGAAGCCGGGTGGCGTGGTGCTGTTCAACACGTTCAACCGGACGCCGCTTGCGTGGCTCGTCGCGGTGAAGGGTTTCAAGTTCGTCGTCCGCGAGGCGCCGGATCACATCCACGTCTGGCGCCTGTTCCTGCCGCCAACCGACCTGGCGGACCTCGCCGCGCCGCATGGGCTGACGGTCGAGGAGGTCCACGGCGTCCGCCCGACGCTGGACGGGGCGTTCGGCCGGTCGCTGCTGCGCCGTCGCGTGGATCCGGCGTTCTCGTTCACGACGGTCCGCTCGCTGGCGGTCGGCTACATGGGGACGGCCGTGCGGTCCTGACCGCGCCCGCCTCGGCGCCGAGGCGGTGGAGTCAGGCGCCGAGCGTCTCCCGGATGCGGACGATCTGCTGCTCGTGGCCCATGTCGTGCGCCGCCAGCAGCGTCACGATCTGGCGGACGCTCTCGATGCCGCGCTCGCTGTGGTGCCCCTCGCGCGTCCAGTCGGTCTCGGTGAGAGTGCGGAGGAAGCGAATGGTCATGCGGCGCCCCGCCACGTAGTCCTCGACGGCCTCGTCGAGTGTGCCGCGCAGATACGAGAGGCGCTCGGCCCAGGCCTCCTGGTCGTAGCCCGGAATGTCGGGGATGCGGCCGGGGTCGGCGGCGACGAGCAGGCGGAGGCGGTAGCCGTAGACGACCTCCGAGTCGGCGAGGTGGCGGACGACCTGGAGCACGGACCACGCGCCGGGGGCCTCCGGACGGCGAGCGGCGTTGTCCGACAGGTGCGTCACGGCGTCCGCGATGCGGTCGGGCGCGGCGGCCAGCAGCGGGACCGGGTCGCGGTCGCCGACGAGCGCCAGGCGGGAGGCCACGTAGGCGGCCGGGTCGTTGGCGTCGTAGGCGGGGAGCGGGGTCATCGCTGGACGGGAGGGAGGCGCGGGACATCCGGGTCGGTGGGGACCGGCAGGGGCTCGGGGCCGCAGAGGGCGACGAGGCGGGCCGCGGCCTCGTCCACGTCGAGGCGGACCGCGTCCACCTCGGCGACGATGTCGACCGGCTCGCCCGCCCAGGTGTCGGAGTCCGCCGGGGCGATGTAGCGGTAGATGCTCTGGCCGGTGCGCACGGGGCCCTCGAACAGGCCCGTCTCCTCGACCGGCGCCCGGAGCGGGATCGGGTCGCCCTCGTCGGCCAGCAGGCCGAGCGGGGTGAGGACGGTGTAGCCGTGGTTGATGGTGCGCGCCATGAGCGCGGGGCAGTCGTCACGCAGGCGGTAGACCACGTGCGCGTCCACGACGCCGCCGACCTCGCCGGGGCCGAACACCGCCGCGACGGTGTCCACGACGGTGGTGCAGCCCGACACGGCGACGAGAGGGATGAGGAGGCCGAGGGAACGGAGCGAGGAGCGCGTCCGGCCTCCCTCCATGCCGCCTCCCGTATCCCTCCGCCTAAACATGTCGCTCGGCGTGGTAGGAGCTCCGCACGAGCGGGCCGCTCTCGACGTGCTCGATGCCGAGGGCCTCGCCCTGCTCTTTGTACCACGCGAACACGTCCGGGTGGACGAACTCCTCAACCGGCAGGTGATGGCGCGTCGGCTGGAGGTACTGGCCGATGGTCATCACGTCGACGCCGTGCGCCGCGAAGTCGGCCATGAGGCTCACGACCTCGTCCTGCGTCTCGCCGAGGCCGACCATGATGCCGGACTTGGTGCGGAGGCCGTACTCGGTCTTGGCGAGCTGGATCACGTCGAGCGACCGCTGGTAGTCGGCCTGGGGGCGGACGCGGCGGTACAGGCGCGGGACGGTCTCGACGTTGTGGTTGAGGACCTCCGGGCGGGCCTCGAAGACGGTCTCCAGCGCCGAGCGCACACCGCGCATGTCGGGGATCAGCACCTCGATGGTCTGGCCCTGGGCATGCACCAGGCGGATGGTCTCGGCGAAGACCGGCGCGCCGCCGTCCTCGCGGTCGTCGCGGTTGATGGAGGTCACCACGACGTGCTGGAGGCCCATCAGGCGGGCCGCCTCGGCGACGCGGCGGGGCTCGTCCATGTCGAGCTCCTTCTGCTCGGGGCGGCCCGTGAGCACGGCGCAGAACGAGCAGCCGCGCGTGCAGACGTTGCCCAGGATCATGAACGTCGCCGTGCCCGCGCTCCAGCACTCGCCCATGTTGGGACAGCGGGCGGACGAGCAGACGGTGTGCAGGTCGAACTCCTCGATCGTCTTCTGAACGTCGCGGAAGGTCTCG
The DNA here is from genome assembly GCF_002283555.1 of Rubrivirga sp. SAORIC476. Classification (NCBI taxonomy): domain Bacteria; kingdom Pseudomonadati; phylum Rhodothermota; class Rhodothermia; order Rhodothermales; family Rubricoccaceae; genus Rubrivirga; species Rubrivirga sp. SAORIC476. Next base: position 36,145 of record NZ_MVOI01000015.1, on the reverse strand, counting down.
CCGTAGGGCAGCTTGGCGCGGAGCCACTTCGGGCGTCCGCCGGGCCGGTTGGCGACCTGCGGCTTCTGGACGACGGGCAGTTCGAGGGCGAAGCCGTCGCCTTCGGACTCGATGGCGAGGTCGGCGGCGACGGGGGCCTGCTTGAGGGCGACCTCTCCGGGTCGGCGGGCAGCGGGGCGGGCGGTCTCCATGGGGAGGGAGGTGGGGGGCGGGGGAGACGCGGGACGGGCGGCAATCCGTACGCCGAAGGTACGGAGCCGGTCGTGAGGTCTGCGTGAGCGTGGGCCTCACGGCGGCGGGCGGGAAGGGTTTCCCCCGAGGCGGTCCGCTATCTTCCCGGAGCGCAGGACGTGGTGCGTGGGCCGACGCCCCAGAGCCTTTCCCTGCGCCCCCCGACCGACGCTCCACGACCTCCGACTCCCGTCCATGCAGATCCTCTCCGACGCCACGCGCAAAGCGCTTCCAGCCTCCGCCGACGTGCGCGGCATCCTCGGCCGCCACATCCTGGCCGACGGCTTCGACATCGTCCTCGACATGGAGGAGAGCCGGGGGGCGCGGCTCCGCGACGCGACGACGGGGCGCGACTACATCGACTTCTTCACGTTCTACGCCTCGAACCCGCTGGGCATGAACCACGACGGGCTAGCGGGCGACTCGCACGAGGCGGTCGGCTTCCGGGACCGGCTCATGGACGCGGCGCTCAACAAGGTGGCCAACTCGGACGTCTACACGCCGCACTTCGCGCGCTTCGTGGAGACGTTCGGGCGGGTGGGCATCCCGGCGGAGCTGCCGCACGCCTTCTTCGTCTCGGGCGGCGCGCTGGCCGTCGAGAACGCGCTCAAGGTGGCGTTCGACTGGAAGGTGCGGAAGAACCGCGCGAAGGGCTACTCGGGCGAGCGCGGCTCGAAGGTGCTCCACTTCCGCGAGGCGTTCCACGGGCGGAGCGGCTACACGATGTCGCTGACGAACACGGACCCGAACAAGGTCGCGGGCTACCCCAAGTTCGACTGGCCGCGTATCTCGAACCCCAAGATCCGGGGCGGCGGCGTGGAGATGCGGGAGGAGATCGCGCTGCGGCAGGCGCGGCAGGCGTTCATGGACCACCCGGACGAGATCGCGTGCATCATCCTGGAGCCGATCCAGGGCGAGGGCGGTGACAACCACTTCCGGCCCGAGTTCCTGCAGGGCCTCCGCGATCTGGCGGACGAGCAGGACGCGCTGCTGATCTTCGACGAGGTCCAGACGGGCGTCGGCCTGACGGGCGCCTTCTGGGCGTGGCAGGGCCTCGGCGTGACGCCGGACATCATCGCCTTCGGCAAGAAGACGCAGGTGTGCGGCATCCTGGCCGGGCCGCGGGTGGACGAGGTGGACGGCAACGTCTTCCAGACGTCGAGCCGCATCAACTCGACGTGGGGTGGCAACCTGGTGGACATGGTCCGCTTCGACCGCATCCTCGAGGTCATCGAGGCGGAGGACCTGATCGGCAACGTCAACACCCAGGGCGCGCACCTCATGGCCCGCCTCGGAGCGATGGAGGAGCGGTTCGAGGGCGTCACCGACGCGCGCGGCCGGGGGCTGTTCTGCGCGTTCGACCTGCCCGACACGGCGTCGCGCAACGCGGTCCTGAAGGCGGCCTACGACGAGGGGTTGATGGCGCTGGGTTGCGGCCCGCGCTCGATCCGCTTCCGACCGGCGCTGACGATCTCGCAGGCCGACCTGGACGCGGGACTGGAGATCCTGGAGGGGGCGCTGGTGACCAGCCTGGAGGGGTAGGGCGCGCTCGCAGGACAACGGGAACGGGCAGGCGCGCTTCGGAGAGGAGTGGGCCTGCCCGCCCGGTGTTCGTCGCCGGTCGGTGGGTGGCGATGGGGGATCCCCCGGTGGGTGCTCCGGTACTCCCCCCTTGCTCGCTACCGGGTGGGTCGGTAGCCTCAATGCACCCTCACATGTCTTTTCCATGACTCTCCCTGTCTCTGTGTCGTCCCCGACCCGCATCCTCGTGGTGGATGATCACCCGATCGTGCGTCAGGGCCTCGACCGGCTGGTCGCTGCCGAATCGGACCTCCAGGTCGTCGCCGAGGCCGCCACGGCGGACGGCGCTCTGGAGGCGATCGACGAGGGGGGCGTCGACTTCGTGATCCTCGACATCGGTCTGAAGCAGGGCTCCGGGCTCGACGTGATCGGCCAGATCCGCGCGCGTCGCGCCGACCTGCCCATCCTCGTCCTCTCGATGCACCAGGAGCGGTTCTATGCCGAGCGCGTGCTGCGGTCGGGCGCTCAGGGCTACGTCATGAAGCAGGGCGACCCGGCTGAGATCGTGCCTGCCATCCGCCGCATCCTGAGCGGCGACCTCTACCTCAGCGCGGGCCTCGCCGACGAACTCGTCCGCCGGGCGGTCGAGGGCCCCGACGCCAGTCGGCCGCCGTCGGAGGAACTCTCCGACCGCGAGACCGAGGTGGTGCGCCTGATCGGCGACGGCCTGTCGACGCGCGAGGTGGCCCACGAACTGAACCTCTCCGTCAAGACCGTCGAGAGCTACCGCGCCAACGTCAAGCGCAAGCTCGGCCTCCGGAGCGGCTCCGAGCTGGCGCGGTTCGCCTACGACTGGACGAGCCGGTCGATGGGCGTTACGGCGGGATAGCAGCGCCGCGAGACCGACCTGCGCGACGCATCCGCCCCGTTGATTGGGGCGGAGGCCGGAGGAGCGATAGGAGACACACCTCGTCCTCGCTCCTCCACGATGCGCATACTCTTCAGCCTGCTGGCTCTCTTCGCGGTGATCGCGGCTCCGGCGTCGGCCCAGGCGCGGTTTGTCCAGGCCTGTGCCGCGTCGCCTGAGATCGCCCAGATCGAGGGGCTCGACGGCGGGGCGCTCTGCCAGTGCATCGCCGCACGGTCGATCCAGCGCGGGGTCCCCGCGACGGACCTCGACCGCAGCATCGACTACTCGTCGGAAGGCCTTCAGACGGCCCCGCCGGAGATCCAGGTCGTGGCGCGGGTCGCGATGGAGTCGACGGCCTCCTGCGCTCACGACGTGTACGGGCAGCCGCGTGAGGGCGTCGCCCAGCAGGCATCCCCGACCACCGGGGGGCCAGCCCGGTCACCCGCCGCACCGCCGGTCGGCATCCGCACGGGCGATGGCGGGGCCCCGGTTCGCGCGGAACAGTCCGGCCGCGGCGCGGCGGTCCGGATTCGCGGATAGGCGCCCGCCCGCCGATCCTGATAGCAGGCCCGGACGCACGCCCGGCGCGACGCGCGCTCCGATTGATTGGAGGCATGGGCTGAAAGGGCGATAGGGGAGAAGTCCTCTCTCTCCTCGACCATGCGCCTGACCCTCGGTTTGCTCCTCCTCCTGCTCGCCGCCGTCCCGGCGTCCGCGCAGAGTCGCTTCCTGACGGCCTGCATGGCCTCGGGCGAGCGCGACGCCTCCCTGTCGGTGGACGCTGTGGCCTCCATCTGCGGATGCACCGAGACCCAGTCGCTGGCCTCCACGCTGACCTCAGCCGACCTCGACCGCTACGTCGCCTACCTCCACAGCCAGGGGGAGACGGCCTCCCTCGGAATCGATGACGATGCTCCTGAGGACATCACCGCGGTTTCGGGGGTCCTGATCGAGAGCATGATGACGTGCCTCGGCGGTGAGATCGCCATGGCCGAGGCCGAGTCGCCCTCTCCTCGTGCGACGGTTGCGCCGACGCAGGCCGTCCACGTCCCGGCCGCGGTGGAGGCGGCGGGCAAGACCCTCATGGAGGAGGGACAGACGAGTCTGGCGCCCGCGCCTGTCGTCGTCGCCGCGCCGGGGCTCCGGACCGGGGACGGGACCGGAGCGGTCCGCGCCGAGCAGTCCGGCCGAGGCGCCGCCGTGCGGATTCGCGGATGACGCGCGCCGGGCACTCTAGGCGCTGGCTCCGGCACGCTGCCCTGGGGTGAAGCGGGACGAGGGCTTCGTCAGGGCGGGCAGGATTTCGCGCGCCGGTGCGCGCGGGGGCTCCGTAGGTTGCCAGACCCTCCGTCTGCCCGACCCGCTCCATGCCCCGACCGACTCCTCGTCGCACCAAGATCGTCTGCACCCTCGGCCCGGCCGTCTCGTCGCGTGAGGGCGTGCGGGCCCTGATCGGGGCCGGCATGGACGTGGCCCGGCTGAACTTCTCCCACGGGAGCCACGACGACCACCGCCGGATGATCGAGATCGTCCGGGAGGAGGCCGCCGCGGTCGGGCGGATCGTGCCCGTCATGCAGGACCTGCAGGGCCCCAAGATCCGCCTCGGGCTCGTGGCCGAGGACACCCAGATCTCCAACGGCGACTCGCTGGTGCTGACCAGCGAGCGGGTCAAGGAGGGGACCGCCCAGCGCGTCCACGTGAGCTACGACGCGCTCGCGGAGGAGGTCGCCGTCGGCAACCGGATCCTCCTGGACGACGGCAACCTCGAACTCCGCGTCACGCGGATCGACGGGCCCGATGTCCACACCGAGGTGGTCGTGGGCGGAGCGCTCCGCAGTCGCAAGGGGGTCAACCTCCCGGCCCTCAAGACCGCCCGGCCGTCGCTCACCGACAAGGACCTCGCCGACCTCGCCTTCGGGCTCGAGCACGACGTCGACTTGATCGCGCTCTCGTTCGTCCGCTCGGGGGCCGACGTGGACGACATCAACCGCCGCATCCGCGCCGCGGGCAAGGCCATCCCGGTGATCGCGAAGGTCGAGAAGCCCGAGGCCGTCGCCGACTTCGACGCCGTCCTGGAGGCTACCTACGGGGTCATGGTGGCCCGAGGCGATCTCGGCATCGAGATCCCGATGCAGGAGGTGCCGATCGTCCAGAAGCGGCTCATCCGCAAGTGCCTCGAGGCGTCCAAGCCGGTCATCACGGCGACCCAGATGCTGGAGTCGATGATGGACAACCCGCGCCCGACGCGCGCCGAGGCGACCGACGTCGCGAACGCGGTGCTCGACGGGACCGACGCGGTCATGCTGTCCGGCGAGACGGCGGCGGGGAAGTATCCCATCGAGGCGGTCCGCGTGATGGCCGAGATCGTGCGGGAGGCGGAGGCCAACCGCCGCGACCTCGGCGGGCGGCAGGCACTCGTGGCCGTCACCGACACCGACGACCCCGTCACGGACGCCATCTCGTACACGGCCGTCACGCTCGCCAGCGAGACCCAGGCCGAGGCGATCTGCTGCCTGACCCACTCCGGCTCGACCGCCCGTGCCATCGCGAGCCACCGGCCGGCGGTCCCGATCTACGCCTTCACCGACGACGGTGCGGCGCTCGGCCACATCGCCCTCTCGTGGGGCGTCGAGCCCATCGAGATCCCGTTTCAGGAGCACACCGACGACGGCATCCGGACGGTCCACCAGACCCTGCTCGACCGCGGCGACTACCTCCCGAGCACGCGCATCATTATCACGGCGGGTCTCCCGCTCCCGGCGATGGGGCGGACCAACATGGTCCACGTGTCGTCGCTCGGCGAGGACCATCTGTAGCCGAGCCGAGGCGAAGCGTCGAGCACCGGGGACGCCCTGAGAGGGCCGCCACCAGCGGAACGGGGGGGAGGAGGGGCCCGTAGCCAGGGCCCTTTCTGATCACTCCCCCTCTGCACCCATGGCCCGCTTCCTCTGTGCCGTCCACGCCCCAGACGCCGCCCCGCTCTCCTACGCCCTCGTCGAGGTCCAGAACGACGAAGACACGCCCACCTACGCCGTCCGGGACCTCCGCCGCGTCTCCGGCGACGATGCGATCCAGTCGGTCTTGAACTCGCTCACGAGCGAGCGCCAGTACGTCGGCCAGACCGTCGTGGTGACCTCGGGCGGCCAGGCCTCGGCCGACGCCATCCACGCGGTCGGGCCGAGCGCTGTCGCCGTGACCCTAGGCTCGGGCGACGCCGACGCCCACGATGTGACCGCTCAGGTGCTCGTGGACACCTTCGAGCGCCTCTACCGCGATGGTGCCGTCGACGTCCCGGGTTCCCTCGACGCGGCCTCGGAGGCCGTCGACGCTATCTATTCGGCCGCCGACCTGGAGGCCGCCGCACCCGACTCGGATCGGGACGCGGACGGCGATCTCGACGGGGCCTCGACCACGCTCGCCGGCACCTCGGTGTCCGGCGACGGCCCGTCCCCGACGGTCGTCGAACAGTCCGGCCGCGAGGCCAACGTCTCGACCGAGGTCATCGACGCTCCGCTGTCCCGCGACGAGGCGACGGCCCTCGCCGTCGACGCCCGCGAGAATCGGGCCCGCATCGCGGCGGACACCGGCGCGACCGTGGACCTCGGCGACCACGAGGACGTGGCGCTGGCCCTTGCCCTGGCCGTCTGGTACGGGGAAGCCTCCCGCGACAGCCTCCCCCAGACGGATCAGGCGGACGAGGCGAACACGAAGCGGACCAACCGCCACAACGGACGGCGCTAGCCCGCGCTCTGGTGCCTCCGACGGCCGTCCCTGGAATCCGGGGGCGGCCGTCTTCGTACGCGGCTGCTGCTAGACTGAGCCAGGCGCGGCCGGGTCGACGGGGAACTCAAGGGGCCGCGACGGCGGCGGCGGGGGCTGACGCAGCACCTCCCACACGAGGTGCGGAAGGTCGGGCACGATGAGCGCGTCGAGGGCGAGACGGACGGCGGGTTCGGCGCCGGGGCAGCAGAACAGGAGCGTGTCGGCGTCGGCGTCTTCCGGGCCGAACAGTCCGGCGGTCGCGCGCGACATCATGGCTGCGGCGCCGATGTCCTGGTATGAGAGCATCCGGAACAACTCCCCGAACCCCGGGAGGGGCTTCTGGATGAGCCGCTCGGCGACCTCGATGGTCCGGTCCCGTCGTCCGATGCCGGTCCCTCCCGTGGTCACGACCGCCTCCACGCGGCCCGCGAGGTGGAGGAGCACCGCCCGGATGGCCTCGCCGTCGTCCGGCACGATCCGGTAGAACTCGAGCGTGTGCCCGGCCGCGCGCAGCCCGTCGGCGAGGGCCTTGCCGCTCGTGTCGTCCGCCTCGGTGCGCGTGTCGGAGATGGTCACGACGGCGCACGTGACGGGAGTGTCCCGGGAGAGGCGGCGGTGGGTATCAGCGGACATGGGGAAACGGTCGGGGCCGCTCTCACCCACTCGTCGGGTCGTCCGTTCCGGGCGCGGGCTCGCCGAACCAGCGCGGCGGGTCGTGGCCGTGGCCGCCCCACGGGTTGCAGCGCAGAATGCGCCACGTCGCCAGGATGCCGCCGCGGACGGCTCCGTACTCGCGGAGGGCCTGCACGGCGTACTCGGAGCACGTCGGCGAGTACCGGCAGGTCGGCGGGAGCCACGGCGAGATCGCGCCCTGGTAGAACCGGACGACCCCTACGAGGGCCAGCCGCGGCAAGCGCCAGATCAGGTCGAAGGCTCGCGTCATCGTGGAGAGGGGCGTGGAGATTCGTACGGGACTCCACGCCCCACGATCCACGGTCTAGGCGTAGATGCCGCGCATCTTGAGCGCCCCGGCGACCTTCTCGATGGCGATCACGTACGCGCCGATCCGCATCGACGTGTCGTAGCGCTCGGCGGCGTCGTAGACGCGGTCGAAGGCGGCGCGCATCATGCGGTCCAGGCGGCGGTTGACGCGGTCCTTGGTCCAGAAGTAGCCCTGGCGGTCCTGGACCCACTCGAAGTAGGAGACCGTGACGCCGCCCGCGTTGGCGAGGATGTCCGGGATGACGAGCACGCCGTTGTCGTTGAGGATCGTGTCGGCGTTGGGGGTCGTCGGGCCGTTGGCGCCCTCGGCGACGATCTTTGCCTTCACGTCGCCCGCGTTCTTGGCGGTGATCTGGTTCTCCTTGGCACACGGCGCGAGCACGTCCACGTCGAGCGCGAGCAGCTCCTCGTTGGAGATCGGCTCGGCGCCCTCGAAGCCCGCCAGCGAGCGGCCGTGCGTGTCGGCGTAGGCGATCGCGGCGTCGATGTCGATGCCCTTGGCGTTGTAGTAGCCGCCCGAGACGTCGCTCACCGCGACGATGGTGCAGCCCTGCTCGCGGAGCAGCTGTGCCGCGACGGAGCCGACGTTGCCGAAGCCCTGCACGGCGACCGTCGACTGGCCGGGACGCATGCCGAGGCGGTTCATCGCGCCGAGCGTCGTCGTCATGACGCCGCGGCCGGTGGCCTCGCGCCGTCCCTCGGAGCCGCCGATGAGCAGCGGCTTGCCGGTCACGACGGCCGTCTCGGTACGACGGGCATGCATCGAGTAGGTGTCGAGCAGCCAGGCCATGACCTGCTCGTTGGTGTTCATGTCGGGCGCCGGGATGTCCTTGTCCGGCCCGAACACGTCGATCAGGTTGGCCGTGTAGCGCCGGGTGAGGCGCTCGACTTCGCCGGGCGACATCGTGCTGGGGTCACACGTGACGCCGCCCTTGGCGCCCCCGAACGGCACGCCGACGACGGCGCACTTCCAGGTCATCCACGCCGCCAGCGCCTTGACCTCGTCCACGTGCACGTCGGGCGCGAAGCGGATGCCGCCCTTGGAGGGCCCGAGGACCTCGGAGTGGATCACGCGGTAGCCCTCGAACACCTTCAGCGAGCCGTCGTCCATGACGACCGGGATGCTGGTGATGTGGATGCGCGAGGGGGACCGGAGCACGTCGTAGAGGCCCGAGTCGAGTTCGAGCAACTCGGCGGCGACGTCGAACCGCTCCATCATCGACTGGAACGGGTTGTCCTTGTCGATGGGCGGGGTGGGCTCCTGGTAGATCGCGCGGCTCTCGATGTCGCGCTTGAAGGGGGTCTGCATGGCATCCCGGCGGACCGGGGGGAGGGCGGGGGGAACGGGCCGCCAGGAAGCAGTCGGAAGCGCTTCCAAGTGCGACGGCGGCAAATCTACGGCTCGTATCGTCCGGTCGGCCGCTCCGTTCCATCTCTGCGAGGCGTTCACGCGTGAGGGAGGGGCGGGCGTCGCCGGCGCTGTTCCGTCCGATCTCATCCACGGCGCGTATTTCGGGGCCATCTTGTGCCCTCGCTCCCCGCCGCACACGTGACTCGACAGCAACTCAAGGACCTCGCCGCGCTCACGCGGAGCCGTGCCCGGCGGGAGCATGGGCGCTTCCTCGTCGAGGGGCTCCGGTCAGTGGAGGCGGCGGTGCAGGCCTCCGCACCGCTGGAGGCCGTCCTCGTCACTGCTGAGGCCGCCGACGACCCCCGCCTCGGGCGGCTCGTGGCCCAGACCGACGCCGAGGTGCACACGATCGCCGCGCGCGATCTCGAGCGCATCGGGGACGCTCGGACCTCGCAGGGCGTCCTCGCCGTCGCCCGCTCCGTGGTCCGCGACGATCTCGACTCCCTCGAGGCGCCTCTGCTTCTGCTCGACGGCGTCCAGGACCCCGGCAACGTCGGCGCGCTGGTGCGGACGGCGGCCTGGTTCGGGATTCGCACGGTCGTGGGAGACACGGCCACGGCGGATTTCGAGTCTCCCAAGGCCGTCCGCGCGTCGATGGGGGGGATCTGGGACGTGGCGCTGGCCCGCGTGCCGTCGCTCGTCCCGGTGCTCGGCCGCCTGGCCGAGGCGGCCGTGACCGCGTGGGGCGCCGACCTCGGGGGGACGTCGGTGGGCGAATGGGGGCCGGGCGCGTCGGCAGCGCTCGTCATGGGCAGCGAGGCGCACGGACTGTCGCCGGAGGTCTCCGACTGGCTTCGTCGGCAGCCCCCTGTGGGGAGCCGGTTCGTGTTCATCCCTGGCGTCGAGGGGGGCCAGCCGCGGGGCGTCGAGTCGCTCAACGTGGCGGTCGCGGGCGCCGTCCTGATGTCGCGCTGGCTGGGATAGGGCAGGGGGAGCCTGCCGGTCGACATCCTCCACCTCGGCACTGAAGCGGACGGGGCCGTCGGGGTGACGCCTCAGATCCTGGTCGTTCTACTCTGGTGTGGCGCCTCGCGGGCGACGCCGTCGGTCATCCAGCAGCCGTCGCACGATCCGCCCACCTGGCGGGAGAGCTGGAACACGTACGTCGCGCGCCGCCCGTCGTCATGAAAGAGCGTGACGCGCTGGGCAGCGCGGTCGCCGTCGATGGCGATGGGCGCGTACGCCGCACGGTCGGCGTCCAGCATGTCGTCGTAGGCCGGTCCATGCACCATCCGCGCGAAGCGGTCGAGGGGGCCGGTGGCGGCCTTGTTGGACGGCGACGCGAACCGGAATGTGGTCGCGATGCCCGCGTCGGGCGTGGGGTCGTCGTTGTGCTGGAGCGCCTCGACCTGGATGCGGACCACCTCGGCAGGACGGAGGTCGGCAGACGGCTGCGGGTCTGCGCGCGACTGGGCGGTTACCAGCACGCCCGCGGCGATCATGAGAGCGGCGAGGGCGATGGGAGCGAGCTGCACGGCGCGAGCGGTGGATGGACGGTCTGCACGCGGCCCCGACCGGCGAGGTCCCGCCGCCGGTGAGGATGGGGCAGAGTCTGACGACGGGCGTGGGCTCCGCAGGGGCGCCTCCCGTAGCTTGCGGCATGGAAATCCCCGCCTTCCAGGGTCTCAGCGTCGAGTCGACGCTCCTGCCGCTCGAAAAGCCCGCCGAGATCGGTGAGCGTACCCAGCGCCTGCGCATCGGTGTGCCGAGCGAATCCGGCAACGACGAGCGCCGGGTCGCGCTGGCCCCTTATGCTGCCGCCCTGCTCGTCGCCAACGGGCACGAGGTCCGCATCGAGGCGGGCGCGGGCGCCGAGGCCCAGTTCGCCGACAGCGAGTACGCAGACGCGGGCTGCGACGTGGTCGACACGCCGGGCGAGGTCTACTCCGAGTGCGACCTGATCGTGAAGGTGTTCCCGCCACGGGCCGACGAGCTCGACCTGATGCGCGAGCGCCAGGTGCTCATCTCGGCGCTCCACCTCGGCGGCCTCCAGGCCGAGACGCTCCGGCGCCTGATGGAACTCCGCATCACCGGCATCGGCTTCGAGTTCATCGCCGACGCCGACGGGACGCTGCCCATCGTCCGCATGATGCACGAGATCTCCGGGTCGATGGCAGTGCAGACGGCGGCGCGGCTGCTGGAGTCGAGCGAGGGGGGGCGCGGCGTGATGCTGGGCGGCATCTCGGGCGTGCCCCCGGCGACGGTCGTCATCCTGGGTGCGGGCGTCATCGGCGAGTGGGCGGCGCGGACCGCCATCGGCTTCGGGGCGCACACCATCGTGCTCGACACCGACCTGACGGCGCTGCGGGCCATCGAGCACGTCCTCGACCGGCGCGTGACGACGGCCATGGCCAACCCGACCTACGTGAAGCGCGCCGTTCAGAACGCCGACGTGGTGATCGGCGCCGCGATGTCGGTCGGGCAGCGCTCGCCCGTGGTGGTGACCGAAGACATGGTGGCCGCGATGCGCTCCGGGTCCGTCGTCGTGGACCTCGTCATCGACCAGGGCGGCTGCGTGGAGACGAGCCGCCCGACGACGCCCGACGAGCCGACCTTTGTGGCGCACGGCGTCGTCCACCACTGCGTCCCGAACCTGCCGTCCTCGGTGGCGCGGACGGGCACCTACGCGCTCTCGAACGCGCTCACGCCGTATGTGCTGGAGATCGGCGAGGCGGGCAGCATCAACGATGCCCTCTGGTCCAACGTCTCGCTGCGGACCGGCGCCTACGTCTACCGTCGACACCTGACGAAGAAGAGCCTCGCGGCCATGTTCGGGATGCCGCATCGCGATATTGAGTTGCTGATCGCCTCTGGTATCTGATGCGCACTCTCCTGTTTTTGCTGGCCTTGCTCGCGGTTCCGTCCGCGCTCGCCCAGTCTGCCGACGACCCGGTCCGCGCGACCACCGAGGACGGGCGGGCCATCCTCGTGTATGGCGACGGCACGTGGCGCCTGGACCGACGCTCGCCGCCGCCCGCTGCGGAGGTCGTGGACCTCGACCTTTCGGCCGGTCCTGCTCCTCCGCCGCCGCCTGCTCCTCCGCCGTCCTCTGTGCGCACGCTGACGAGCGCGAGCGGGACCTACGCGCTCACGTACGACCCGACGGCCTGGAGCCGTCCTCGCAACCGCGTCAACGAGGAGACCGAGTTCGAACTGTCGCTGCCGTTCTCGGGCGGCTACGCGATGTCGATCTATGAGGCCTTCCCGTCGACCAACAAGCAGGTCCGCGACTTCGTGCTGACGAATGCCGAGTTGGGCACGGGCCATCCGGTGTCGCTGCTCTCGGAGCGGCCGTTCCGCGTGCCCGGTGGCGAAGGCATCCAGTTGGAGTTCGAGGGCATGGCGGAGAACGGGGTCGAGTTCGTGTTCATCACGTCCGTGTTCGGCACCGACGAGGGCGCGCTCCAGGTCACGACCTTCACCTCGCAGTCGGCCGCGGAGCGGCACCGGGCCACGATGCTGCGCTTTCACGACGGCATCCGGCTCTTGAAGAACGGCGAGTAGCGCCTACTCCCCAGCCACGTAGCGTAGCCAGCGCCCGGTCGAGTCGATAAACGTGACGGGGCCGACGTAGTCGCCCTCGGCCGTGAATGCCGCTGACGGGTCTGGTACGGCGCCCTCGAACAAGGCGCGGTCGGCGGGCGATAAGTCCGTGGGCGGGGTCCACGCCCACGTCGGCCAGCCAGCCCCCCCGTCGGAAAGCTGGGGGGTCGACTGGAGCACGGCCGTCATCTCGTCCAGCAAGCCCTCGCCGCCGTGGGTTCGCCAGAAGATGGAGGGGGGCCCGAACGTCGGGCCGAGGGTGTAGAGAAACGGGCTCTGGCCCGGCCCGGGTGTCCAGGCCGCCAGCGAGTCGAGGGCGGCCCAGTCCTCTCGTGCCGCGGCGGCCAGGATCACGGCGCGCGTCTCGGCCACGGTGGAGGGGAGACTGTCGGGGCGCGCGGCCTCGGGCACGGCGCGGGCGTTCGACACGGGGGGCGCGGACTCGGCCGGCCGCTCCGGAGAGCAGCCGGCTGTGAGGAGCCCGAGCACCAGGATGCGAAGACGCATGGCCCTAGCGTACGACGACGAACGTCTGGGTCGCGACCTCGTCGCCCGCCGTCAGCCGGAGGGCGTACAGGCTAGGCGCGAGCCCGTCCAGGCCCACCGTCGCGGGCGTCCGGCCCGCGGGCCCGGTGGCGACGGCGACCTCGCCGACGGCCCGCCCGACCACGTCGTAGACCTCGGCCCGGACGCGCATCCCCGGCTCGGCCACGACCTGGAAGCGGAGGCGGTCACCGGTGATCGGGTTCGGCGCGACGATCGCTGAGAGCCGCCCAGTCGGGGCCGTTGCGGAAGCGGGGCTGACCCCGAGGCGGTCGGCCTCGCTTCGTAGTCCGCGCTCGGTCCACGCGGCGCCGTCCGTGCCGGCGAAGTTGAAGCCGCTGGCGGTGCGGCCGCCGGGTACCCGCGTGACGTGCATGTGCGTCGGATGGCCGCCGAGGCAGCCGATCACGTCCGACGCGCCGCGGCCGTCGGCGAGCGGCTCCGCGTTGGCGACGGTGGTCGCAGCGCTCCCGCTCCGGTTGTAGGTCGTCTGGATCCGTTGGATGCGGCTGCCCTGCGAGCTGTTCAGGATGTCGATAAGCTGCATCGTCCTGGTGCACTGTGCTGCCCCCGAGGTCGTGGTGACGCGTCCTCGCGGAGCCCCACCCACCGACACGGCGTTCGGGCGCTCCGTCTCCCCCCTGACCTGTGCTCCCGCCCGTCGCCCTGCGCGCCGAGACCGACCTCGGCGCCATCCGCCACAACGTCCGCACGCTCGCCGCGCTTCGTCGGGACGCCGTGATGGGCGTCGTCAAGGCCAACGCCTACGGCCACGGGGCGGTCCCCGTATCACGCGTGCTGCTGGCGGAGGGTGTTACGTGGCTGGCGGTCGCGACGCTGCCCGAGGCCATCGCGTTGCGCGATGCAGGGATCGAGGCCCGCACCCTGGTTCTTGCGGCGCCGCTCCCAGACTTCCTGCCCGCCTACGAACGCCACGGCCTCGACGCAGTCGTGGCGTCCCCGGAGGGGGCTGAGGCTGTGATCGCGCGGACGCCGTCGGTGCGGGTCCACGTCAAGGTGGACACCGGCATGCACCGCCTCGGCGTGGCGCCGGGGGAGGCCGCCGAGACGGTGCGGCGCCTGACCGCGGCCGGAGTCGAGGTGGTGGCCCTGTGGACACACCTCGCCACGGCCGACGCCGCCGACCCCAGCTTCGCGTTCCTCCAGGTCCGCCGCTTCGACGGCGTCCTGCGCGACCTCGGCGCGGACGCGCCGCCGCTGGTGCACGTCGCCAACGGCCCGGCGCACGTTCGCCTGCCGCCCGTCACGTCGCGTCCCGCGCTGACCCGCCTCGGAGGCGTCCTCTACGGAATGGCGTCCGACCCGTCGATGGCCCCCGCGATGACCGATCTCCGCGCGGCGATGCGGCTCATCGCCCGCGTGGTCCACCTCCAGACCGTCGCCCCCGGCGAGTCGGTCAGCTACGGGCGGACGTGGGTCGCCGAGCGCCCGACGCGCATCGCCACGCTGGCGGTCGGGTACGCCGACGGGATCCCGCGGTCGCTCTCGAACCGCGGCGAGGTCGGCATCGCGGGACGGCGGGCAGCGATTGTCGGGCGCGTCTGCATGGACATGACGATGGTTTCCCTCGGCGACCCCGGCGGGTGGGGAGGCTCGGTCGAGGTCGGCGCCGAGGCGGTCGTGTTCGGGCCGGGCGGGCCGAGCATCGAAGAGGCGGCGGCGAGCGCCGGGACCTTCGCGTACACCCTCCCGACGGGGCTCACGGCGCGCGTCCACCGCGTCCTGCGGGAGGGCTGACCGGCCAGAGGCAGTCGAATGTGAAGATGGCAGAACCCGAGCCGCCCGGCTGTGTATATCGAGTCACGCCCTCGGCTTGAGGGTTTCCCTCACCCGCACCCACCCCCCTCGCCCCATGGCTACCTCCACCCCGCAGGAGATCACCATTCTCGTCGTCGATGACGAGGAGGACGTCGTCGAGATCATCTCCCACTTCCTCCGCGAGGAGGGCTACAACGTCCTCACCGCCTACGATGCCGACGAGGCTCTCTCGAAGGCCAGCCCGGACATCGACGCGATCCTCCTCGACGTGATGCTCCCTGGCATGAGCGGCTTCGAGATCGCCAAGCGCCTCCGCGGCCGTGTCGAGACGGAGAAGATCCCGATCATCATGATGACGGCGAAGACGGAGGAGTCCGACCAGCTGGAGGGCCTCGCCAACGCCGACCAGTACCTGACCAAGCCGGTCAGCCCGAAGGTCGTGCTCGCCAACATCCGGGCCGTGCTGCGCCGGACGGGCACCGAGGAGAGCAAGACGCTGTCCGTCGCTGGCCTCACCATCTACGAGGACGAGTACCGCGCCACCCTCGACGGCGACGACCTCGGTCTGACGCTGACGGAGTTCGAACTGCTTCGCTACCTCGTCCGCCACCCTCGCAAGGCGTTCACCCGCCAGCAACTGCTTGAGACGATCTGGAAGGACGCCATGATGGTGACCGAGCGGACCGTCGACGCGCACATCAAGAACCTCCGGGAGAAGCTGGGCGAGTTCGCCAAGCACATCCAGACGGTCCGCGGCGTCGGCTACCGGTTCGTCGAAGAGGCAGAGTCCGAGGCCTAGGCCGTCGTGCGTAGAACGTGGGGGGAGACCGCCCCCCACGCTCTGCGTCCTACGTTCCGCGACACCATGCGCTGGCGCAACGTCCGCGAACTCGTTTATCCACGTCGGGCCTCGACCCAGACGTGGATGATGCTCACGTTTGCCTTTTTCGTGGGGCTGGCGGTGGTGGGCGTCGGGCTGTACGCATTCCTGATCCTCCAGGGGCAGGTCCGCGATGCCGCCCGGGAGACGGTCCGCGAGCAGGCCGAGCGACTCGCCGTCCAGCTCGAAGCCCAGCCCGACCGCGCGTCGCGGCTGGACCTCGCGCAGCAAATCGCTGAGCTGACGCAGGTCGATGTCGGGATCGCCACCCGCGACGAGGTCATCGGCGACTTCGGGCCCTCTGCCGACCTCGGCGGCGACCCGACCCCGTTCTTCGAGCGCGAGGAGGTGGTCGAGGCACTCGCCGCAGACGACCAGGTCGGCTTCGCCGAGCGGCGGGGCGTCGATGGAGGCATGCAACTCCACATGGCGCTCGTGCGGCCCGAGTCGGGCCTGATCGTCCGCATCGGAGAGCCAGTGCCGCAACTGCTCCGGGCCATCCAGTCGCTCCAGGCGGCGCTGGCGGTGGGCATGGTGCTGGCGCTGCTGACGGCGCTCGTCGGCGCGTGGACGGCCGCCCGTCAGGTCACGCGCCCGCTGACGGCGATCACCCGGAGCGCGCAGCAGATCAACGAAGGCGACCTCGACGGCCGCATCACGGTCCGCACGCGCGCTGCCGAGTTTCAGGACCTCGCCCGCAGCCTGAACCACATGGCGGGCCGGTTCCGGGCGGACATCCACGAACTCCGGCGGATGCAGCGCATCCAGAACGAGTTCATCGGCAACGTGAGCCACGAGGTGAAGAACCCCATCTTCGCCGTCTTCGGCTACCTCGAAGCGCTCGGCTCAGACACGCTACCCACCGAACAGCGCAAACGCTACGCTCAGAAGGGGTTGGCGAACCTTCAGCGCCTCAACAGCCTGTTCTCGGACCTGATCGAGATCGCCAAGCTGGAGTACCGTGAGGACTCGATCCGCCCGACCGAGTTCGACCTCCAGGACCTCATCGGCGAGATCGGGGAGATGCTCGACCCGAAGGCCGAGGCGAAGGGGCTGGAACTGACCTACGCCAACGACCCGCTGCTGGTCGTGGCCGACCGCAACCGGATCCGGCAGGTGCTGACCAACCTGATCGACAACGCCATCGCGTATTCCGACGAAGGGTCGGTACGCTGCCGGATGCGCCGCCACATGGACAAGGCGCGCGTGGAGGTCGTCGACACGGGCCGCGGCATCCCCGAGGAGCACCTCGACCGCATCTTCGAGCGCTTCTACAGGGTCGACACGGCGCGTTCGCGCAAGGAGGGGGGCACCGGGCTCGGCCTCGCCATCGTCCGCCAGATCCTCGAAGCGCACGGCTCGACGATCCACGTCGAGAGCACCAAGAACCGAGGCACGCGCTTCTGGTTCGAACTGCCGCTCGCCGAGTCGGTGCCCGGTGGCGACGGCGCGGCGGTGAGCGCGCGCACGGAAACCGCCTGAGCTGTGGACGATCTCTACGCCCTCGTCTACGTCTCCGAGGCGGTCAGCCCGTTCACGGAGGCCGAACTGGACACCCTCCTGGAGGTGTCGCGCGCCTACAACCGCCGCCTCGGCGTGACCGGCTTCCTCGCCTACGAGGACCCCGTGGCCGAGGAGCGTCCCGGCACCTTCGTCCAGCGGATCGAGGGACCGCGAGACGCCGTGCGCGACGTGTTCGAGCAACGCATCCTCCCGGCGACGCGACACGTGAACGTGGAGGTCAAGATGGAGGGAGCGATCCGGCAGCGCACCTTCGGCGACTGGACGATGGCCTTCCAGCGCCGCGCCGCGGACGACCCCGAGGGCTTCGACCACCTCGTCGACCGCCTCGGCCCGCCACCCGCATAGGTCGCGTGGCCCTCCCGTCGAGCCTCCGCAACCTGGGGCCGGTCTCCGACTGGATGCTCGCCGACGTAGGCATCCACTCCGCCGACGACCTCCGCGAGGTAGGCGCAGTGATGGCCTATCGGATGGTCCGGCACCGCTATGCGGGCGCGACGCGGCACCTGCTCTATGCCCTCGTCGGCGCGCTGGACGACCGTCACTGGGCGAGCTTCTCGGAAGACGAAAAACGGGCGATACAGGAGCGGGCCGCCGGCACGCTCGACGTCGGGCCTGCCAGTCCCTGACCGCCGGAAGGGGGGAGTGGCCGGGCTGGCTCGCAGCCGGACCCGTCGGAGATCACGTCGCAGGTGCCCCTTACAGCCGGGCGAGGACCTGCTCCGCGATCACCTCCCCGACCGCGAGGGACGCCGTCGCCGCCGGGCTGGGCGCGTTGATCACGTGGACCGCCCGCGCAGTGGACTCGATGACGAAGTCGTCCGCCAGCGTGCCGTCAGGGTGGAGGGCCTGAGCGCGGACGCCGGACGGGGCGCGGACGAGGTCGTCGAGCGCCAACTCCGGGACGAGCCGCCGTGCAGCGTTCCAGAACACGCGCAGGCTCAGCGACCGGCCCAGCTCGCCGAGCCCGGAGCGCAGGTGCCGCCGCGCGAGCCGCCGGAACGCAACCGACCCGAGCGCCTCGCCGAGGTCGCCCAGGCGATCGTCGCGGAGACGGTAGCCGTCGCGGGCGAACGCCAGCGCCGCGCTCGGCCCGGCGTCCACGGTCCCATCGATGCGGCGCGTGAGGTGAACGCCGAGGAAGGGGAGGGCGGGGTCCGGCACCGGGTAGATCAGCCCGTGCACGAGGCCGGCCGCCGCGGGGCGGAGCGCGACGTACTCGCCTCGGAAGGGGACCAGCTCCACGGACGGCCGGGCGCCGAACTGCTTCGCGACGCGGTCGGCCCAGAGGCCCGCGCAGGTCACGAGCGCACGCGCTTCGATAGGGCCGCGGTCGGTTTCCACGACCACGCCCGCAGCCGTCTCGCGTCCGCCCACCACCGACGTGCCGGTGCGCAACTCCGCGCCCGCCTCCAGCAGGCGGAGCGCCATGCGGTCGGCCACGGCACCGAAATCGGTCACGCCGGTGGACGGCACCCAGAGCGCGGCGACGCCCGCCGCGTGGGGTTCGTGCTCCCGGAGTCCGTCGGCGTCCAGCCGCTCGACGGCCACGCCGTTCTGGGCGGCCCGCTCTTGCAGCGCGTCGAGACGGGGCACCTCGGAGGCGTCGACGGCCACGACCACCTTTCCGGAGCGGACGAACGGGATGCCCTCGGCGTCGCAGAAGGCCTCCATCCGCGCCTTGCCCGCTTGGCAGAGCGCGGCCTTGCGGCTGCCGGGCCGGTAGTAGAGCCCCGCGTGGAGCACGCCCGAGTTGCGGCTCGACTGGTGGCGCCCGACGGCGGGCTCCTTCTCGACCACAGTGACGCGGAGGCCGGGACGTGCCGCCAGCGCCGCGCGTGCCGTCGCCAGCCCGACGAGGCCGCCGCCGACCACGATGAGGTCCGCGCGCATCTAGCGCACCAGCACGACGCGTGTCGTCCCCCGGGCGGTCTCGCCGCGAAGGCGGACGACGTACGTGCCTGCGGGCAACTCACGGCCATCGATGCGGATCGTCTGCCACTCGCCGCGCGGCGCGATGCCGTCGAACAGGATCTGCACGCGCCGACCTGCGAGATCGTACAGCTCGGCTCGGACCGGCTGCGTGGTCTCGACCCGGAAGCGGCTCGTCGTGGCACCCTGGAACGGGTTTGGCCGCGCCGACTCGAACTCGACCCCGACGACACCCGGCACGGTCGACACGTTGAACCCGATGGGTCTCAGCATCGGGCCGACGATGTCGCACTCATACGGCTGGCCCTCGCTGTGCAGCGCGCCCGACCGAATCCAGAAGACCGTGTCCTCGTTCTCGATGGACTCTGCGTCCACGAACGGTTCGAACTCGAAGGCGCACCCGGTCGAGACGGTCTGGCCGTCGTCGATCTCGTCCATCTTGTAGCGGAGGACGAGCACGTCGGTCTTGGAAAACACGTCTGCCGGGAGGCGCCGGTCCTCCTCGCCAGGGTGGATCTCATACCCGATGCCTGTGTCGGCGTCGACGATGCTGAAGTAGGTCGGGTCCGCGGCGCCCGCGAGGAGCCGCGAGGCCTCGGTCGTGAAGCGGAGCCCGGTGCTGCCCGGTGTCGGGTGCTCCCGAATGACATCGTTGTCCGGCGTCCCGTCGAGGTCGAAGTCGAAGCGCCAGTAGGCGTGGTGGCGGTGACCGGTCTGGGTGCAGATCGCGTCCGCGGCGGCGAACGAGAACTCGGGCCAGATGCGGCCGTCGGCATAGAGGTGCCACTTCATCCGGTACCGGTACCAGCCGGCCTGCATGTGGGCGGTCAGCACCAGCTCGTCGCCGTAGTCCTCGACCGAGACGCCCGTGAAGTCGCCCACGTCGCCTCCGGGGGTCGGGTTGGCGGGACCGTTGGCCTCGCACGCCGTCTGCACCGCGCCCGGCTGAGCCTGGGCGAGGCAGGGGAGCGTCAGCACGGCGTCGGCGCCTACGTCGATGAGGGCTTCTTCGTCCTGCCAGTCGCGGAAGCAGCCGCAGCCGCCCTCGTCGTACTCGACGTTGAGGACGGGCACGCTCGCCCGCGCGAACACGAGCCGCCCCCGGTAAAACACGTCGCGGAGTTCGAGCCCGCCGCCGTTGAGCGAGGTCCGGTTGGCGGGGCGGTACAGGTCGAACTCCCAGAGTGGAGCGTCCGCCGGCCAGGCGATGTGGCCGTTGGGGACGGTCGGCTCCGGGGGCCCTTCGAAATACCGGCTGCTGGTCTGGCACGTGCCCTCCGTCAACTCGATCTGGGCGAGGGCGGCCGGGGCCAGGAGCAGGCCGAGGCCGAGCAGGGCGACCGGCCCGATGCGGGAGTGTCGGAACATGGCTACAAGCGGGACTGCCGACGCGCAGCCGGGTGGGCGAGGTTGGTGTCCGCCTCGGGGTCGGCATCGGCGTCGAGGACGCGGAGCGTGCGGAGGTCGACGATCACGTAGCGAAGACGCTCCGCGGGCCGGCCGGGGGTCGTCTCGAACACATCCATCAACACGCAGCGCCCGCCGGGGCCGCACGGGTGGCCGTCCTCGCGGACGAGCGGGAAGCCGCCCTCGACGTGGACCGTCCCGCGTGCACCAGCGATCAGGGGCGCGATGTCCGAGTGCGAGGCCGTGAGCGTGCGCGCGGCCTCGGCCTCGTCGGGCGTCGGGGCGATCACGGACGACATCCGAACCGACTCTCGAAAGACGTGCCCGTCCGTGCCCGTGGTGCGGTCGGTCGTCGTGCCCGCGACGGGGTCGTAGGTCACCGTCCGCGTGACGCGCTCGCGGACGCCGCGGTCGGTCTTGACCGAGTCTGAGACGCTGAACAGCACGCGGGGGCTGCTCGCGCTCAGGCGCAGGGGCTGGGCGCCGGCGACGGGCACCACGAACAGGACCGCCAGCACGGCGGTCAGCCATCGGGCAGCAGGCATCTCGGTGGGGGGACGAGGAGGCCGCAATCTAGGGGGCGTAGGTGTCAATTCCGAATGGAGGCCCGTTTCGGCATGGCACAGCGGGGTTTCGTGAGGCGCGGGGCACCGGACCCGGCCGGGACGCGTTGCAGCGCCTCGTATCTTTCCGGCGTCCGTTGCCCCCTGTCCGAGGCTGCGCGTCGCACACTTCTTTTTGTCCCTTCCTGCTCCATCATGGCCTCCGACGACCGCCGCCCCGACGACTCCCGCTCGCGCTTCTCGATGCGGACGTTCCTGAGCCCCGAGGATGACGTGCCCCGTTCGGGGGACGAGCCCGGCGACGGCAGTGCGCGCGCCCATGACCTCGCCCCGGAGTCGTTCGGCACCGGTGGTGTCGACGACGATGCCCTCGACGCGCTCGTCCGCGCCGATGCGTCCGAGTTCGTGTCCGACGTGCCCACGCCCGAGGCGGAGACTCCGGCCTTCGTCTGGGCTGCCGGCGATGTGCCCGAGCCGGTCCCCGGTGACCTGGACGCCGCCGCGCCGATGATGAGCGAGAACCTGGAAGCGCTTCCTGTCGACGCGGTGTCGGAGACGGGCTCGTCGGCTCCCGATGCTGAGGCTGAAGACGCGCCGGCGTCCGCTCAGGCCCTCGACACGGACTGGACGGTGGCTGAGGGCGACTTCGCCCAGGCAGACTCCGACGACGCCTTCACCGGCCTGCAGGACGCCGATGCCCTGCCCGCCGCCGGATTCGACGGCCTCGGAGAGGGCGCGACCCTGCCGAAGGACTCCGGAGCGGAGCCTTCCGTCGGCGAGCCCATCGCTTCGGAGGCGCTCTCTTTCGACGCGTTCACGATGACCGAAGCCACGAGCGCCACCCCGGACGCCTCGGCGTCTGAGGTGTTGCCAACGGACGCGACCGCGGCCGAGCAGGAGGCGCTCGACAGTGACATCCCGACCTTCCTTCCCGCCACGTCGGTGGAGACGATGCCCGACGCCGACGTGGCCCTCCCCGACGCCGAACCGAATGCGGTGGAGCTGCCGACCGCCGAGGCGGGCGTGGCCACACCGACGACCCACCCTCCTGTGATTCAAGCGACCGCCGAGACCGAAGAGACCGCAGCGACCACCGACGCCGTCGACGACGCGTTCGAGGCTCAGGCTGACGCAGAGAAGGCCGACGCGCCTGGCCTCGGGAGCCCCGAGGGCACCCTGGAAGTCCCGACCCTCGGCCCGGAGGACTTTGAGCCTGAGGAACTGCGCCAGGCTCTCCGCACGATGATGGTCTCGCGGCGTCTCGACCAGAAGATGCTGACCCTGCTGAAGCAGGGGAAGGGCTTCTTCCACATCGGGTCCGCCGGGCACGAGGCGAGCCAGATCGCCGTCGCGCGTCACTTCGAGGGCGGCAAGGACTGGTTCTGCTTCTACTACCGCGACCTCGCCACGGCGCTCACGGTCGGCGTGACGCCGACGGAGGTGCTCCGCGCCCACTTCGGCAAGGCGGCCGACGTGTTCGGCGGCGGGCGCCAGATGCCTGAGCACTTCGGGCACCGCGATCTCAACATCCTGTCCACGTCGTCGTCGGTGGCCGCACAGTACGTGCCCGCGGTCGGCTTCGCGCTGGGCGTCAAGCGCGAGGATGCCGAGGCGGTGTCGGACGGTGCGTCGAGCCGCGCGGTCTACGTCTCTGGTGGCGAGGGCTCCACGAGCCAGGGCGCTTTCCACGAGGCACTCAACTGGGCCGCGCGTGAGGCGCTGCCGGTGCTCTTCCACGTGCAGGACAACAAGTTCGCGATCTCGGTCCCGGTGGATGAGCAGACCGCGGGCGGCTCGATCTGGCACCTCCTCGGCGGCTACGCCGGGCTCCAGCGGATCCGGTACGACGGCACCGACTTCTTCCAGTCGGTCGCGGCGGCGCGTGCCGCGATGGACCACATCCGCGCCGGGCACGGGCCGGTCGCGCTCCATGCCGACCTCGTCCGCCTGCTGCCGCACTCGTCGTCGGACGACCACCGCAAATACCGCGAGGCCGAGGCCATCGAGGCCGACGCCGCCCGCGACCCGATCCCGCGCCTCGCCGCGCGCCTCGTCGAGGCGGGCATCCTCACCGAGGACGAGATCGAGGCGATGCAGGTGGACATCGCGGCCGAGATCGACCGCCTGGCGCGAGCCGTCGAGGCCGAGCCTGACCCGGACCCGTCGGACGCCCTCCGTCACGTGTACTACGAGGGGCCGGACGAGCGGCAGTACGAGGTCGACGGTGAGACCGGCGACCTGATCGTGATGGTGGACGCCATCAACCACGCGCTCGACGAGGAAATGGCCCGCGACGAGCGGGTTCTCGTTTACGGCGAGGACGTGGGAGGCGGCAAGGGTGGCGTGTTCACTGCCACGCGCGGACTCACCGAGAAGCACGGTCGGCACCGCTGCTTCAACAGCCCGCTCGCCGAGCACTCCGTGATCGGGAGCGCTGTCGGACTGGCCGCGTCCGGTTACATGCCTGTCGTGGAGATCCAGTTCGCCGACTACATCTGGCCCGGCATGCAGCCGCTCCGGAACCAGGTCGCGTCGATGCGCTACCGCTCCAACGGGACGTGGGCCAACCCGATGGTCCTCCGCGTGCCGTGCGGTGGCTACATCCACGGCGGCCTGTGCCACAGCCAGAACGTCGAGGCGATGTTCAGCCACTGGCCCGGTCTCCATGTCGTGATGCCGTCCAACGCGGCCGACGCGAAGGGTCTATTGAAGACGGCCATCCGCGGGCAGGACCCGGTCATTTTCCTGGAGCACAAGGCGCTCTACCGCCAGGGTCCGGCGCGGCGCCCCGAGCCGCACGCCGAGTACCTCGTGCCGCTAGGCAAGGCGGTGGTCGCCCGCGAGGGCACCGACCTGACCATCGTGACGTGGGGCGCCATCGTGTACAAGGCGCTCAACGTGGCCAAGGCGCTGGAGAAGGAGGGCGTGTCGGTCGAGGTCGTCGACGTGCGCTCGATCCTGCCGTTCGACCGCGAGACCGTGCTCGCGTCGGCGCGCAAGACGGGCCGCGTGCTCGTCGCCTACGAGGATCACGAGTTCATGGGCTTCGGCGCCGAGGTGGCCGCCCAGGTCTCCGACGCGGCCTTCGGCCACCTCGATGCCCCGGTCAAGCGGGTCGCCGGGGCGTTCTCGTCCATCCCCTACGCCGACGCGCTGGAGAAGGCCGTCCTCCCACAGGACGACGACGTGCTCGCCGCCGCCCGCGATCTCCTCGCGTACTGACCGATGACTCGCATTCCTCTTCTGCTGTTTCTCGCCGTCCTCGCCTCGCTCCCCAGCCAGGCGCAGGCGCGGCTCGTGTTCGAGGCGCCCGTCCACGACTTCGGCGCCATCGCCGAGGCCGACGGACCGGCGGACCACACGTTCCACTTCACGAACGCGGGCGACGCGCCGCTGCAACTGACGGAGGTCCACGCCGCCTGCGGTTGCACCACGCCGGATTGGACGAGCGAGGCCGTCGCGCCGGGCGCAACGGGTGAGGTACGCGTCGTGTACGACCCCGACGGCCGGCCGGGCGACTTCGAGAAGACGGTTTCCGTGGTGGCGGAGGGCGCCGAGCCGTCGGCGGTGACGCTCCGCATCACCGGCGTCGTCCGCCCTGCGCTGGCCGACATCGGGGAGCGCATCGGGTCGCTCGCGTTCGATCATCTGGAGGCGGATGGGGGAGAGGCGCCACTCGGCGAGCCGCTCCAGGCGGCATTCCAGTTCGCCAACGCGGGAGACCGGCCCGTGCGCATCGAGCGCGTCGAGGCGCCCGAGGGCGTGGAGGTGGCGGCGCCGCCGCGTCCGTTCTTTCCCGATCATCTCGGCGGCCTGTTCGTCTCCATCGCCGACCCCGCCGCGCTCGCCGTGGATGGCGCGGTCTCGGTCGAGATCGTCCTGCACACCACCGACGCAGACGAGCCCGTCAAGCGGGTCCGCATGGTCGGCCGCGTAGGACCCGCCCGGACGCTTCCGGACAGCGAGTAAGACCGCGCGCCTCGGGCGCGTTCGAGGGGCATGATCCGCTTCCCGCTCGTTGCCGTCCTCGTCCTCCTGCTCTCCGGGGCGGCCGCGTCCCAGGCGTCTGTCGAGGCGCCGCTGACGCGCGTCCTCGCAGGCGTCGTCCAGTCCGATGGGCGAGTGGACTACGCTCGCCTCGCGTCGCTCCATCGTGCCGACCTCGACGCGGCGCTGGCAGCCGTCGCCTCGCAGGACCCCGCCGCGCTCCGCTCGGACGCTCAGAAGACGGCGTTCCTGGTCAACGCCTACAACGCCCACGTGCTGGCGCGCGTCCTCGCCTCGCCGCGGGCGACGAACCTCGAACGGCAGGATCTCTTCGGGGCGTTCTTCCGGCAGCCGGTCGCGGTCGCAGGCTTGCGGATGACGCTCGACCAGTTGGAGCATGGCGTCCTGCGCCGGCAGTCGCGGGTGAATGGGGCCGCGGTCCCGGCCGCGCTGGGGCGCCTGCGGCCGAGCCGGGTCGACTACCGCATCCACGCCGCGCTGAACTGCGCCGCGGTCTCGTGCCCGCCGCTCGCTGGTCGCGCCTTTCGCGCCTCGTCGCTCGACGCCGACCTCGACGCCCGCTTCCGTGCGTTCGCCGGGTCGGCCCGCGCTGCTCGCCTTGACGGCCGCCGACTCGTGCTGTCGTCCCTGTTCGACTGGTTCGCAGACGACTTCGAGGCCGCTCGGCCCGTCGGGGATGTGCTGCTCGCCGCCATGCCCGCCTCGCGGGCGTCGTCGCTCCGGTCGCGGCTGGCGGGCAAGACGGCCGCCCAACTCCGGAGGGACCGGACGGTGACATTCGCCTACGACTGGACGGTCAACCGGGCGCGGTAGTCTGAGGTGGCGCGCGCGTGCCGAGGTGGGCATCTTCGCCTCACGCCTCACGCCTCACGCCTCACGCCTCACGCCTCCATGCCCACTGTCCTCCAGGTCAACACGTCTCCCGGTGGGGTCCCGAAGCTCGCCGTAGCCGAAGCTCATGTCGGCCGCGAGGGGCTGAGCGGCGACAGCGTCAACCACCCGAAGGTGCATGGAGGCCCCGAGCGGGCCGTCTGCCTGTTCTCGCTGGAACTGATCCAGGCGCTTCAAGCGGAGGGGCACCCGATCTTCCCGGGCGCCATCGGCGAGAACCTGACCGTATCGGGGCTCGACTGGCCGGCACTGGAGGTCGGCGATGTGCTGGACGTGGGAGAGGCGCGGCTCCAGTTGACCCAGCGCGTCGAGCCCTGCAATACCATCGCGGCGTTCTTCGCAGACCGGGCGTTCAAGCGCATCAAGCCGGACCGAGCGCCCGACGAGACCCGCTGGTACGCTCGCGTGCTGACCGAAGGCATCGTCCGTCCGGGGGATGCGGTCTCCGTCGTGGAGAGCGGCGTGGACTCATCCGTTTGAGAGGCGCCGGCGGCGGCACGATTCAGTCGGTCCGCTCCTGCCCGGTCGGGTCGTAGGGAATGCCGTCCTGCCCTGCCTCGGGCGTCGGGTCGAGGCGGCCGATCAGGCGCGTCTCACGCACGAGGCCGACGAGGTATACGACCGCCAGCAGGACGACGCTGAGAACACCGAGTGCGTCGAAGAGCGTCCAGGTGGTGCCGAAGGCGGCCCACTCGCGCGGACCGGCGGCCCACGCAAGCGTGTTGAAGCCGATGGCGATCAGCCGGAGCTCGGTCGGCCCGAGGAGGCCGAACGAGATTTTGAATACGTCCCGCGCGATCGTCACCATGTTGACGAGCAACATCAGCATGAGCACGCCCACGCAGACGGCCAGGGCGATCTCCATCTTCAGGAGCCCACCGGCCCCGAGGCCCACGCACAGGGCGACCGTCGAGATGGCGTCCGCCTGGTGGTCGACGAAGAAGCCGTACTTCTCGCGACGGATCTGGCGAACGCGGGCCAGCGTGCCGTCGAGGCTGTCACCCCACCAGTGGATCACGAGACCCAGCGACGCGACATGGAGCCAGACGGGGTTCGAGCCAGCCAGACCGTAGGCGACGGCTGACAGGAACGACCCCACGATGGCGATGCTCGTCAGCCCGTCCGGCGTCATCCAGTCCGGCAGCCGGGCGGCCATGCGCGGCAGCGCCCAGCGCTCGAAGCGACCCAGCAGGATGTCGTTGACGCGCCGCTTCGGCGCCGGAGGGGGGGCCACCGGAGCGGGCTCTTCGAGAACGGTCGGGGAAGGGGAGGGCACGTCGGGCACGTCGGAGGGAGACGCGAAGGTAACCGGAGTGTTATCGGCTCTCCTGTGACATCCGTACCAGACGCAGGGCGGGCACCCTCCCGGAGCGTGCGCCCCGCGTCTGGTCTGGGCACCCGGCGCTACGCGGAGACGGCCGAGTCGTGGACCGTCGCGAGGGCCTGGTCCAGGTCCGCGATCAGGTCCGCCTCGTCCTCCACGCCGACGCTGAGGCGCACGAGGCTGTCGGGCAGGCCCGCCGCGCGACGCACCTCCGCCGGGATCGAGCCGTGCGTCATCGATGCGGGGTGGGAGACGAGGCTCTCGACGCCGCCGAGGCTCTCGGCCAGGGAGAACAGCTTCGTGGACTGCATGAAGCGGACGGCTGTGTCGAGGGTATCGTCGGCGAGGACGAGCGACACCATGCCGCCGAAGTCGTGCATCTGCTTGGCTGCGATGGCGTGGCCGGGGTGATCCTCGAAGCCCGGGTACAGGACACGGGCGACGGCGTCGTGACCGCGGAGGTACTCGGCGACCGCCCGTGCGTTGGCACAGTGGCGCTCCATGCGGAGGTGCAGGGTCTTGGTGGACCGGAGCAGCAGGAAGCAGTCCTGGGGCGCGGGCGCCGCGCCGACCGACTTGATCTGGAAGCGAAGGTGCTCGGTCCAGTCCTCGTCGGACGTGAGCACGGCGCCGCCGATCACGTCGGAGTGGCCACCGATGTACTTCGTGGTGGAGTGCAGCACGAGGTCGGCGCCGAGGGCCAGCGGCTGCTGGAGGTACGGGCTCGCGAATGTGTTGTCGACGGCGACGCTCGCACCGCCGTCGTGGGCGACCGCCGACAGCGCCTCGATGTCGTAGATGCGGAGCAGCGGGTTGGTCGGCGTCTCGATCCAGACCAGCTTCGTCGCGTCTGTCATCGCGTCGGCGAGCGCGTCGGGCGAGGCGAGGTCGACGAACGTGAACTCCACGCCCATCGGCTGGTGGATCTGCGTCATCAGGCGGTAGGTCCCGCCGTAGAGGTCGCTCGTCGAGACGACGTGGTCGCCGGGGCGGAGCCGCCGCAGGATGGCATCGATGCCTGCGACGCCGGACGCGAACGCGATGCCGTGGGCAGCGCCTTCCAGCGACGCGAGGTTCTCCTCCAGAGCTGTCCGGGTCGGGTTGCCGACGCGGGCGTAGTCGTAGCCCTTGTGGACGTCCGGCGCCTCCTGGACGTAGGTGCTGGTCTGGAAGACCGGCGTCATGATGGCGCCGGTGGTCGGGTCAGGCTGCTGGCCCGCGTGGATGGCGCGGGTGCCGAACTGAAAGTCGGCGTCAGCCAAGCCGGGGGCGTCGGCGCCGAGGGAGAGGGAGTCGGACATGAGGGGCAGGGGGAAACAGAAGCGGGGGCGCGGCGAACCACGCCCCCGCGGGGTCAGGCGATCCGGAGTCGGACCTTAGTTCATCGAGATGCCGGCGCACTCCGAGACGGCCTGGGCCTCGTCGACGCGGTTGAGCTGCGTGTAGACGCGGAAGAGCGCGTCGCAGACGCCCGCCTCGTCCTCGGTGCCCGCGGAGAGCGTGCGCGCCTGCATCAGCGGAGCGACAGACATCTCCAGGTTCTCGTTGCGCTGCTCGATGAGCGCGTCCGCCCCGTCGGCCTCCGGGTCGGCGATGTACTGCTCGTTGAGAGCCGCCGCGCGGTTCTGGAAGGCCGCGCCGAGGTTGTAGAACGCGTCCGAGTTGTCAGGCGCGAGCCGGGTCGCCTCGGTGAGCTGCTCGACGGCCTCGTCGTAGCGCTCGGCCTGGAGCAGGAGCGCGCCGTAGTTGTAGCGGTACGTCGGGTTGGTCGGCTGCTGGTCGACGACGGCCGCGTAGCGGTCGATGGCCTGGTCGGTCTGACCGGCGAGCGTGTAGGCGTTCAAGAGCATCGTCTGCACGTCCTCGTCCTCGGGGAAGCGCGACTGGGCGCCTTCGAGGAACGTGACGGCGTCCGAGGGACGGTCGGAGAGGACGAGGGCGCGGCCGTAGTAGTAGGCCAGGATCGGGTCGTCCGGAGCGACCTCGACGCCGCGCTCCAGCGGCGCGAGCGCCTGAGCGGCGTCGCCGGTGCGGAGGTTGGCAAGGCCGAGGCCGAGGTACCCCTGCGACGAGTCCGGCACGAGCTGCGTGGAGCGCTGGAAGTAGCCGATCGCATCGGCGACATCCGCCTGCGGGTCGCGGATCAGCTCGTTGCCCGCGTTGATGGCGAGCACCCAGAGCGACAGGTTGACCGTCTCGTTGGTCGGGTCATCCGGCGCGAGTGACGCAGCGCGCTCGGCGGTCGAGACCATGTCGTCGAAGTTGGCCGCCAGGAAGGCTGCCTTGGGCTGGGCGCCCGGCGTGTTCTCGTACTGCTGGCGGAGGATCTCGACGCGCAGCTGGAGCGCCTCGACATTGTCCGGGTTGGTGGCGAGGGCCTCGTCGATGTTCTCGAGCGCGCGCTCGTAGTCGCCGTTGCGGAGGTCGAGCTTGGCGCCTTCGACGTTGGGGTCGCTGGAGCAGCCGTCGGCTCCGCCCGCGAGGAGGGCGAACACGAGGGCGAGGAGGAGAGTGGGGATGCGTGAGGGCATGATGAGGTGGCGGGCGGAAACGCGGGAGAAGCGCCTCGGGGGATCACGAGGCGGGTCGGGTGGGTCGTACCCTTCCACGCCCAACCTACCGCCTGGGTCCGGCTTCGCCCGTCCTCCACAGGCTTCTTATCCATGACTCCCGCCGCGCACGCCCTCACCGACGGCCTCATCGACTACGCGGGCCTGTTTCCGCCCGCCTCGCTCGACCTGCCGCCCGCCGTCGCGGCCTACGCCCGGCACCGGCGCAGCGCCGAGGCGGGCCTGCTCGCTCGCTTCATCCTCCCGGCCAGCCGCCTCGGCGCGCTGGTGGAGGCGATGGACGAGGCACAGGTCTCCGGTCCGTGGGCGCTCTCCGTCCTCGGGCTGCCCCCGGAGGGCGACGACTGGCTCGGCGCCGCGCGACGGACGCTCGACGCCGCCCGCGCCACCGAGGCGGCCCACCCCGACCGTCTCCGGTGCGACCGGTTCGAGTTGAAGCTGCCCGCCGATCTCGCTCGTGACGCGGACGCGCTCGCCGGGATGCTGGGCGCGCTGGACGACGCCTTCGGCACGGGCGCCGCGCCGCGGGCTGCCCTCGAAGTGCCGGTTCTCGACGCGCCCGACAGCGTCGCTCCAGCCGCGCAGGCCGTCGCCGATGCCAACGGGCGAGCGGGGCGGCCCTCGTTCGCGCTCAAGTTCCGCTGCGGCGGGGTGACGCCGGACCTCGTGCCTGGCGTCGAGACGCTCGCGACTGCCCTGACGGATGCGCTGCGGGCGGGCGCTCCCTTCAAGGCGACCGCGGGCCTCCATCACCCGCTCCCCAACGACGACGAGGCGGTCGGGGCGCGGATGTTCGGCTTCCTGGGTGTCTTCGGGGGCGCGGCGCTCGCCCGCCTCCACAGCCTCGGACCGGACGACCTCGCCGAGATCCTGGCCGACGACGACGCCTCCGCGTGGTCCGCCGGCGACGATCTCCAGTGGCGGTCGCTGCGCGCATCGGCGGCCGAGGTCGCCGATGCGCGCCAGCAGGCTGCACTCAGCTTCGGCTCGTGCTCCTTCGACGAGCCCATCGACGACCTCCGCGCGCTCGGCTGGATCTAGATCCGGAGCCGACGCCTCCCTGGCCCGTGACACTCCTGGAGACGCCTTCCGGTGTTCAGGGTGTGCGCCAGGCCCCCGTTCTCTTTTCCGTCGGGCCCTCCCGACCGCCGGCTCACCTTTTCTGATGACTCCCTTTCTCGACCTCGCTTCCGACTCCGGCTTCGGCCTCGCCAACTTGCCGTATGGCGTCTTCTCGACAGCCGGCCACCCTGCCCGCGTGGGCGTCCGCCTCGGCGACTGGGTGGTGGACCTCGATGTGCTGGAACAGCACGGTCTGATCGCCGCTGCCGGGGCCGGGCGCGGGCCCGTGTTCAGCCACGCGTCGCTGAACGCCTTCATGGCGCTCGGGGCTGACGCGTGGGATGCCGTCCGCTCCCGCCTGCAGGATCTGCTGCGCGCGGATGGAGCGCCGGATCTCAGGGACTCCGCGACACTGCGCGAGCACGCCATCGTCCCGCTCGCGGACGTGACGATGCACCTCCCGGCCGAGATCGGAGACTACACCGACTTCTACTCGTCGCGGCAGCACGCGACCAACGTCGGGACCATGTTTCGCGGGCCCGAGAACGCCCTCATGCCGAACTGGCTGCACCTGCCGGTGGGCTACCACGGCCGGGCGTCCTCGGTGGTCGTGAGCGGGACCGATGTCGTCCGTCCGAGCGGCCAGCAGCGGCCCGACGACGACGCGCCGCCGGTGTTCGGTCCGTCGAAGCTGCTCGACATCGAACTGGAACTCGGCTTCTTCGTCGGGCCTGGCAACGACCTCGGATCGCCCCTCCCGATGGCCGAGGCAGGCCGGCAGATCTTCGGCTTCGTGCTGGTCAACGACTGGAGCGCGCGCGACATCCAGAAGTGGGAGTACGTGCCGCTGGGGCCCTTCCTGGGCAAGAACTTCGCCACCTCGGTCTCGCCCTGGGTGGTCCCGTACGCCGCGTTGGAGCCGTTCCGGATTCCGGGGGAGGCGCAGGACGCGTCGGCGGGCAACCCCGAGCCGCTGCCGTACCTCCGCCAGCCCGAGCCGCGAAGCCTCGACATCGACCTGACGGTGGCGTTGGAGACGGCCGCGATGCGCGAGGCCGGCGCCGACCCGCACGTCGTGGCCACCTCGAACGCGAAGAACCTCTACTGGAGCCCCGAGCAGCAACTCGTCCACCACACCGTGAACGGCTGCAACGCGCGCCCCGGCGACCTGATGGCGTCGGGGACGATCAGTGGGGAGGAGCCCGGCAGCTACGGATCGTTCCTGGAACTCTCCTGGCGCGGCACCCGGCCCCTCAGCCTCCCGGACGGCGACACCCGGACGTTCCTGCGCGATGGAGATCGTGTTCTGCTCTCCGGCGAAGCCGTCCGAGGCGACCTTCGAATCGGGTTCGGAGAGGTCACGGGGACCATCCTTCCCTCTGACTCCACGGCTGGCGGCCTCCCTCTGGCTTCGTAAGGCCCCTATATTCAGGCGCATTCGGGCGGTCCCCACCGCCGGCCCGTGCCTCCCCAGACCGCCCCGGCGGTCGCATCGCGTCACGGAAACCGCTCCGCATGCAGGTTGCTCACCACTCGTTTCGGCAACACGCCCTTCGCCTGTCCGACTTCGGATTCGAGTATCCCAAGGGACTCGTGGCGGCGTACCCCGCGGAACCGCGGGACAGCGCACGGCTGATGGTGGTGGACCGAGCCAGCGGCACCATCGAGCACCGGACGGTCCGCGACCTTCCCGAGTACTTCGGCGCCGGGGACGTGTTCGTGGCCAACGACACGATGGTGTTCCCGGCCCGGCTCCGCGGCATCAAGGAGAACACAGGCGCCAAGATCGAGGCGTTTCTGCTCCGGGAACTGAACTCCGAGCACCGCCTCTGGGACTCCATCGTGGACCCTGCGCGGAAGGTGCGTGTCGGCAACAAACTGGTCTTCAGCGACACGCTCGCCGCCGAGGTGATCGACAACACCACCAGCCGCGGGCGGACGCTCCGGTTCATGTTCGACGGCTCGCCGGAGGCTCTCTACGAGGCCATCGACGCGATCGGGGAGACGCCGATCCCGCCGTACCTGCGCCGCAAAGCCGAGCCCGCCGACCGGGTCCGCTACCAGACGCTGTTC
The DNA here is from genome assembly GCF_002283555.1 of Rubrivirga sp. SAORIC476. NCBI lineage: Bacteria > Pseudomonadati > Rhodothermota > Rhodothermia > Rhodothermales > Rubricoccaceae > Rubrivirga > Rubrivirga sp. SAORIC476. The sequence goes on along the minus strand of NZ_MVOI01000015.1, from coordinate 3,212 downwards.
GCGCGCCGCCGCGGGGCCGTGGCTGCCCCGACCGCCGGGCTCCACTTCACGCCCGACCTGCTTCAGGCGATGACGGACAAGGGGTGTGAGGTCGCCAACGTGACGCTCCACCTCGGGCTGGGCTCGTTCCAGCCGGTCGAGGTCGAGGACCTCTCGAAGCACCGGATGGACTCGGAGTACTTCGAGGTCCGCCCGGAGGCCGTCGAGCGCGTCAACCGTGCCATGGCCGACCCGGATGCCACGGTGACCGCGTGCGGGACGACGGTGCTGCGCGCCATGGAGTCCACGCTGTCCGCCGCGAAGACGCTCAAGGTGGGGCGGGGCTGGACGGACAAGTTCATCTACCCGATCCACACGTTCCACATCGCCGACCGGCTGCTGACCAACTTCCACCGGCCGCGCTCGCCGCGCATGATGATGGTGGCGGCCTACATGGGCTACGAGTTGCTGGTGGAGGCATACGAGACCGCGATCCGCGAGGAGTACCGCCTCTTTTCGTTCGGCGACGCGATGCTGGTGTTGTAGAGATGGGCCACGGGGTACGGGACGCGGGAGGCCCGTCGGATGCGAGTCCGCCGCCCGGCCCGAGCGTGGGCGTGGTGTTGCCCGCAGGCGGGTCCGGGTCTCGGATGGCGGAGGCAGGCGCGCCGCCGAAGCAGTTCCGCCGCCTCGGAGGCGCTCCGGTGCTGGTGCAGACACTGCGTGCGTTCCACCGGCACCCCGCAGTCAATGTCGCCGTGGTGGTGGTCCCGGTCGGGGAGGAGGCCGCCACCCGTGCGCTTCTGGCCGAGTACGGTGCCGAGGCAGACGTGGTGACGGGAGGGCCGAGCCGACAGGCGTCCGTGGCCCACGGGGTCCGCGCCCTGCCCCCAGCCGTGCGGACGGTGCTCGTGCACGATGCCGTTCGGCCGTTCGTCTCGCAGGCCGTTATTGCATCTGTCCTCCAGGCTGTCCTCGCGCATGGCGCGGCCGCGGCGGCGCTGCCGGTCGCCGACACCCTCCGCCAGGGAGGACGTGGACCCCTCTTCGGGACGACGGTGCCTCGGGAGGGGCTGTGGGCCATGCAGACCCCACAGGGAGCGCGCCGTGACTGGCTCGTACGGGCGGCGGCCAACGCGGCGGGGCACCTCGCCACGGACGAGGTCGGCCTGCTCCAGCATGCGGGGCACCCGGTCTGGATCGTGGAGGGGGACGCGCGCAACACGAAGCTGACCCGCCCCTCGGACTGGAAGCTGGCGGAGGCACTCTGGCCGGACTGGGCAGCGAGTGAGGAGTGAGGACGTACTGGTACGATGTTCGGTCGGCGGTCCCATTTCGGAGTCATCTTGCGGGTCCCCATCTCCACCCCTATGCGCATCGGCCACGGTTACGACGTTCACCGCCTCGTCGCAGGGCGCCCGCTGATCCTGGGCGGCGTGACCGTGCCCTCCGAGGTCGGCCTCGACGGCCACTCCGATGCCGACGTGCTGACGCACGCCATCATCGACGCCCTCCTCGGGGCGTCGGCCCTCGGCGACATCGGAGCCCTCTTCCCGGATACCGACGCCGAGTGGAAGGGGGCCGACAGCATCGGCCTGCTTCGCGCGGTCGTGCAGCGAGTCTCCGAGGCGGGCTGGGGCGTCGGCAACGTGGACGCGACGGTCGTGCTGCAGCGGCCCAAGCTGCGGTCCCACATCGACGCCATGCGCGAGACGCTGGCTGCGGCGTTGGGCGTCGGCCTCGGGCAGGTATCGGTCAAGGCCACGACGGGGGAGGGGATGGGATTCGTCGGGACGGGCGAGGGCGCAGCGGCACACGCCGTGTGTCTCTTGATCCAGGCCTAAGGTGGAGACCTGGGTCCCCGACTTCATCGCGTGGCTGGAGGCACTGCCGCCGGTCGGGATTTACGCGGTGCTCCTGGGCGTGGCCTACGGCGAAAACCTCGTCCCGCCGATCTGGGGGGACACCGTGATCGTCCTCTGCGGGTCCCTGGTCGGGCTCGGCGTGCTCTCGTTCTGGCCGACGGTCGCGCTGGCGTCGCTGGGGGGAGCAGCTGGCTTCCTGACCGTGTTCGCTGCCGGACGACGTCTGGGCGTAGCCATCCACGACCCGACGCGGTGGCGTTGGATTCCACGCGGTGCGCTGGCGAGGGTGGAGGGCTGGCTGGACCGGTGGGGCTATGCGGTGATCGCGGCCAACCGGTTCCTCGCAGGCGGTCGGGCCGTGATCGGCCTCCTGGCTGGCGCGTCGGCGCTGCGCTGGAGGCCGACGATGGTCTGGGCCACGGTCAGCGCGATCGCCTGGAGCGTGCTGCTGGTCTGGGGAGGCGCGCTGCTCGGCCGCGAGTACGACCGGTTGCTGGAGTGGCTCGCTCAGTACGGCCGTGTGGTGACGGCCCTTCTCGCGATGTGCCTCCTGGGCGTCACAATCAGGCGTTGGCGGCGTCGACCGAAGAACTCACCGCGAAGAGACCCTCCCGGAGCCGCATTGCCCCCCTCCGGCGGTTGACCTCCGGCGTCCGGCCGGGCTAGCTTCGCACTTCGCGATGCCCGCGCTGCTGGCGTAGCTCAGTTGGTAGAGCAGCTGATTTGTAATCAGCAGGTCGTGGGTTCGAGTCCCTCCGTCAGCTCCGCCGATGGGCGCTCCGATCCGAGCATCGCATGTTCTTTCACCGGGCAGGTGGCCGAGTGGTTAAAGGCGACAGACTGTAAATCTGTTCTCATACGAGTACGGAGGTTCGAATCCTTCCCTGCCCACGATGAAGCTGTCTGCGGACGGCAGTCGTGTTCTCGACGCAGTCGGGCACATGGCTGCGCGTCCGCGGTCGGTTTTGCGGGAGTAGCTCAGTTGGTAGAGCGTCACCCTTCCAAGGTGAATGTCGCCGGTTCGAGCCCGGTCTCCCGCTCTGAGGGCCAGACGGCCCCGCGGGGCCATCCCGCACATCGCCTCCTTAGCTCAGTGGTAGAGCACTTCCATGGTAAGGAAGGGGTCCCCGGTTCAAATCCGGGAGGAGGCTCTGCGGCTCCGGCCGCGTCCGTGACCTCCTCAACCTGCGCTGCGCGCAGTAACGACACAGACCCATGGCGAAGGAACAATTCCAGCGGAACAAGCCCCACGTGAACGTGGGCACGATCGGCCACGTCGACCACGGCAAGACGACGCTGACGGCGGCGATCACGAAGGTGCTCGCCGAGAAGTCGGGCGGCGTCGCCAAGGGCTTCGACGAGATCGAC